>NZ_JBHJVK010000119.1:0-13911 GCF_042264695.1 Kitasatospora sp. NPDC056138 | reverse complement strand
GGAGGTACCGGGCGGGTGTGGTTCGGGGGTGTGGGCGGATCGTCCCCGGTTCGGTGGAGTTCCGCTTGCGGCAGGGGGTTGAGGTTCGGCTGTGGAGTGGTGACGTGGCCGCGCGGGCGGGCGTGTTCCGTACCTGAGCGGCCTGCGGGATGAGGGGCGGGAGCTGATCGGGCCGGTACGGGCCGCGCGGAGGGGCGCGCAACCTGCCGGCCGGCGGCCGTCGGAGCCGTCAGAGCCTGTGGGCCGTCAGACTCGCCGGGACCGACAGGGCCTGACGGAGATTTCGTGGACGCGGTCCCGTGTCAGGCGCGGAGCGGCTGCCGGTGGTGCTGTCTGCCGCACGGTCTACGGCCCTCACGGGTCGAAACACCTGGGTGGTGGGCAGCCGTCCGGGTGGCAGGCGTCTACCGCAGAGCTTTCCCGACCGGGTCACCGGTCGACGCGCGTACCACCAGGTCAGGGCGCAGCTGTTCGCTGGCGGCCGGTTCGCCGGTGAGGCGGCGTAGCAGTTGGCGGATGGCCAGTCGGCCCTGTTCCGCCATCGGGGAGCGCACCGTGGTCAGCGGGACGGGCAGTTCCGCCGCGATGGGGGTGTCGTTGTAGCCGATCAGGGCCAGGTCCTGACCCAGGCGCAGCCCGAGGTCGCGGGCGGCGCCCATGGCGCCGATCGCGGCGAGGTCGTTGACCGCGAAGATGGCGGTGGGGCGCGGGTTCTGACGCAGCAGGGCGGTGGCCGCCGCCCGGCCGCCGGCGATGTCGAACGGGCAGTGGTGGATCCGGCGGTCGGGCACCGGCACACCCGCCTGCCGGTAGCGTTCGACGAAGCCCGCTGCCCGATCGGCGCCGGTGCTGGCGAACGCCTCGCCGGCGACGACGCCGACCCTGCGGTGGCCGAGGTCCAGCAGGTGCTCGGCGGCCAGCCGGCCACCGAGGCCGTCGTCGCAGGTGACGGCCGGATGGGCCGCGCCGGAGCGGCGGTTGACCAGCACGTACGGGGTGCGGCGCAGTCCCGGGGCGTCGAGCGCCGCACCGTCCAGGTGGGCGTCCCCGATGATCAGGCCGTCCACCCGGCGGCCGAGCACCATGGCGATCCGCTCGCGCTGGAGGTCCGGATCGTCGTGCGTGTTGGTGACGAAGGTCGACAGTCCGTGGGCTGCCGCTTCTTCCTCGATGCCCTCGTAGATGGTTGCCACGACGATCTCCGAGAGCCGGGGGAACAGCACGCCGACCAGGTTGCTGCGCCGGGTGCGCAGGCCGGTGGCGTGCGGGTTGGGTCGGTAGCCCAGTTCCTGGGCCAGTTCCCTGATCCGCAGGGCGGTTCGGGGGGAAGCGGCGCGGGCTTGTTGCGCCGCAGAGGCGTTGAGTACCCGGGAGACCGTGGAGATGCTCAGCCCCAGACGCTCGGCGATGCCTTGCAGGGTGACCGGTCCGTCCTCGTCGCCTGCCATCCGCGTCCTCCAGCGTGTTCGTCGCCCGCCCGTCGGGGCCGGGGCCCATTGTTGCCGAACCCTGGCGCCGTCGTGGCAGAGAGGTGGGTCGGGGCGGCACACCCATTGACCCAAACGTTTGGGCTTGGCATGCTGACACCACTTCGGGAGGGCGTCGGCGGACGGGGTGGGGGAGACGTGATGGACGGGCTCGACCGCAAGCTTGCAGCCGGCGCGATGGTGACGGTCCTGGTGATCGGGGGTGCAGTCCTGAGCGGGTGCGGTGGTGGCGCCGATCCTGCGGCCGATCCGTTGACGCACCCGTGCCTGCTCCTGAGTGCCTCGCAGGCGGAGGCCCTGCTGCACCGCTCGCCCGGCTCGGGTGAGGAGGTCACGCAGAGCGAGGTGAGCGAGTGCGCCTACCAGGACGTGGGGCTCTTCGTGGCCGTGGCCCGTGCCTCGTACAGCAGGAAGTCGTTCCAGGAGGTGGTCGACGGCACCAAGGGCCGGGCGATGAAGGAGACCGGGCTCGGGGACGCGGCGTACAGCTTCCATGTCCAGGATGAGTCCGGGGACTTCGTCCTGTTGGACGTCCTGAAGGGCCGCAGGCTCGTCCAGATCACGGCACCTTCGGTCGACGTCGGCAGGCAGGCCGCCGGGCTGGTGCTGCCGCGCGTGCGCTGACCCGTCCTCACGGGTGCGAGGCCCTCTGCAGCCGCTCCGGACCCGGCATGACCAGCGCCGGAGCCGGTCTTCGCCGACCGGGCCTGTGACTGGACGCCGAGCGCCCGCACACCGACAGCCTCGACGAGCTGGACCGCGCCGACACGGTCGCCTTCATGGAGCAGGTCAACCGGCGCCGGAAGGTCAAGCACCCTGACCGGCCGATCGGCCCGGCCTAACGGGCCGGCATCATGTCGGCGGCAGCGGTCCCTTCCGGCCTGCCGCGCTCGCCGAGTGGGATGACGTCCCGGGGTGAGCGCTGATCAGCCACGCGGACACGCCCGCCGTGTCGAGAGGTGCCCGCGCTCCATCCCCGAACACCGGCTCGAACGAGTGTGAACGAAGCGTCCTGGCGGAGCATCGTCCAAGAACGGCTCGGGATCGGCCGGGACCTGCTCGACGGGATTCGACGTGACCTGGAGTCCAGGGAGACCCGGGACGATGTCCTGGTGAGCTGCGTGCGTGGCCTCCGCGGTACGGCGAAGACAGCCATCGTCAGCAATGCCTGGCCGCGTATGCACACCCGGATGTCGAGCGGCGGACTCCTGGACGTCGTGGATGTCGTCGTCCTGTCCTGTGGGGTCGGATACGCCAAACCCGACCCGCGCATCTACGAGGTTGCTCTCCAGCGCATCGGTGCCGATTCCGCAGGCGTCCTCTTCATCGATGACACCCCAGGTCACGTCTCCACCGCCGAGATGCTCAGCATGGCCGGTCACGTGCATACGGATGTCGAGGACACCGTCACCCGGATCGGGCAGTTCCTGCGGCTGCCGGGCTGGGGCCGACCGGCCCCTCGTGGTCTCGTCGGCCTTTCACCGGTTGCTTCCGTTTTGCGAGGGCTGGTGCCCGGGGCGGAGTACCTGCCGTAACCGGCTGACCGCCCGAGGCGTGACTCGACGGCTCGTCCCAGGGCAGCCCCGGGAGGCAGAACGGCCTGCCGGGACTGCCCTGAGGGCTGGTTACTTTCGCCAGAACAGGTGGTGTGTCACTCCGCTTGGGCTGGGGACGGTTTCCAGGTGGAAGCGGTCGAGCAACTCTTCGGGTGAGTCCCAGAGTCGCTTTCCGGTTCCGAGTTCCACGGGTGAGACTGCTACGTGCATGGTGTCGACGAGGTCGGCGTCGAGGAACTGCCGGATGGTGGTGACCCCGCCGCCGAGTCGGACGTCTTTGCCCTGCGCGGCTTTTCGGGCCTGTTCGAGGACGGTGGGCGGGTTGTCGTCGACGAAGTGGAACGTGGTGTCGGAGAGTGTGAACGAGGGGCGCTTGTGGTGCGTCATGACGAACACCGGGGTGCGGAACGGGGGTTGGTCGCCCCACCAGCCGCGCCAGTCATGGTTTTGCCAGGGCCCGCGGTGGGGTCCGAATTTGTTGCGCCCCATGATCTCGGCGCCGATGTTTCGGGCGTAGTCCCGTGTGAGGTAGTCGTCGAGGCCCCGGCTTCCCCCGGGGTCGGTGCGCATGGGCCAGCTCGCCGTGGCACCGGCCCAGGCGAACAGCCTCTCGGGGTTGGCGCAGCCGAACGGACTCTCGAAGCTCTGGTTCTCACCGGCACCGATGCCGTCGCTCGAGACGTTGAAGTTCTGGACTCTCAATAGCTGAGCCACGTGTTCCTCCCGTGTTGTCGGACAACGGTGGTAAGACTCTTGGGACCGGGAGAACTCATCGCTGTGTCCGTGAACCGGTCGGAGAGCGGGCTGCCCGGTGTCCAGAACTATGGGGTTTGCCGGGGTCGGGCGGTCTGGTGTGCTGAGGGGGTGTGCGTTCCTTCGGGAAGTCTGCCACGGTCTGCTCGGTCATCGAGGGAGGTTGTCACAGTTGGTGGCTCGCACTTGCGGTGGCATCATTTCTTGTGAAATTTCAGACCACCGCCGACCGCCTTCCGTCGGGCTCGGGCGCTGGCCGTTGCGCGGTGAAGGTGGCCGGTGGGCTGGAGATCTGGGTCCGGTGGGTGGGCCGGTGGTACTCCATCTCGATGCTGGCGCTCCGCGGTGGCGGCAGGATCCGTCATCGGGTTCGGAACCTGGCCGAAGGAATCTGGGGCGAAACGTCCGGTGGGGCCCTGCGGCCGTTCCGGCGGATGCGTGATGCCGGGCGCCCGCCCGGGCCGTGTGGTGGTGTCGGGTGTCCGGGGCGAGGGTTTGTTGCTGGTGTGGTGCTATCCGGGTTCCCCGGTCCGCTGGCTCGTCGGTTCGCCGGTCTGCTGGCCGGTCTGATTCGGGCGGGTGGGTGGGTTGGTGGGCTGGGCTGGGTGGTTCGAGGGACAGCTTGTCGTCGTTTATTGTCTGGCTTTGAATAGGTGGGTTTGGTAGTCACTTGTCCGGGTTTTCGGGGGCGTACGGTCTTCATCACCTTGGTCGGACAGGTTGGGCCGGGGCCTCACCCGCGTCGGTGGTCGGGTGGCTGTGGGCGTTGATGAAGTCCAGGGTGGTCTGCTCGACTGCGGACGCCTCGGTCCCGGTGACGTGCGGCAGGTCGGACCGGACGGTGGCCCGGTCGATGACGAGCCGGGAGGCGGTCTCGAACCGGAGGAAGTACTGGGCCGGGTCGACGGTACTGTGCTTGCCGTCCACGGTGTTGCTGGGCAGGCGGTTCCAGTGCCGGTCGAACGCCTCGGGCAGTTCGACTGTGATCGTTGTGGTGTCGACGGTGGTCACCTGGGTCTTTGTTCCGGGTTGGGGGCCCTGCGGGGTGCCGTGCGGCTCGGACGGCTGCCCCGGGTCGGGGGATTCCTGTCTCACCCGGGACGGCCGGAGGCCACAGTGCCGCCCCGGCGCGGGCCTGGTCCGCACCGTGGCTGCGGGCCCGCAACCCGATTGCGGATCGGTCTGGACCACTCGTGCTGAGGCTGAGGCGGCCGGGGCGTCATGAGGCCCCCGGCCTGGGTCAGCTCAGCCAGAAGCCGAGTATCACGGCGCCCGTCAGGATCAGCGCGGTCAGCGCCGGTGCCCCTATCCGGCTCCTCGGTCCGGATGTAACGGCGACCATCGACACGATCGGCACTGTGAAGGCCAGGCCTACCGTCAGCACGAGCACCGTGCCGGACGGCGCCCCGGCGACCATCGCCCCCCACACCACCGTGAACATCAGCACCAGCCACACCGACGCGGTCACCAGCAGCCAGGCCGCCCGCGCGGTCCACCGGGCCGTCTGGTCATCGGCGTAGAAGTTGGCGCGGGTCGTCGTCCAGAACCGCAGCAGAGGCCGGCCACGCCGGGCAGAGATCAGCATGGCGTCAGTCTGGCGCGCCCCGAGCCGTTGCGGCACCCCCCGGCCAGCCGGATTTCCCCCGGTGTCGGGCTCCCCGAAGACGGACTCGCCGCCGTGCTTGGGCGGATGCCCGCCCTGCGGCGGTGAGATCCACGGCACCGGTACCGGCTTGCGCATGACCCGGTCCGAGTGGAGCCGGCCGAGAACTTGAGCCAGCAGGCCGGCGAGCAGGTGGGCGAGCCGGTGGGCGATGCGTGGGGCGTCGTAGCCGGTTTCCATCGCCATCGGATCCTCGGCGCGTGCTGCGCCTCCTTCTGGCTGACCAGTGCTCTGTCCCGGGGTGCTCGGCTGCCGGATCCGCAGTGTCGGTCGCATGCCGGTGCTGTCGGTGCGGTGCCGGTGATAGGTCGGCTGATAGGTCGGCGGAGGCCTGGAGTGTGGTCGGGGATCCGGCCGGGTGCCCACCGGCCGGTGTGTGCGGACTGGGAATCGGGATGACCACTGACGTCACGATCATCGGTGTCGGACTCGGGGGCCTCACGCCGGCCCGCGTTCTGCACGTCCACGGCATTCCGGCCACCGTCTACGAGGCGGAGGCCTCCCCGACCGCGCGCACGCAGGGCGGGATGCTCGACATCCATGACTGCAACGGCCAACTGGCCGTCGGGGCGGCTGCTTTGACGGACGAGTTCCGCAACATCGTCCTGGAGGGCCGTCAGGCGATGCGGGTCCTCGACCGGAAGGGGAACGTCCACCTCGACCAGCCTGACGACGGCACGGGCGGACGCCCTGAAGTGCGGCGCGGCGAACTGCGGGAGATCCTGCTCGACTCGCTTCCGGACGGCACCGTCCGGTGGGGGCACAGGGTCGGCGGTGTCCGCGGCCTCGGCGGGGGCCGCCACGAGGTGACCTTCGCCGGCGGCGGCACCGTCGTCACGGGCCTGCTGGTCGGCGCGGGCGGCGCGTGGTCACGGGCCCGGCCGCTGCTCTCCGACGCCGTGCCCGAGTACACCGGCACATCGTTTTCGTCGAGACCTGCCTGTTCGACGCCGACACGCGGTACCCTGCCGCGGCGGAGGCGGTCGGCTCGCGGGCGTGGTCGAGTTCTTCACCCGGGACGTGTCCCGTTCTCAAATGATCTGGTCTGCGGGTAGGGCTTTGACCTGCGGCGACCAGATCGATTGAGATGCCGAGGTGCCGGAAGTTTCAGGTGATCTGGCCCTGCAAGCCGGGATACAAGGTGTTGTCTCGGTTCATCTGGTCCGGCGACGGTGGAGGGTGAGCCTACGACTTGCGGAAACGCAGCCGAGAGGGCCCTTCCGGTAGCGACCGGCGGGGCCCTTCTCGTAGCTGGGCGGGACTCCGTTCCGGCACTGGTGAAGATCAGCCCGCACCGAAGCGTGGGCGTGGGCGTATCACTCGTCGTCGGTGCCTACCGGGACCTGATCCTCCCGAATGAGGAGGTGCTCCTCGCCGTCGATCTCGATTTCAGTGCCTGCGTACTTGCCGGGCGGAGTCTTGTCCTTGGCGGACACCGTCACCTCGCTGTCCTCGGCCATGTCTCCTCCTTCCGGTCGACACGGTGTCGACCCGCACTGATCCTGCCATGACTGACCGTCACTTGGCTGTCACTCTCGACAGATCGGAGGGGCCTTGTCGAAGCCGACTGGTCGACACCATCAGTGATCTGATGTGATATCAGAACTTCGAGAAGTTCCAGGTGCCATCGGCCCGGCATGTGCTTGAGGGTGGCTGGTCGACCTACAGGACGTCGCTCCTGAAGATCCGCCGCGTTCACTGGGAATGGACGACGAGGCCCCCGCCGGACCAGATCGCTGGAACCCTGAGCGAATCGGACCAGATCACTCGAGGCGGGGACCGGATCGACCGGGGCGGGACGGGGCGGGACGGGGCGGGCGCGCGGTGTGAGCGGCTGGGGCGACTGTCCCGTCTCTTCGGGTCTTTTGCCGGTGTCGTGGCCGTTGGGCCGGGTGGATGCGGTCGGTGGTGGGATGCTGCTGCTGGATTCGTCTTGTTTGTCGCCCCGCTGGGGCGTGGGTGGGCGGGTCTGTCCCGTGTTCGGTTGCCGGTGATGTCGATTGCGGGTCGTGGTGTCGGTTTGGGTGTTCTGGCTTTCCGGTGCTTGGGAGGTCTCGTTGTCGGGCGGTGGATGTCGGGTCAGGGGCCGCGTCTGGCAGTGGTGTGGTGTGGTGGTGGGCGCGGCTGGGTGTGTGGTGGCGGTTGGGGTTCTCCCGTCATTGAGTGAACTGTCCATGTCAGTAGGGTGATGGGTCGAGGGGTCTGAACTTGATCGCAGGGAGAGGTCCGGGCGTGCGGGAGGTGCGGCGCATGGGCGGGGTGACCGCGCGTTATGTGGAGCTTTGCCGCGAGAGTGGTGGCGGGATGCGCACGGCGGTGGTGGGGGCTGACTTGCCGGTGCCGCTGCGTGGGTTGCGGTTGTTGGCTCGGCCGTTGTTCGTCGAGGAGGAGGTCCTGCATGCGGCGGTGGAGGACCTGCTGTGTCTGTTCGACGTCTTGTCCTCTCTGCCCGAGCGTCTGTTCGGTGGTGGCATCGGGGGTTACTGGGCGGCGGTGGGTGGAGATCCGCGTCTGGTCCCGCTCCTGCGGCGGTTTGCGCCGGGCGGGCCGACGGTCCGTTTCGGCCGGGCCGATCTGTACCGCACGGAGCGGGGGTTTTCCCTGTTGGAGTTCAATGTCGGTGGGGGTGTGGGGGGCTTTGAACTCGGTGAGCTTCCGCGCGCTCTGTCGGCCGTGGGGGTCTTCGCCGAGTTCGCCGGCCGGTACGGGCTGAACCACGTGCGTACTGCCGAGCGGGTCGCTGCGACGCTGCGGGCGGCTTCGCCGCGTCCGTCGCCCGTGGTGGCGCTGGTGTTCGCCCCCGGGATGCTGCCCCGTTTCCGGCGGCCGCTGGCGCCCACCGTTGCCGTGTTGGCGGGTCAGGGGCTGGAGGTGGTGCTCGGGGAGCTCGGCGATGTCCGGGACGGCGGTGGGAGGCTGTTCGTCGGCGGGGCGCGGGTGGATGTGGTCCTGCGGTTCTTCTCGGTGGACGACACCATCGGGTACGAGGAGCACATCGAGGCGGTCGTGCGCGCGCACCTGGCGGGCAACGCGGTGCTGTGGACCGGGCTGGACAGCACCCTGTTCACCAACAAGGGCGCTCTTGCGCTGCTGTCGGATCCGCGGTGTGACGCCGTGCTGTCCCCGCAAGAGCGCCGGGCGCGTGAGCGGATCCTGCCCTGGACGAGGATGCTGACGGCGGATCTGGTCGACCGGTGCGTGGTGGAGCGTGAGGAGCTGGTCCTCAAGCCGTGCCGGGGTTTCGCGGGTACGGGCGTCGTCACGGGGTGGACCTGCCCGGACCGTGACTGGTTCGACGTCCTGTGCGCGCACGCCGGCCAGGCGTTCGTGGTCCAGCGCAGGGTCGTACCGCGCCTGGAGGCCGTGGTGGATCCGGACACGGGAGTGGTCGAGGACTGGACTGCGGTGTGGGGCCTGTTCGTCACCCCGGGCGGCTACGGGGGCAACGCGGTGCGCGCCCAGCGAGCCGCGGGTGGTGGTGTCATCGGCTACAGCACCGACACCGCCACCCGGGCCACCGTCGCCTTCAGCCATCCCGCCGGCGGTCAGCCGGCCGCATCCGCGCGTGGTGCGGTGGAGCCGTGAAGCAGGCCGCCCTGTCCGGCCCAGTACGGGGCGCGCAGGGCCTTCTTGTCGACCTTTCCGATGGGGGTCAGCGGCAGTGCATCGACGAACTCGAAACTGGCCGGCACATAGACGGGCCGCTCCAGTTCGGCCAGCACGCACTTGCACAGTTCCTCCGGCTCGACCTGGACCCCGGGGGCAGTGACGACGACGGCGTGCGCGGCCTGCCCGTAGAGCGGGTGGGGAACGGGGATCACGGCGGCGGCCCGTACCGCCGGGTGGGTGCCCAGGGCGTTTTCCACCAGTGGTGAGTAGATGGTGGAGCCGGCCTCTCCCGTGATGATCATGTCGTTGCGGCGGTCCAGGAGGAAGACGTATCCGTCCGCGTTCTGGTAGCCGATGTCCCCGGTGCGCAGCCACCTTCCGGGGTGGAAGGAGGCGGCGGTGAGGTCCGGCTGGTTGACGTAGCCCTCCATGACGCGGGGCCCGCGCGCGCAGATCTCCCCGGTCTCTCCGGGCGGTACGGGCCGGCCGTGCTCGTCGCGGATGGAGACCTCCGTATCGGGGAACGGGCGCCCGGCCGAGCGCAGCAGCCTTCCGCCGTCGGCGGCGTGATCCGGTGAGGTGAGTGCGGCGATGCCGAACGCCTCGGTCTGGGCGTAGAGCTGCCACAGCACCGGACCGAACCGGTCGACGGCCTGCTGGGCGCGGTCGGCGGTGATGGGGCTCGCCCCGTACATGATCCGGCGCAGCATGGAGCAGTCCACGTCGGCCAGTGCCGGGTGGTCGAGCAGCCGGTACAGCATCGGCGGCATCGTCATCATCGCCGTGATCTGCCCGCTCGCCAGCTGCTCGATCACACCCTCGGGGGTGAATCTGTCCAGGAGGGTCAGGGTGCTGCCCCGGGCGAGGCCGGTCAGCGCGTACAGGCCGCCGACGTGGCAGATCTGACTGGTCACCAGCAGGTTCACCGGCTCGGGCAGGAACGGGTTGGCCAGGATCGTCTCGTACATGCGGTGCCGGTGCAGGACGCACTTCGTCAGCCCGGTCGTCCCCCCAGAGCACAGCACCGTCTCCACCTGGCCGGCGTTTGCCCAGCTCTCGCCGCCGGGCACGGCCGCCTGGTGGACCGCGGCCATCAGGTCCCCTCCCGGCAGGCCTGGCCCCAGTGACCACACCCGAGCCCCGGTGAACGCGGCCGTGACCGCCTCGGCGCACGGCTGCGAGATCCGGTCGTCCAGGACCAGGACGTCGGCCGGGGCGTTCGCCGCGATGCTCGCGTACTCGGCCGGCCCCCGGTCGGCGGGCATCGACAGGAACCGCGCCCCCGCCAGATGCGCCGCGAACGGCACACACACCGCCTCGGGCCGGTTCCCGCTCGCCAACGCCACCGTGGCACCCGGCCCCAGACCGAGCGAGCGGAACACCGCCGCCAGGCGCCGGACCGTCTCGCCCAGCTCCGCGTAGGACAGCCGGACGCCGCGGTGCACCACGGCCTCCCGGCCTCCGAAGCCAGGGAACACCTCATCCACCAGCCATGCGGCGTAGCTGCGATCCGGACCCTTGTCCGTGCTGCCCGTGAGCACTGAACCGCCGACCACAAGGACTCCTTGATCTGTTGAGTCGCCGACCGCTGCAGGGCCGGCATCGTGTTGAGAAGGAGAAACTCCGCCCGGCTCTTCGGGGCGGGCAGCCAGGTGAGCGGTACACGGCAGTCCGCCAGTCCGGCAGTCTCACACAACGTTGTCGTCTGCTGGCGGATTCGGCAACAGGACTTGGGTCGGTGGCAGCGAGAGGTGTGTCGGTGTGATGGTGGCGGCTACTGCTGTGCGGCTGCCTCATGCGCGTTGCGATTGCCTTTTGTGGCACGGTCACGGTGGCTGTGCTGCGAAGGCTTTCCCGTCTCTCACTGCGTGGGCGGCCTCGGCTCGGCCCGCTGGTCCCGGGTCTTTCGTTCTCATGTCATGTTGTCGCTGTCCCGTGGCCTCGTTGCTGAATTCGCCGTGGGAGGCCCGCATCATGTGAGACCCCGGCCGTCACCGCCGGCCGTCACCGCCGGCCGTCACCGTCACTGTCACTGTCACTGTCACTGTCCTCAAATGTCGATCGGTGTCGTCCTGGCCCATGCTGGATCGTCGACCGGGTGGACATGGGCATTGAGAAGCGTCGGAGTTGCTCACTGGTCGGATGTCACGGTGGCGTACGACGATCAGGGCGGGGAAGAAGCGAGGAGCGGCCGGAACACGAGTGCGGTCCAGGAACGGTGGCGTACGACGATCAGGGTGGTGGGAGGAAGTGAGGAGCGGTGGGAAGGCGTGTGCGGTCCGGGGCTGGGGTGCGGTGGGAGGGGTGGAGCCGATGTCGTTCCATCGGGTGTGGGGGCTGGTCAGGGCGTTCCGCGTGTTTTGGGGTGTCGAGTTGCTCGGGGTGGTCGTGGACCGGTTGCTGTCGGAAGGGCGGCGCCTGGCAGGGCCGGGGCCGGGGCGGTCGTGGACAGGGTGGTGGCGGGGGTTTGGGTGGGTGTGTCGATGGCTGTGCCGATCACCGTGTGTCCGTGGGGTGGGCCGCGGCCGGGGTGCGGGTCTGATGTGGTGTCACCATCGAGCGGGCTTTCGGGTGGCCTGTCGTGGTGTTGGGTGAGGTGCGCAGACCGGGGCCGGGGCCGGGGTCGGGGTCGCGGTCGGGGCCGAGACCGAGACCTGGGCTGAGGCCGGGGTCGGGGTCGGGGTCGGGGTCGGGGTCGGGGCTGGTGCCGGGGTGGTGGGGACCGCCCCGGCGCCGGCTGGGTGCTGGGTTGAGGGTTGTTCAGGGTGTGCCGAGTGAATGCCAGTCCGACCAGCCGTGGTTGGGGCCGTTCGGGTTCTGCCAGATGTGCTGGATGTCGCCCTGGGTGGAGGGGGCGAAGACTTCCAGGTGGCCGTCGGCGTTCTGGGTGGCGGCCGGGTCGCCTGTCAGGGTGCCGCCGAGTGATTCCAGTGTCGACCATTCTTTGCCGGCGGTGCGCTGGTATGCGTGTTGAAGGGTGTTGTCGGTGCCGCGGATGAAGACTTCCAGCCGGCCGTCTTTGTTCTGGACGAGGGCCGGGTCACCTGTCACGCTGCCGCCGAGTGATTTCCATTGGTCTGCCCATCCGTTGTTGGCGGCGGTCTGCCAGATGTGCCAGAGGGTGTTGTCGGTGTAGCGGACGAAGAGTTCCAGCCGGCCGTCTTTGTTCTGGACGGCCGCGGGGTTGCTTGCGCAGCTGTCGATGCCGAAGCCCCTCCCGATCTTCCAGCCGTTGATGAGGGGGCGCTGCCATGCGTGTTGGACGTCGCCGCCGGGGGCGTGGGCGAAGACTTCCAGGTGGCCGTCGGCGTTCGGGGCGGCGGCCGGGTTGCCTTCCGGGAAGACCTGGATCGTTCCCCAGCCCGAATAGCCGTTGTTGGGGGCGGTCTGCCAGATGTGCTGGATCTCGCCGCCCGTGTGGTGGACGAAGGCCTCCAGTCGGCCGTCGGAGTTCTGGACGACCGCCGGGTTGCCCACCATGCTGCCGCCGAGTGACTCCCACGCCGACCATTTCCGGTTGTCGTTGCGGTCGGTCTGCCAGATGTGCCGAAGAGTGGCGTCGGTGCCGCTGTGGGCGAAGACCTCCAGCCGGCCGTCGGCGTTCGGGGCGACGACCGGGATGCCTGTCACGCTGCCGCCGAGCGGTGTCCAGTCCGACCAGTTCAGGTTGTCGTTGGGGACCATCTGCCAGATGTGCTGGAGAGTGCCGTCGGCGCCCCGGACGAAGACCGCGAGGCGGCCGTCCGGATTGCGCCCGACCCAGGAGTACGCGACACCGTACTTGATGCCGACCATCGTAGCCATGAAACTTCCCTTACGGTTTGACGAGTGCCTGTCTGGCGCTGGGAGGGACGAACTGCGGATCCGGTGCGGAGGTCAGGCCACAGCCCGGCAGTTGTGCACTTTCCCGTGATCGGTGTCCTGGTGGAGACGCGGCAGCCGCTGCGTTTGGACATCGCCGTGAGAAGCCGGACATCACCCTTCGGCCTGGAAGCGCGATGCGGTGTGCTTCTCGTACCGCTTCCTGTTCCGACCACTGGATTTCTGGCCGGAAATCGTGAAGGCCGCGCCCCAAGCCCTCCGCCCGCCCGCCAGTTCGTCTACGACAGTAGGCTTCACGCGGCTCGTCCGCACGTCGGCCCTTCGCGGGAGTGCGGCAGCTCTTTGGAACGGGTGGGCCCGCCGGCCTGACATCGGACGGCCCGTCAGTGAAGGCGCCGGCCACCGCCTTGAGAACGATCAAGGAGTTGCGGCACGCCGCTCAATTCGGCCGATCCCTGGGCCGAGGTCACCGCAGTGACCTTCACGTCCGCCCCGCGCGCCTCGGCGCTCTTTGTTCGTGGAACGGTCGCCGTGACCGTTCCGCGAACGTCTTCCCAGCCGTCGTTCCACGGACGGCCGTGCCCTGAACTGCCGCTTGTGGGTTCAGAAATACGCGCTCCCCGGCAGAGCCGGGCTCAGCCACGCTTCCTGTCCCGTCTCACTCGATCCGGTCCGACTCGCTCGGTGTCCCGGATGATCCGGTCCGTGTGGAACGTGCCGCCTGGACCGGACCGCCGCCCGGGCGGCCGTGTTGTCGTCGGCGAGTGGACTTCTTGGCGGCCATCGGCGTGACAGGCCCGGGCGGCCGTGCTGTCGTCGGCGAGCGAACCTCTCGACGGCCGTCGGCGTGACAGGTCCGGGTGGCCGTGTTGTCGTCGGCGGGTGGACTTCTTGGCGGCTGTCGGGGTGACGGGTCCGGGGTGGGCGTGTTGTCGTCGGCGGGTGGGCTTCTTGGCGGCTGTCGGTGTGGCAGGTCCGGGGTGGCCGTGTTGTCGTCAGCGGGTGAACTTCTCGATGGCTG
>NZ_JBHJVK010000118.1:0-13998 GCF_042264695.1 Kitasatospora sp. NPDC056138 | reverse complement strand
GAGAGGACCGTCGCCTGGCTGAACGGCTTCCGCCGACTCCATCGCCGCTACGAGGTCAAGGCCGACCACTTCGCGGCATTCGCCAGCATCGCCGCGGCACTCATCTGCTACCGCCGAATCTCCAAATGAGATGACTTCTTACTCCGCCCTCCGCCCAGAGGACTACCGAAGAAAGTATGGAGATGACAGGACAGTCGCCGCGCCACGCCATTGTGATCGCCTCCGGCGGGCTCGACAGCACCACCCTCGCCTACTGGCTCGCCGATCGCGGCAGCAAGCTCACCCTGCTGTCGTTCGACTACGGGCAGCGTCACCGCAAGGAACTGCAGTACGCCGAGCGCATCGCCAGCCGCCTTGACGCCCGGCACGAGATCGTGGACCTGAGCGGGCTCGGCCGCCTGCTGACCGGATCGGCCCTCACGGACCCGGGAGTGCAGGTCCCGGACGGCCACTACACCGCGGCGAGCATGCGCAGCACCGTCGTGCCGAACCGCAACACGATCATGCTGTCCGTTGCGGTCGCCGTGGCAGTCTCCTCGGGTGCGGACGCCGTGGCGTTCGGCGCGCACAGCGGGGATCACGCGATCTACCCGGACTGCCGCACCTCCTTCTTCGACCAGTTCGCGGCGGCGACGAAGGCCGCCAACGAGGGCTTCCTCGCCGAGGGCTTCGAGCTGCTGGCACCGTTCACCGACCTCGCGAAGGCCGATATCGTGGAGATCGGGCGGCAGGTTGGCGTCCCGTTCGAGGACACCTGGTCCTGCTACAAGGGCGGGGAGAAGCACTGCGGGACGTGCGGGACGTGCACCGAGCGGATCGAGGCATTCTCGCTGGCCGGCGTCACGGACCCGACCGACTATGCCACGGCCAGCACGGCGGTGACCCAGTGACCGCCCTGGCCGGCCGCTACCGCATCGGCAAGCGGTTCAGGTTCGAGGCCGCGCACTTCCTCCCGGGCCTGCCCGAGGGGCACCAGTGCGCCCGGATGCACGGCCACTCCTACGAGGTGGAGTTCGTCCTGACTGCGGCTCAGCTGGCGGGCCCTGGGTTCGTGACCGACTTCGGAGACCTGACGCCGGTCAAGCGGATGATCGACGGCGAGTTGGATCACCGGGTGCTGAACGAGGTGCTGCCGATCGCACCGACTTCGGAGAACCTTGCCGCGTACCTGGCGGGCTGGTTCCTCGAGCACGTGGAGCCGTCCGTGCCGGGCCGGTTGGCTGCGGTGCGGGTGTCGGAGACTGCGACCAGCTGGGCCGAGTTCGAGGTGCCGCAGTGGTGAGCGCCCTCACGAAGGCTCCGGCCTGCGGCCGAGGACTGCTGATCGCCGAGACCTTCGGCCCCACGTTCCAGGGGGAGGGTCCGACGTCGGGGCAGCAGGCGCTGTTCATCCGGCTCTCGCGCTGCAACCTGCACTGCCCCAGCTGCGACACTCCGTACACGTGGGACTGGTCGAGGTTTGACCCGCGCGAAGTCTCCACTCGTCACAGCGTGGAGGACCTGGCGGCATGGGTGATGAGCCGCCCGACGCGGCGGGTGGTCGTCAGCGGCGGCGAGCCGCTGCTTCAGCAGGGCGAGCTACTGGGCCTGATCCAGCTGCTGTCCGGCCGCCGCGTCGAGATCGAGACGAACGGGACGATCGTACCGCTGCCCGGGTTGGTCGAGCTGGTCGAGGCGTTCAACGTTTCCCCGAAGTTGGCCAGCTTCGCGGCCCCTGGTGACGAGCCGGTCAACGCCGAGGCGCTGCGAGCCTTGGCGTTGACCGGCAAGGCCCGGTTCAAGTTCGTCGTGCGCGACGTGGGGTGACGGTCACACCGTGTCGGCCCCGCGCTCGCGGGGGTTGCTCGTGGCCATCGGTACTCTCCGAGGATTGTCCGCCGTCGGCCCCGCGCTCGCGGGGGTTGCTCGCCTCGTTGTCGGCGTACGGCCTTACTGACCTCGGCGCTTCAAGGTGATTGGCCTGTTTGCGTAGCTGACCGGCGGTCATTTGCGCGCTATGCCGTTGGTATGCGCTATGCGGATGGGGGCGGTCTGACGGTGAAGGCACGTCGGTACCGCGAGTCGGTGCGGCTGGAGGCCGCCGGGTTGTTCGAAGACGGGGTTCCGCCGGGGGAGGTGGCCCGCAGGCTGCGGGTGACCGCGAAATCGGCCTACCAGTGGCACCAGGCCTGGCGGGAGGACGGGGCCGGGGCGCTGGCTTCACGGGGGCCGTGTGGGCAGCGGTGCAAGCTGTCGGCGCGGTGTCAGGAGAAACTGGCCGAATACCTTGAGCAGGGGCCGGCCGTTCACGGCTGGGACCAGGACCAGGTGTGGACCGGTGCGCGCGTGGCGACGCTGATCGGCCGCAAGTTCCATGTCTCCTACAGCGTCTCGGGGGCCACCCGTCTGATGCGCCGGCTCGGCTTCACCCCGCAGGTCCCCGTGCGGCGGGCCACGGAACGCGACGAGCAGGCCGTGGCCGCGTGGAGGGAGGCGACGTGGGCGAAGGTAAAAGCGCCCGGGCGGCCTGCGACGGATGGCTCTGCTTCGAGGACGAAGCCGGGTTCACCCGCAGACCGCCCACAGCACGCACATGGGGACGACGTGGCAGCACTCCGGTAGTGAAGGTCTGCGGCCGCGGCTCCGGGCGGATCTCGGTCGCCGGGCTGCTCGCGATGCGACCGGGCTCGCGGACCCGGCTGTGCCACCGCGTCCTGCGACACAGCGGTCGCAAGGGCGAGCGCCGCAGCCTGTCCGAGCACGACTACATCAGCCTGATCGACGGGGTGCACCAGCTGGTCAGGGCACCGATCGTGCTGGTGTGGGACCGGCTGAACACCCACGTCTCCCATGCCATGCGCGACCTGATCGGCGCACGGGACTGGCTGACGGTGTTCGTCCTACCCGCATACGCACCCGAGCTGAACGCGGTCGAGTACCTGTGGGCCCATGTCAAACGAAGCCTGGCGAACCTCACCAGCGTTGCCCTCGACCGACTCGAAGCCCTCGTCCGAAACCGCCTCAAGCGACTGCAGTACCGCTCCGACATCCTCGATGGCTTCCTCACCGGGACCGGACTCCCTCTCGACCTCCCACCGCCATCACCTTGAAGCGCCGAGGTCAGTAGTGGTCGTAGGCGGTCAGCGAGCGCATGAGGGGCTGGCCGGTGCGGTCGTTGTGCCAGATCGCGGAGGTCAGCGCGAGGATGCGTTGAAGGACGCGGGCCATCACGCCAGCCGGGGTGCGGCCCTGGTGGCGTTCGAGGTCGAGCTGGGCCTTGAAGGTCTGGTTGACGGACTCGATGATCTGTCGCAGGGGCCTGAACAGGCTGGCTCCGGCCCGCTCGGGCTCGCCCTTGCGGGCCGGCCGAAGCAGCCGGACGCCCCACTCGGCGAGTTCGCATTCGAAGGCGCGGCCGTAGTAGTGCCGGTCGCCGATCAGGGTCTGTCCGGGACGCGAGCCGATAAGGTCGGGTTCGGCGCCGAGCATTGCGAGCAGGGTCTGGCGTTCGTCGGCCTTGGCGCCGGTCAAGGCGAAGGCGACGGGCAGGCCGTGCAGGGTGCACACCAGGTGTAGGCGCAAGCCCCAGAAGAACCGCGAGTGGCTGGCGCAGTAGCCGTACTCGGCCCATCCGGCCAAGTCGGAACGCTTGACTGTCTCCCGGGAGCGTCCGCATTCCACCGGTGTGGAGTCGACGACCCAAACGGTGTCGGTCCACAGCGAAGTGTCCTGTGCGATCAGGCGGTTGATCCGGGCGATCAGGTCGGCCGCCTTGCGCAGCCGTCTGTTGTAGCCCGACTGTCCGGGCAAGTACGGGAACAGATGGCGCAGGTGGGCATCGGCGTGACGGATCCACCGGCGCTCCGAGGTAAAGCCGAGCAGGGCCTGCATGACCGCGAGGGTCACGAGTTCGGCATCGCCGAGCCGGGGCGCGATCCCGATCTCGGGCCGCCACGGTGCCAGATGCGGTGATTCCTTCAGCAGGTCGTCGGTCTTCACGTAAAGTGCGGTGGCGAGGGAGTCCAGGTCAGGCGTCACAACCGACCTTTGGACTCCCTCCCTTCATCTCATGCGCGCCAGCGGGCCCTTTGTCCCGCCGCATCGACGGTTGGCCGATCTCACCGAAGGTTGACCGCCGTTTCCTCCCCGTCCTTTGGGGTGACTGCCGCGTCGAGGTCAGCCGGCAGGTTGGCGACGACAAGCGCGACGGCCTGGTCGGCGCTGTCGGTCTCGCCGATGCTCTCGCCCCAGCGGCCGGCTCTGACCTCATACCGACCACCTTGCCGGGCTATGACAGCTGGCGCCTCGGCAAGGGACGGATCGTCTGCCCGAAAGCTGAAGCACAGGACCCACATGCTGGTGAACGGGAAGAGCCGCCGCAGCCGTGGTTCGCGAGCAGCCGAGTCCACGAGTGCGAGGAACTCGGGGTAGTCGGCCTCAAGGGCTTGTTCTCGCAGCCGCCGCCACTGGAGGTCAACGACGTACGCAGGGCCGCGCTCGCGCGCCGCGGCAAGCTCAGCCTCGCGGATCTCTACGAACTTCTTCCAGTCCACCACCACCGCAGTCTGACTTACGGCGGCGGTGATTTGAAGCGGGCCCGGTCAACGCTCGGTGAGATCGGTCAACCTACGGTGAGCCGGACACCCTTGGCATCAATCATCTAGTGGTCGACCGCTCTATGCTGGTGCTGCCGCTGTCCGTCCGCGGCACCGTCCTCGGTGTTCTCAAGCTACTTCGGTTGGCCGACAGGGGCCGGTTCGGCAGGCGTGACATTCCCACCTTGCAGGAGCTAGCCAGCCGGGGCACGCTCATGCTGGACAACGCCCGGTTGAACCTGACAGAGTCCCGGGCCGCGATGCTACTTCAGCGCTCGATGATCCCGACCGGTCCGCCCAAGATCCCCGGCGTCCAGGTGGCCTATCGCTACATGCACGGGGATCCGAAGGCCGAGGTCGGCGGGGACTGGTTCGATGCGATCCAGCTACCCGGCAGCCGAGTCGCGCTGGTGGTCGGTGACGTGATGGGCCATGGCCTGCGCTCGGCCCAGGCCATGGCACGACTTCGGGCGGCTATCCAGTCCTTGGCCGGGCTCGACCTGCCGCCCGGCCAGTTGCTGCGCCACCTGGACAACCTCGCCCAGAAACTGGGCGACGACCACCTGGCCACCTGCCTCTACGCGGTCTACGACCCGATCAACCGGACCTGCGAGCTGGCCAGCGCCGGCCATGTGCCGCCCGTCCTGGTCCATCCGGACGGGAACAGCGAACTGCTCGAGATCCCCGAGGGTGCGCCGATCGGGGTCGGAGGGGTGCCGTTCGCGGCCAAGAAGATCAGCGTCCGGGACGGTTCGATGCTGATGCTGTGCACCGACAGCCTGGTCGAGGCGCACGGACTGTGCGACGACCCGGACGAGGCAGTGGGGGAGGGGCTGGCTCGGCTCTGTGGCGACCTGGTCGACCCGACGGCGCTCGCCGAGGACGCCTGTGACGGGGTCCTGAACCGGCTGCAGTCAGACGATCGCAGGGACGACGTCGCCATGCTGGTCGCCCGGCTCGAGGGGATCCGCTCGACCGAGGTCGCCACCTGGACACTTCACTCGCTTCCCATCGAGGTCGGCCGGGCCCGCCGGTTGGTCCGCGAGCAGCTCGCGACCTGGCGGCTGACCGAACTCGCCGATGATGTGGAGCTTCTTGTCAGCGAACTTGTCACCAACGCCATCAGGATCTCCTGGGATGATGTCCAGCTCCAACTAATCCTGGCCGACAAGCTCCTGGTGGAGGTCAGCGACGGCAGTCACAATCTGCCGTCGCTGGAACCCGCCGAATCGATGGAGGAGATGGGGCGCGGCCTGCACCTGGTGAGCAAGGTGGCCCATCGCTGGGGCGCCGCCCGGAAGGCAGTCGGCAAGGTGGTCTGGTTCGAGACTGTCCTGCCGCCCTTCCCCGCAGCACAGCCGTTCGCCTAGTCGTAGCCGGTCCGGGAGATGCACCGTCCGCCTCCATGGCGGCCTGCTCGCGCAACGTGTCACCGACCCCGACCGCTTCCACGCCGTCGTCCTGCACGAATTCGCGCACATTCACCACCGTGACGTCGACTACGCCTATGCCACCACGGCCCTGTGGTGCGTGTACGTGGTCCTCGCCCTGCTGCCCTCACTCGCCTTCGACGCCGTGGCCCGCTCATGTCACATGCGGACAGGCTGCTCCGGATGGTTGTCATCTTGGTTGTTGTTTTGGTTTCGACGCGCTAAGTTGGCCGATATGGGGCTCCGTGAGATTTACACCAACCCACCATTGGCGCTGACAGTTGTCGAACTACGCCACCCGGCTTCCGGGCCACTGCAGGACGCCGACCAGGCAGCTCTGAAGATGCTCCTGAACAGCGACTTCCCGCTCTTCAAGCCTGTCCGTCACATGACCTTGACCGTGAATGTGCTCCCGTCCCCCTCAAGCCAGGAACAGACGCATGCGGCCACTCCGCGGTACATGAACCGCGACCGCACGGCCGCCATCACGTTCCGGCCCGACGCGATCGCGATCGAGACCACCTCCTACCAGCGGCGCAGCGCACTCCGAGCGATCTTGCGGCAGGCTGTGCAGGCCCGCCAGAAGGTCGCTCCCGTGGACGGCGTCGAACGCCTGGGCATCCGCTACATCAACGAGGTACGCGCCCCGGTCGACGGCCCGGCCGACTGGGCCCAATGGATTACGCCAGCGCTGGCCGGCCTGACCGGTCTCGGCGACAACCGCGGAGGCGTGCAGAGCTGGCAAGGCATGGCCGTCTTCGGTACCCCCTTGACCGGCACCGTGCTGCGGTACGGCAACTTCGAGGGCCACGCGGTCGACCCATCCGGTGAACTGCGACGCGCTTTTACCCCGCCGCCTGGCCCGTTCTACCTCATGGACCTCGATAACTACTGGACACCGGAGGACAACACACCGCCTCTGGAATGGGACCTCGTCGAACCCCGCTTCGACGAGGCAGCACTCTCCGCCTACACCCTCTTCCAGGAACTGATCACCGACCGGTACCGACAGGAGGTCCTGCACCGTGCCCAGTGACATTCGGCGTGCACCCTACTCGCCGACCGCACCCACGGCCGTCCTGATCGAACAGCCCGAGCCGGTTGCCACCACCGCTCCCCAGATGTCCGACCTTGCCGAAGCCGCTGGCTCGCTCCGCATCCAGGCGAAGTTCATCCACGAAGACATCGGCGACCTCCACCAGCGCACCCTGTTCATCGCATGGGAGAAGCGCACCGCGCACCGTGGCAAGGAAGCCCCCGCGAACCTGCTGGAGGCACTCGGCGACCTCGGCTTCGCCTGGCGTGACATCGCCCGCATGCTCCACGTGAGCGTGCCGGCCGTCCAGAAGTGGCGCCGCGCAGGCGGTGTCACCGGAGAGAACCGCCGTAAGATCGCCGCCCTGCTCGCCCTGTGCGACGAGATCGCCGACCGCTACCACATCCAGGAGATCGCCTCCTGGTTCGAGATGCCCATCACCTCGACCGCCCCGGTCACCCCGATCGACCTGTACAGCGCAGGCAAGGCCGACCTTGTCTTCGAGCACGCCAGCGGCCACGGCGACAGCGAGCAACTCCTCACCGCCTACGACCCCCAGTGGCGCGAGCACTTTCACTCGGACTTCGAGGTGTACCTCGACGTGGACGGACAAATGTCCATCCGCCCGAAGGGCGCGTGACACGTGGCCCACGAGATGGAGAAGCCCAGCCGCCCGAGCGATCTGTACCGCGCACTCGGCGAAGACGTCTCCCCGGCACGCCCGATCATCACCGGCGACATCTTCGCCGACACTGAGATCACCGAGTTGGACGGAATACGTACCAAGCGGACTGTGATGATCCTCGACCACCCCTGCTCGCTGCGCACGGACGGTGTGACGCTGGCGTCCCGACTGACCGTGGCAGAGGTGATCAGCGGGTCTCCTGGTAGCTGGCGTGGCAACTACAGCAAGATGTTTCTGCCGAAGCTCCAACCCGAGGAGCAGGGGGCGCAGGACTTCGTCGTCCTCTTCGACCGCTGTTACCACGTCAGTCCCGCCCAGGTCACAACCGCCCACCGAATTTCCTGCCTGAGCACGGTCGGTATCAACCTCCTGCTCCAGCGGCGCGTCAAACACTTCAGCCGTGTCACCGTACCTACCTTCGAATTCCAGAACGCCAACGTCGGTGTCTACGACGAAGTCGATCTCGTGGAGGACTGGTGCCAGGACCGCGAGGACGACGGTATAAAGGCCGACGAAGCCGCAGCGGAATGTATGGTTTGGCTCCGCGAAGAAGTCGACGGCACCCGCAGGCAAGAACTCCTGAAAGACGATCAAAGGCGTAGCACCGTCCGACAGCAGATGCGAGCGCACCTCAAGATGTTGCGGAAATCACTCTGAACCCACCGTCAGCTGAAGGCTGCTCCGGGCCCGGGCGTGGGCGAGTTGGTCTTGGGCCCGTGTCGGATGGGTAGTGTGACCGGTGCTGGCTGACCTGCCTGCCGTCCGTCGGCGGATCACAGTGCTGGCGCGCGAGCGGGGCACCCTGCTCGGTGCGGGCGGTCGGTTCCTGGCGCAGCAGCACTGAAGGGTGGTCGGCGAAGATCGCGGCTGCGGCTGCGGGGGACAACTGGCCCGGCGCCGGGCCGGACTGCTTACCGGCGCGGCGCCGACAACTGATGATGCTGCCCGCCCCGGCCCGGACCCACTGGACGCGCTGCGCCGGGAGCTACTCGAAAAGCTCGGCCTCGACCTGACGGTGCCGCCCGCGCCACCGGTGCTGCGCTACATCCAGAACCAGCAGACCCCGCGCCAGCTCAGTCTGCGGGATCTGGCTGCGCGCTGGCCGATCTGGTGCGCTGCACGTGATGGCGGTGAACGAGACGGTCCCCGCCGGACCTCGGAAGGGCGGCCTGGCTGTGTTGCAGCGGGCGCGTTGCACTCGTGGCGGCCCGGCCCCGGCTCGCGTCGGCGCCCACCTACTCCCAGCGCATGCCGAGTTCGGTGAGCTGTGCGGCGCGTTCGGCGGGGATGTCGGCGTGCCTGCGTCGGCTGTTCTCCGCGAACAGCCCGAGCCCGATCTGGACGGTGCTGCCGTCGGGCAGGGTCAGCGGTTCCTTGTGCCTGCGGGGGACGTTCAGGTGTCTTTCGCGGGTCCGGAGCTGGGCGGCGGCGAGGTTCCGCTGCTCCTTCTCCGCGTGGCTCACCTTCCCCGCCGGTTTCTGCTCGGCGGGCAGCGGCTCCAGGCCGGGGACGTGCTCGCACGCCCACTGCTGCGCCGGGGCGAGCTTGTCCCAGCCGACGTGCTGCTTGCGGCCCCACCTGGCGAGGTCTTCGCCCTGGACGACGATGCTGCCCGGCTCGGCACCGGCCAGGGTCCCGCCGGCCTTGACGTGGCGCCAGGCCAGGGTGAAGCAGCGCTGTCACTCCGCCGACCAGGCCGGGCACCACGCCGGGTCGATGGCGTCCAGGGCGGCCTTGCGGTCGGCGGTCAGCGCCCCGGTTCACCGCCACGCTCTCATGGGTCCATGGTGGGGCAGTCGGTCAGTGCGTCCGCAGTCAGGGTGAGGTGCCGTGCCAGTAGTTCGGCAGCGGTGTCGGCGTCGCGCGCCAGTGTCGTCTCCTCCAGTCGGCGGTGTTCGGTGATGCCGTCCCGGCCGGGGGTACGGTGCGCCGACCAGCGGCGGGCCAGCTCGCTCGCGGTCCACATCCGGTCGAAGGTCTCCAGCAGGACGGCGTTGCCGCAGCCTTCGAGCAGGGTGCGGTGGAAGGCGCGGTGGGCTTCGGCCCATTCGGCGCTGTAGTAGTCGCCCTCCCCTTCTGCGTACACGGGGGTGCGGGCCAGCCGGTGGTGGGTGGCCCGCACGCGCGCTTCCCAGTCGACGTCGCCGCGTTCGATGGACATGCGCAGCATGATCGGTTCGATGGTGCGTCGGGCTTCCGCGATCTCCTGCCAGCGGCGGTCGGAGAAGGCCGGGACTGCGAATCCGCGGTTGGGGAGACGGTCGGCGAGGCCCTCGCCGACCACCCGTAGCAGCGCCTCGCGCACGACGGCCAGGCTCACGCCCTGTTCCTTGGCGAGGTCCTGCGGTTTGAGGGCGGCGCCGGGGACATGCTGTCCGCGCATGATCGCGTCGCGCAGGCGTGTGTAGACCTGCTCGGAAAGCATCTGCTTCCCCGATGCGGCCGCGGTGTGGGTCGTCATGCCATCAGCATAGACGATCTGACAAATAATCGATTATTTGTGTTATGGTCGATTTGAAGTCGTCGTCGGCCCGCAGCATCGCTACCGCTGCGGGCCAGCCGACACCCGGGCGGACCCCTTCGCCGGCCGCCCGCAAGACGCTCTGAAAAGGAACGATGCAATGAGCACCAACGACCCCTTCGCCCGCCTCCCGGAGACGGCATCCTTCGCCGTCACCAGCACGACTCTCACCGACGGCGCCGCATGGTCGATCGAGCAGTACTCCGGCCTGTCCGGCATCCCGGGAGGGAAGGACATCTCTCCGCAGCTGTCCTGGAGCGGCGCCCCGGAAGGGACCAGGAGCTACGCCGTCACCGTCTACGACCCCGACGCGCCCACCGGCTCCGGGTTCTGGCACTGGGCGGTCGCCGACATCCCCGCCACTGTCACCGAGCTGCTTGAGGGTGCCGGCGACGACACCGGCTCCGGCCTGCCCGAGGGCGCGTTCCAGCTGCCCAACGACGCCCGCATGGCCCGCTTCATCGGCGCTGCCCCGCCGGCCGGCCACGGCCCGCACCGCTACTTCATCGTGGTGCACGCCCTCGACGTCGCCACCATCGGCGTCGACACCGAGGCCACCCCCGCCGTCCTCGGCTTCACCATGGCCGGCCACATCCTCGGCCGCGCAGTCCTGACCGCCACGGCCGAAACCCCCGCCTGACCGGCAACATGTCCCGACTCATCGACACCACGCAGATGTACCTGCGCACCATCCTGGAGCTCGAGGAGGAAGGCGTGGTCCCCATCCGCGCCCGCATCGCCGAGCAACTGAACCAGAGCGGACCCACTGTCAGTCAGACGATCGCCCGAATGGAGCGTGACCACCTGCTGCACGTCGCACGCGACCGGCACCTGGAGCTGACCGACCGGCGCCATCGAACTGCTTACTGGCTGATCGTCACGACCCACATCGTCCCCTGACAAGTAGCTGAAGCTGACTCGAGACAGCTTCTCAGCTTGTTCTTTATCTACCAAGATCGTCCGGGCTTGCCGATGGCCTTGAGGTTCTCGGGGCGTTTGACGGTCTTGCCGACGTCGTAGCGGGGTGCGCGGTGTTTGTTCTCCGCCCTGCAGGTCGGCGGGATGGGTGAGGAGATGCCTCGGCCCCGCCCGGCCCGGCCCGGGTCGGTGCCGGGCGGGGCGTTCGCAATCGGGTGCAGCCCTTCTCGCGCGGCGCCGGGGAAGGGGCCGTAGTCTGCGGGCATGACTGACACGCAGCCCCCAACGCCCCGGGAAGCCTTCGAGATGCTGCTGGCCGGCAACCAGCGGTTCGTCGCCGGTATACCGGAGCACCCGAACCAGGACGCCGCCCGCCGCAGCGAGACCGCGCCGTCGCAGGCACCGTTCGCGGTGCTGTTCGGCTGCTCGGACTCCCGGCTGGCCGCCGAGATCATCTTCGACCGCGGGCTCGGCGACCTGTTCGTGGTCCGCACCGCCGGCCACGTGATGGGCCCGGAGGTGCTGGGCAGCATCGAGTACGGGGTGAGCGTGCTCGGCTGCCCCCTCGTGGTGGTGCTGGGCCACGACTCCTGCGGCGCGGTCGCCGCAGCCAGGGCCGCCGTCTCGGACGGCGCCGCGGTGCGCGGGTACGTGCGCGACGTGGTCGAGAAGGTGACGCCCAGCGTGCTGACCGCCAGGGCCGCCGGGCGAACCGAGGACGCGGACTTCATCGCCGAGAACGTCCGGCACACCGTCGACCTGCTGCTGGAGCGATCCCACACCCTCGCCCACGCGGTCGAAGTCGGCAGCACCGCCGTGGTCGGCCTGTCCTACTGCCTGGCCGACGGCACCGCGCACCTGGTCACTGTCCGCGGCGTGGACGTTCCGGCTCCCGCCGCCGTGTGATGCTTCAGCCCTCCCGCAGGCCGGGAGCGACTTCGCGCAGCTGCGCCGCGTTGATCGCGCCCGCGCGCACCAGGACGGGCGCCTCGCCGGTGACGTCCACGATCGAGGACGGCACGGCCGCCTCGGTCGGGCCGCCGTCCAGGTAGACGGCCACCGTCTGGCCGAGCATGTCCTGGGCGGCGTCGCAGTCCTGTGGGGACGGCTTGCCGGTCAGGTTGGCGCTGGAGACGGCCAGCGGCCCGGTGGCCTTCAGCAGGTCGACGGCGACGGGGTGGTCGGGCATGCGCACGGCCACGGTGCCGCCGGTGTCGCCGAGGTCCCAGGTGATCGACGGCTTGTGGCGGGCGACCACGGTCAGTCCGCCCGGCCAGAACGCGGCCACCAGCTCGCGTGCCAGCCCCGGCAGGTCGTCCACCAGGCGGTCCAGGTCGTCCGGGGAGCCGACCAGTACCGGCGAGGGCATGTTCCGCCCGCGTCCCTTGGCTTCCAGCAGCCGGGCGACAGCCTGCGGCGCGAAGGCGTCGGCTCCGACCCCGTAGACGGTGTCGGTGGGCAGGACGACAAGTTCACCGCGCCGCACCGCCGCGATTGCCTCACGCAGCCCCGCGGCGCGCTCCACAGGGTCTGTGCAGTCGAAACGAACGGACATCGTCCTCCTATCCAGGCAGGCCGGCCTGCAGGCCTGCGTCAGCCGGGACGCCGATCCGGCGGCCCTGGCCAGGCTACCCGCACTCAGCGCCCGGCCCCGATCCGTGAGCGGCCCGGCGGGTAGCCGAGCCGACGAGCAGCACCCGGGCCCGTCACCGGAGGGCGTCCTCGACGGGGAACAGCGCCACTCCCGGCCGTTGATGTCCTGACAGACGATCTCGACCGTTTGCCGAGAGATCTTGAAGGTCGACACAGCCGCTTCACCAGAGCGCCAGGTCCGCCAGCCAGGCCGTGACTGTCCCGGTGATCAGTGCCAGCGTCTCGGCTGCCGGCAGTGGCGCCGACTCGGGCACCGCGAAGACGTGATCCGCCACCGGCACCTCTGCCAGTCGCCATCCCGTCGGCAGGTCGGGGAACTCCTCCGGCCCGCCGTACGGGTCCTTCTCGCCCTGTACGACCAGCGTCGGCAAACCGCTGCCAAGCAACTCCTCGGCCCGCGAGTCCTCTGGCAGGCCCGGCGGGTGCAGCGGGAAGGCCATCGCCAGCACAGCCACCGCGCCGCTCGCCGCGGCGGTCCGGCAGGCCACCCGCGCCCCGGCGCTGCGGCCGCCAACCACCAGCGGTACGCCCTCGGCCGTCAGCCGCCCGGCGACCGGCATCCAGCCGACATCCAGCGTCTGCGGATCGGGGGCTTCCTTCTCGTCGGCCACCTTCCAGGGCTGCTCGACCAGCGCCACGGTGATCCCGTGAGCGGGCAGCGCGGCGGCCAGCACGGCCAGGTCCGCCGCCTCGATCCCGCGCCCGGTACCGTGCCCGAGGCCGAGCACCGCGCGGGCCGCGCCGACCGGTCGGTGCCAGCTGATCCGCGCATCCCCAACCGGCGTTGCCACCAGGGTCTGCTCGACCTCCATCGCGCCGCCCGACCCGCCCGCCGTCATGCCAGCCGCCTTGCCTGTCGTCCCGGTCGCCATCAGGTCGGGTATGCCGCTCTTGTCTGCCACCCGATCATCGTAGATCGCACACCGACCTGCACCAGAGACCCGGGGTTCCGACCTTCATGGGGCAGAGCCGAGTCGGACCCGGTTGGTCAACCCCGCGCTTCGGCCCCAGACTTGCCCCGAACGACCATCGCCGCCGCTGACGCGGCCACCAGCCCCGCCCCACCGCCAGCCGCGCAGTACGGTTGCAGCGTGAACGATCAGCATCTGCAGCTCCTCCACCACCCGGCTGGCTCCCTGGCACCGGACGCCATGACCCAGCTGCCAGTCGAGGACCTGGTC
>NZ_JBHJVK010000117.1:0-14147 GCF_042264695.1 Kitasatospora sp. NPDC056138 | reverse complement strand
TGACGTGTACGTCATGTACGGGAACGGTGGCAAGAACCAGGCCTGGAGCTGACGGTCCCGAAGCCCGCGCTCCAGTTGCCGGAAAGGCCGAGTTCAGCCGCGTGATGGCGTTGACGGCCGTTCCCGCGCTCTACCAGGCAGCCACCGGCGTCACCAACGTGCTGGCCGAAGCCCTTCCGGCCGACATGCTCGCCACGTTCTTCCACGTCGCGATGGAAGCCGATCTGGATTCCAGGCAGCCGGCCCGCCTCCTGGGCGGCGTCTACTCGGACTGCCTCGACCGAGGCCTTCACCGCGCCTTCGGCGACCTCTACGAGGACCGCGATCACGTGGGGCTCACGGTGGCCTGGCATCTCGGGCGGGTCTTCCCGCACCTGCTGCCTAAGGGCGAGTTCGTCCCGTTCATCCGGCTCGCACAGCGAGCCTTGGAGCGGTCCGCAGTCCTTCCCGCCAGGTAGACACCCAACCCGACCCGTGGGCCCGGGGTAAGAATTTCTTACCCCGGGCCCAGTCGTGTGGCGCGTGCCGTCGTGCTGCGCCCGCACGCTCTTGACGGTCCGCCAGCACCGGAGGAGCGTCGTGCAAGTCCGTGTAACCGACTTGGTGCGGGAGGCCGCTGTGACGCTACGTTTTCTGGGGATTCTGGCCGAACACCCCATCTGACCAGTCCCCGACGATCTGGCTGGAGGAAGAGACCGGGGACCTGATCATTCAGTCCTGGAAGGCGGACGAGGCTACGGTCCGGCAGGCGCAGGAGGTCGGCTCGGTGCCCGGCCACACCACCGACGTCCCGGAGCACGAGACGGTGATCCGGCTGCCCGCCAACATGCTCCAGTTCATCCCGCGGCCTGACGGAGAGGCTCCACGTGGCAACACCGGTTCGTAAGGCGCTCGCCAGGGCGCAGCGCTCAGCGGTGCATCTGGAGATGCGCGACTCCTACATGCTGGACGATCCGGAGTTCCTGGCCTTCCAGCACGGCAAGCGCCTGGATGCGGCCGATCGCGGCTCGTGGTGGCACGGGTGGCATGACGCGGTGGCCGAGGCCGTGGGCCGCGGGGTGGTGGTGCGGCGGGCGCGGATCGTCTCGGAGCCGGTGCACGACTACATCCGCTACGAGCACGACCTGACCTTCGGCAACCTGGCCGCCGGCGAACAGGTCCGGTGGCTGCCGAGGCGCAACACAAAGGACCTGTGCCTGCCGGGGCTGGACTTCTGGGTCTTCGACCACCAGGTGGTGCACTACCACCATTTCACCGGCGACGGGCAGCTCGCCGAGCACGGTGAGGAGATCCTTCAGGACCCCGCCCTGGCGAAGCACTGCGTCGCGGCGTTCGAGGCGGTGTGGGAGCGCGCCGTCCCGCACGAGCAGTACTCGGTCTGACCCGATCACCCGCACCGGCAGCCAGACACCATGCCAGCCTCTCCGTCGTCCAGCGCCCAGGCCGCCCGCAAGGCCGTCGCACAGCGCCTGCGCGAGTTGATGCTGGACGCTGGCCTGAACGGCAAGCAGCTGGCTGCCCGGTGCGGGTGGACCCCCGCCAAGACCTCCCGCATCATCAACGCCAAGACCCCACCCTCCGATGCGGACATCCGCGCCTGGTGCGCGGCGTGCGGCGCCGACAACCAGGCCGCCGACCTCATCGCCCGCAGCCGCCAGGCCGATGCCATGTTCCTGGAGTGGCGCCGGATGGAACGCTCCGGCCTGCGCCAGGCCCAGCAGGCGGTGCGGCCCCTGTACGAGCGCACCCGCAGCTTCCGCGCCTACGCCCCGTGGGTGCTGCCCGGCATCCTGCAGACGCGCGCCTACACCACCGCGATCCGCGACCGGCGCGGCCTGGTCGACGACGTCGAGGCCGCCGTCGACGAGCGGATGGACCGCCAGCACATCCTCTTCGGCGGCCGGCACCGCTTCGCCCTGTTGATCGAGGAGAGCGTGCTGCGCAACGGCCTCGGCGGCCGCCCGGTGATGCTGGAGCAGCTGCGCCACCTGCTCACCGTCGGCCGGCTGCCCAACGTCAGCCTGGGCGTGCTGCCCATGCGGCCGGACCGGGACAACGGCTGGCCGGTGGAAGGGTTCTGGATTTACGACCAGGCCCAGGTCAACGTGGAGCTGGTGTCCGGATATCTGACGATCACCCAGCCCAGCGAGATCGCCATGTACGAGAAGGTGTTCGCCGAGCTGTCCGACCTGGCGGTGCGCGGCGCGCAGGCGCGCGCCCTGATCACGGCGGCGATCAACGTGCTCGGATGAATCCGTGTAATCCCGCGCAACTTCGTTGAGTGTTCGATCGGTTACTCCCTACCGTCGTTGATGCCGCCCGGTGCGAGAACTGAACCGATCCCCCTCGGCACCGTGGACGCCCCGGGCGGCGACCAACCCCCGCGACGCGCTGGAGTACTGCCATGCCCGGAAGCAGACCGCATCTTCGACACCCCAGCGGCGACCTGGTGGTGACGGCCTGCGGCCAGACGGTGGTCCACATCCCGAACCACGCCCGCGCCCTGCTCAGGGCGCGGCTTCTCCGCGAGCTGCGCTGCCGAGGATCGCGATGACCGGCCCCGACTTCGTGCCGCCGGAGAAGCGCCAGCCGGGCCTGACCATCCGCTCATACCGCATCGCGCCGGACGGCACCCGCCACGATGACACCGGCCCGGTCACCGTCGATGCCGACGACGTGAGCGCCCACGCCACCCACCCCGCAGCCGGCTGGCCGGCCTGCGCCTGCCCGATCCACGGAGGCCGATCGTGACCGCACTCACCCAGGCCGGCGGCATCCTCGGCCGGCGCGGGGTCAGCTCGGCGATCGAGTGGTCCACCCCCGGCGCTGCCCGGGGCCGCGCCGTGCTCCTGACCGCCGCCCACCGCGACCACGAGATCGTCCGCAACCCCCACCTCACCGAGGACTGGGCCGCCTTCGCCGTCCGCTCCCCGCACCTGCTCGCCGCCGTCCAGGCGGTCCTGGGGCCGGACGTCGCGGTGGAGAACACCTTCCTCGTCGTGAAGTGGCCGCACCGCGCCTTCGCGATCCCCTGGCACCAGGACGGCATCGGCGCCCACCTCGAACTGCACCCGGAGCGGTCGGTGTCCGCGTGGCTCGCCGTCACCGACGCCACCGAGACCAACGGCTGCCTGCACATCGCCCCGGGCTCCCAACGCGCCGGCTACCTGCCGATCGAGAAGGAGCCGACGAACGCGCCGGACGCGGCCGCGCCGACCAGACGGCCGACTTCACCCCCGAGACCACCGTCCCCGTGCCGCTGCGCGCCGGCTGCGCCGTCCTGATGGACGGCCGCCTGGTGCACCGCTCTGGCACCAACACCAGCGGAAGCGCCCGCATCGGGCTGAACGTCCGCTACACCGCGCCGGACGGCATCGTGCGGCGCGACCCCACGAGCCCCAGCGTCGTGCCGATCAGCGGCACGGGCTGGTAGTCCGCCAGGACCAAGGGAGAGGAGAGCACCACCGTGACCATCCTCGACACGCTCGACCTGACGTGCGCGGTGACCCGCGTGCGCGTCCTGACCGGGGAGGACGCCGACGCGGCCCGCCGCGCAGACAAGACCCCGATCGGCAAGTCCGACTGCACCTACTACTGCCTCGACGCCGCGACCGCCGAGCGGTGCATCGAGGCCCTGCGCGCCTCCGACGAGCGCCTGCGCCAGCGGCCGGAGGAGCTGATGCTCTGGGACTGGCAATGCACCTACTGGGAGCCGGAGACCGGCAACCCGAACGGTGGCGGCACCGTGCTGCTGGGCGTCGCCTGGTACGACCCGACGTTCTTCGCCGACCGGCGCGACGCCTGGTTCGGCGCGATGCACCAGCGCATCTACCAGCAGTTGGGCATCCCGCTCGAGGATATCACCGTCACCCACTGGTCCCTGATCGCCTGATCTGAGACCCACAGCACGAAGGGCCGGACCCCCGCACCACCAGGGAGTCCGGCCCCGCCACATGCCCTCAGCCGCCCACGCTCTCCAGCACCGGCTCGGCGCCCGGCAGCGGCGTGCGGGTCTTCGCCCACCACACCACGACCGCGCACCCGGCGATGCCCACCACGGCGGTGGCGAGGCCGCCGGCGGTGAACCCGGCGCTCGGGTGGGCCGCGGCCAGCGCGGGAATCCCGGCCATCGCGAGGGTGCCCATCGTCCGGATGACCGTCTGGTCGAGTGTCAGCAGCCGCCTTCGAGCGGCCGGCGGGAACCGCGCGAGGTGCGTGGACAGCGACACCGCCAGGAACGGCGAGACAGCCCCGTACGCTGCCGACACCGCCACCAGCTCGGTGACCGTGCTCACCGAACCGGTCGCCGCCATCAGCGCCCCGGAGACGCTCCACGCGGCGCAGTAGAACGCCGGGAGGGCCTTCGGGAGGCCGACGTTCCCGGCGATGGCGTTGCCGACGATCGACCCGGCCCCGGTGGCGGCGAGCATCACGCCGTACGTGCCGATGCCGCCGCCGAGCCGCACCGCCACCAGCGCGGGCATCACGATCGACACCGCCCCCGCGAAGATCACGATCCCGTGGACAGCCAGCACCACCCCGGTCTCCGGGTGCGTGCGCACCAGCACCCGTGCCCGCGGCCCGGCCCCCGAGGCTGCGCTCGCACCTGTCGGTACCGATGCCCGGAGGCCATTCCCTGCGCCGAGCACGGCCAGGGCGACGGCGGAGAGCGCGAACGTTCCCGCGTCCAGCCAGAACAGCCCGGCCATCGGCATCACGGCCAGCAGCACGCCCGCGGACCCTGGCCCGGCGACCCGGGCGATCCGGCTGGTCGAGTCCATCAGCCCGTTGACGGCCTGCACCTCCTCCGCCCGCACGAGGTCCGGGACGAGCGCCCCGAGGTTCGGATCGAACAGCGCCCCGCCCACCCCGAGCAGCGCGGCCGACACCAGCAGCCCCGGCGTGCCGAACACCTCCCACGTCCACGGCAGCGCCGCGACCAGCACCATGCGGACCAGGTCCACCAAGGCGAGCGCGCGAAGCGTGGTGAACCGCTCCATCACCCGCCGGCCGACGGTGCCGAGCACGATGTACGGCACCGACTCGGCGATGGCCACCAGGCCCATCGCCGCGCCGCCGGATCTCTGCCAGGCGAGCCACATCACCGCAAGCGCGTACAGTCGGTCACCGAAGACCGACGCCGTCTGCGCGCCCCACAGGAGAGGAAGCGGGCCCCGCCGCAGCAGCAGCACGTATCGCAAGATCTTTCGCCCTCCGGAAAGCACGAAGTCCCGGCAGCAGGCTCGCCACCGGGAACTCCCGTAACCCTAGGGCAAGTTGAAGATCACCTGTCGCAGACTCCCCGATCGCCACAGGCACCCGGCCCGGCTCGGTACGCTGACTGACCCTCGGCGTGAGAATGGGTTGTCCGACTAGCACCCGGACCGGCGGGTCGGCAGGCCCCTGAGCCGGATTCCGTGCTTTCTGACGGCATGGACATCATCAGGTACCGCGGTGCGCTCGCCGATCTCCTGGAGGAGCAGTTCGGAGCCAGCCTGCCCCCGTCACACCAGGCCGCCGTCGCAGTGACGCTCCTGGCGGCTGAGCTCGTCCCGGCCGACGAACTCGCCACGTTCCTGCGCGTCGCGACGCAGGCCGCCGAGGCCGCCACCGTGAGCCAGCCCGCGAGCTCGTCCTACAGCGCCCGCTTCGGCCGACTCCTCAGCCAGTACATCAGCGGTTTCGACACGATTCCGGGCCTGAGAGAGGCCTGGCACCTGACGCGGATCCTGCCGGAACTGCTGCCCGACGCGGCGTTCGGCGCGTACGTCCGCATCGCCCAGCAGGCCCTGGAGCAGTCCGCAGTCGCGCAGCCCGGCGGACCGCGCCGTACCTGCCGGCTGACCGTACCCGCCGTGCCAGCCAGTCGTTGAACCCACCGAGCGCCCCGACCAGGGCGCGCGGCTGCGCCTGCTCCACACCGCCCGGCACGTACACCCCACGGCCAGGGCGCCGCACGGTGAAGCCCTCGGGCGGCCGGGCCCGTACACAGCCCGGCCGCCCGGCCCCGTGCCGAGCGGCCGGAGTCTGTCCCGTGCCAGTCCCCTCGCCCGGGCGCCGCGTCCTCCAGCGCGGCGATCAGGCAGCCGGCCGGCGCTCGGCCGGGTCGGGCGGCGCGGGGGGTCGGGTGGGGGCAGGATCGGGGGATGGATGCTGTCGTGCAGCGCTACGCGCTGCTCCTGCCGGCCGACGACGTGGCGGTCATGCACGCCACGCCGCGGGTCGTGGTGGTGCACCGGACCCCGGACGTGGTCGGGGGTCTGCCGGTCTACGAGGACCCGGACGGTGCGGTGCGCGCGGTGATCGAGCACCTCGGTGTCGCACGCCTCCTGGACACCGACAGCGTCCCGACGGAGCAGCCGGTGACCTCCGTGATCGTGCCATGACCCCACCCACAGGGCCCGCCCCCCAGCTGACCGTTCACACCCACGCACCCACCCCCGGATGCCGCGTGCTCACCCCGGCCGGCGACCTCGCCCAGGACACCGCACCCCACCTGCGCACCGAACTGCTCCAGGCGATCGAGGAGCCCGGCGTCACCACCGTCATCCTCGACTGCCACGCGATCGCCTTCTGCGACTTGGCCGGGATCCACCTCTTCCTCCGCGCCCGGCTGCTCGCCGAGCAGGCCGACGTCGACCTGCACCTGTCGGCACCGCCGCCGCAGCTGCTCCGGCTTCTGGAGGTCACCGCGGCGGACCAGGTGCTCAAGATCGACCCGGCTCCGCCCGTGTAGCCGCGGCCGGCGCTCGTGCGTTCCCGGTCTGCCGGTTCTGCCGTGGCATCACAGGGCGCCGCCCTGCTACTGGACTCGTCGAGCGGGCGGGTGAGACGATCCGACCGGCGGCCGCCGTGATCACCCCCCGTACCGCGGCGGCCGCCCGTCCCGACCACGAGTGGGCGGCTCCTTTGAGGTCTTCTGGCTGACCGGCGGGTAGGGATGGCCCGGACAGGGCCAGGAGTTCTCCGGGCCGGGGCGCGTGGCCGTGTCGGTTATTGCCTGCTCCCTGGGTCGGGCACATCCTGGAACCGGGTGATCATGGCTCTCCGCGCTCGCGGAGATCCGCTGGCCGGACCGTGGAATCCATGGCAGTACTGATCACCGGGAGGCCGTCACCGTTGGGGTGACGGCCTCCCGGTGTCGGCTGGGATGCTGACCGGCATGGACGACGAAGCGCTGATGCGCGGCCGGGTCCACGGCACCGACTACGACGACCGGGCCCCGGCCCACACCGGGGGCACGAAGCATCACCGACGGTGCGTGCGGATCAGCGTCCGTGACGGCTCCGCACCGTGCCCTGCCTATTGACGCGGCCCCCGCAGGCGAGTCGGGCCGCGACATGGCTCTGATCCGCCGCCTCACCGGCGGCCACTGGGGCGCTATCCCGGCAAGACCGTCCCGACCGACCTGAGCAACCGCTCCACCGCAGCCAGCCGACCCGCGTCAGGCCGTGTCTCGCGAGCGGCCGGGCGATTCGAGCCCCTCATCTCTCCGTCCCAGTGGCGGCTCGCCGTTGGCCAAGCATGCGCCCTGGTCTTGGCGCACACCTGGTCAGCGCCGAACCCGATGAGGCCGTTTCGTGTGCTGAGGGCGGCCGTCATTGCGGGGGACCGTTCGGCACAGCCGTCCGGTGGCGGCGTTGCAGTGCGGGCAGAAATGGGCGAGCGCCTGCCGGTAGACGGCGGCTTCGTCCGGGGCAAGGTGCCACAGGCGGGGCGGGTGGGCGAGGGCCTCGAGCCGGCGGACGCCCGGCAGGCTGATGCAGGGCCGTCCTGGCCGTGCGCCGCACAGCCAGCAGCCGTTGTCGCAGACCGGGCAGCTGCCCGGATCCCGTAGCAGCAGACAGCATCGGATCTCGCCCCCGGCCGGGCCGAGCGGCGAGACGTAGAACTCCGTCCAGTCCGGCGTCTCGCGGTCGTATCCGCCGCGGTCCCACGCAGGTCGGGCAGCCGGGGGAGGGCCGCTGCGCTGGTGGCCGAGCCCGGGCCCGGCCGGACGAAGTCGGGCTGAGCCAAAGCGGACCGGATGGGCCTGAGCGCGGCCGCCGCACATCACACCCGGCCGCGCGCCGCATTGCGGACACTCCACCAGCAGCGCCTGCTCCTGACCGCTCGCTTCCACAGCTGCCCTTTCCTGTGCGCCGACAGGCGAAGTCGTGCCGGGCGCCTGCCGGCCATTGCCCCGAGCTCGCCCCCGCACATGGTGGCCGTCGCCTTCGCTGCGGCTATCAGGCAGCCGGACATGGCCTCGACTCAGGCGGGCCACCTCCAGCTGTGCCTGACCTCGGCCGCCCTACGTGCGCAGACAGCTTCGCACACCGGGCCTGTGACGCTCTGCGCGATTCGCGTGCTGTTCCCTGCGGCCCCGACCAGCGACGGTGACCGCGAGAGCCACGCCGGTCAGGACTCATCTTCGAGCGGACCGCCGGACGAAGGAAGCCAGCCCTGCTGGACCGCGGGCGTCGTCCTATTTCCAGGACGCGTTGCCCAACCGGTGGAGCGGATGTTGCGTGTCGCATCACGGAAGTCGGACCGCTGCGCGATCCGTGCCATCCTCCTGTTTCGTCGCACATCACGAAACTGGGCGTGCTCGCGCGGGGCGTGGCGCAGGGGGTTTCGTGGCGCGCTACGAAACATGAGCGAGCCCGGTTCGAAAACCCGGCCCAGCGGGCCAGCGCCGCGCGCCGGGCACCGCTCCTCGAACCCCGGTTCCGTGACACCGTCACGAAACACGTACGCTCGCCACCGTGACCATGGATCAGCCCGCCCTCCTCGACTTGCCGGAACCGTCCGCTGCCCGCTGCGCCGCATGCAGCGGCGAACTGCAAGCGGCCGCGACCGGCCGACCGGCCCGCTACTGCAGTACCGCCTGCCGGTCAGCGGCGTACAGACGCCGCCGTGCCCACGCCGCATCCGAGCCCGCTCCCACAGAGGCCGGCCAGCAGGTGGCCGCACCACCCGATTCCCACGCGAGCCTGCTGGAGCTCGCCGACGCCATCCCCGCCGCCACCGCCGCCTACTGCGACGCCCTCGGCCAAGACAGCGACAAAGCCGACACCGCGCTCGCCGCGCTGCGCACAGCCGATGACCAGCTCATGGAGCAGGCCGCCCTGGCTCGCCGGGAGGCGGACACCAGCGAGAAGGGCGCGCGGCCAGAGGCCGACCCGGCCGGCACCACGCCGACCGCTCCGGCACAGGCCCGACCACAGAAGGCAGACCCCTCACCCGGGCTGGAGTTGCGTGACGGTCACGAAACCGGCTCCAGTGCCGGGGATGTTGCCCAGCCTCACTTCCGTGATAGCCACGAAACCCTCGATAGGGCGCTGCCCGCTGACGGCGGTGTGATGCGTGACGGTCACGAAACCGGGCCGGAGGGCGGCCGACTGCGCGACCTGGTCGACCTGCGCCTTGCCCAGCAGCGAATCCGCCCGCTCGCCGAACCGCCAGCTTCTCCAGCACCCACCACCACCGCGGCCGCGGCGGCGCCGACCGACCCGGCCGCGCCCCACGGCCGCCCGGACGCCCTCATCTCGGTGCCGCGGGATCCGCTGCTGCGCGGCCTGGGCGGCACCGATGTCCACGTCCCGCTGGAGCCCTCGCTCTTCGGTGGCTACTGGGTGTTGGCCGGCTGGTCCGCGACCCCGGATGTGTGGCTGGTGACCGGTGAAGGCCACATGGTCGGCTGGGTGGAGCGCGGCATCGGCGGCGTCGCGCGGTGGGCCGCGCTCTACGAGGGGGCCTTCCTCGGAGACAGAGCCACCCGCCAGCCCCTGCTGCACGACAGCCCCACCGAGGCCGCGCTCACCGTCCAGCGGGCGTACCGGCAGAACGTGTGACCTCGAGGCCGTCCTCCTGGCAGCCAACCGACCACGGTCGGCCCAAGGGCTTGCCCACGCCCCGAACAGGCCAGGTCCCGGAAGGCTTTGACGTAGCGGTTCGCTGATCCACGGTCGAGCCTGACTCCGTGGGTGAGCAGATCTCGGGGACAATCTCCTCCGGCCGGAACTGCCCTCGGGTGAGGTCGATCTCGACTCCCAGCCCTATGCGGTTCCACCAGTGGTAGTCCCTGAACTCGCCGTTGACCTGGACCTCGCCACGGATCAGTGGTGCCCTGCCGGCCTCGCGCCCGCCGTCGATGTCCTCGCGGTGCGGATGCGCCCGCCATGATCGCCCTGCGGGCCGAGGTAGCCGGAGGCTGTCGAGGCGGCGCGCATCCGCACCGGGCCCCCGGCCCCGGTCCGCGCCGGGGGCCGGGCGGCCGGGCAGGACCGGTCGCGCTGACTGGCGCCTGCGGCGCGGCACGCGGGGTGATCTGGCGCGCCGCAGGGGCGCGGCGCGGGCTGAACGACTGGGTCAGGTGGGGCCGCCGCGAGCCGGTCGGATATACTGACCTCGGCGCTTCAAGGTGATGGCGGTGGGAGGTCGAGAGAGAGTCCGGTCCCGGCGAGGAAGCCGTTGAGGATGTCGGAGCGGTACTGCAGTCGCTTGAGGTGGTTGCGGACGAGGGCTTCGAGCCGGTCGAGGGCGACACTGGCGAGGTTCGCCAGGCTTCGTTTGACGTGGGCCCACAGGTACTCGACCGCGTTCAGCTCGGGTGCGTATGCGGGCAGCACGAACACCGTCAGCCAGTCCCGCACGTTGATCAGGTCGCGCATCGCGTGGGAGACGTGGGTGTTCAGCCGGTCCCACACGAGCACGATGGGCGCTTTGACCAGCTGGTGTATCCCGTCTATCAGCCCGATGTAGTCGTGTTCGGACAGGCTGCGGCGCTCGCCCTTGCGCCCGGTGTGGCGCCGCAGCCTGTGGCACAGGCGGGTCCGTGAGCCGGGTCGCATCGCTAGCAGTCCGGCGACGGAGATCCTTCCCGAGCGGCTGCCGCTAACCTGCACGATCGGGGTGATGCCGCGGCGTCCCCAGGTGCGTCCTTTGGGCGGTCTGCGGGTGAACCCGGCTTCGTCCTCGAAGCAGAGCCAGCCGTTGCAGGCCGCCCGGGCGCTTTTACCTCCGCCCACGTCGCCTCCCTCCACGCGGCCACGGCCTGCTCGTCGCGTTCCGCGGCGCGGCGCGCGGGGACCTGCGGGGTGAAGCCGAGCCGGTGCATCAGACGGGTGGCCCCCGAGACGCTGTAGACACGTGGAACTTGCGGCCGATCAGCGTCGCCACCCGCGCGCCGGTCCACACCTGGTCCTGGTCCCAGCCGTGAACGGCCGGCCCCTGCTCAAGGTATTCGGCCAGCTTCTCCCGGCACCGTGCCGACAGCTTGCATCGCTGCCCACCCGGTCCCCGTGAGGCCAGCGCGCCGACCCCGTCCTCCCGCCAGGCCTGGTGCCACTGGTAGGCCGATTTCGCGGTCACCCGCAGCCTGCGGGCCACCTCCCTTGGAGGGACCCCGTGTTCGAACAACCCGGCGGCCTCCAGCCGCACCTCCTCGCGGCGCTGACGTGCCTTCGCCGTCAGACCGCCCCCATCCGCATAGCGCATACCAACGGCATAGCGCGCAAATGACCGTCAGCCAGCTACACAAACAGGCCAATCACCTTGAAGCGCCGAGGTCAGTAACAGTCCATCGGAAGGATGTTCCCCCAGCCGCTGACGCTCTGGTGCGAACGCCGCACGCGAGGGGGAATGGCATGAGACGGCACAGCGAGTGCGGCGATCAGCGGCTGGCGGCGGAGGGCGAGGTCGCCATCGCACGGCTCGCGATGGACGCGGGTGACCTCCCACACGCGGCGGCGCACGTGGCCGACGCCATGGCAACCGATCCGGGGCTGCCGGAGGTCCACGAGGCCCTCGCCGAGTTCTGTGCCCGCGTCGGAGACCCCGCAGCAGCCATGGAACACTTCCCGATCGACGGTGACGCATCCCTGGGAGCTGCCGCCTGCCACGCACACCTGCGGGCGGCGGCCGGCGACTGGGATACGGCCCTGGGGGTGTTGGCTGCGGTGATGGAAGCCAAGCCTTCCCTGCCCTGGGCGGAAGCGGCCTGGCTGCTCCGCGAGGACCTGCCGGAACTGATCGCCCCGGACACCGTCGCCCACGCGACCGCCCGCGCCACGGCCACGCTCAGGGAGCCGCTGCACGAGGACGTCCGCACCGCCCTGCGGCCTTTCGACCGGTTCGTGTCCGCTGTGGTGGACAGACACCCCGACCACACCCGCCTGTTGGCCCTCGCATCCGCGCTGCCCCGTCTGCTCGACGCCACCGACCACGCCATCGACCGGGCCCGGCACGCACATCGAATCAACCCGGGCCGCCTCGAAGCCGTCATGCTCGGCTGGGCATTGCGGACCGGGGCCAAGCCGAACGAGGCTCTGGCGGTCTGGGAGGCGACCCTCGACGACGAGCCCTTCGACGGTCATCTGGCAGGCGAGGTGGCTGAACTGTATGCGGCTACCGGCCGTCCAGAGGCCGGACTTCCCTGGATCGAGCGCGCACTACGCCACGAGCCCGACCATCCGATGGCAGCGCCCCTGCTCCACGCTCTCCGCTACCAGGTCGACGGCGGCATGAACCACCTGCTCGCCCTGGCGGACCACTCCCGCGCCCACCCGGACCACGAGCTGGCCGACGAGCTGCTCGCCCGTCTCAGCATCGCAAACCCTGGCTGGGCATCGTCCACGCAGCCGCGGAACCATCGATCAGGCTCCTGCACCAGCTCCTTACGGAACCGAGCAGCGAGCTGTCCGAAGGCTTCGTCATCAAGATGTCGGAGCCTGAACCGCCCAGCACCCTGCTCGCCCTCCGACTCGGCTTCCCCGGCGCGTCGGCAACCTACCGCGAGCTTCGGAAGCCGGATCCGCGCCTGACCGTACGCACGGTTGGCGTCCGTATCTGGCGCTACGACGGACTCGACCCGCTCCCTGCCGTCGCGGCTCCCTCGTCGGAGAGCGCCGAACTCGTCCGGCAGGCCGCCAACGTGGTCTGGGCCCATGTACCGGAGGCCTACGATCAGGCGGTCCAGCTGGCGGGTGTCCCGCTCGACGACCTGCTCGGTGTGCTCGCCCATCCTCCCGCACCGCGCGAGGACGAGCTCGGCCAGGCGCTGCTGTCCCGCCAGCCTGAACTGTGGATCCGCGCCGTCCAGGCATTCACCTGCCTCGGAATCGCCCACCACCGCACCGACCAGCCCTGGCACGGATCCGACCGCCGACGGATCCTCCTCGATCTGCTCTTCGGACCTGAGGACTGGGCGGTGGAGGCCGCCGGCTTCGCCCTCGTCGCGGTGGCCTGGACACACCCGGAAACCCGCCACGACATCGGGCAGCAGCTGCGCATACGCCTCCTCGCGGTGGCATCCGCCTACCGGCAGCGCGACGTGACCATCCTCGACTCGGTCTGCACCCTGCTCCTCGCCTGCCCTTGGCTCGACCAGCAATCCCTTAGCCTGGCCCACGACCTGATCGACCGACGCCGCAACGACATGGCAGCGTACGCCGCCGAACAGGACGAATCGGAGGCATCGGCGGCCCCAAGCCAGCCACGGGGACTGAAACGGCTGTTCAGGCGGGGCCGATAAGGCCGAGGGATTCGACTTGCGGCTACCCACACCCGGCGGGAGGCCGCCGGGCGCACTCCAGTCCGGGCTGCCGCTGAGTCATAGGCGGATCAGTTCGCTCGCTGACACCGACCTATCTGAACCGGGCCGACCTGCGGGTCGTGGCCCTGTACAACGAAGCCCCAGCCATCGGTACGTGATCCTCGGTCAGCCGGCCGCCGCGCCGGGGCTGCGGTCGTCCAGCTCCACCCGAGTCCGGTCCTCCGCACGGTCCTCGGCGCGCGCCGCCTGCGGCCGGGTCGCGTTGACGACCTCGGCGATCCGCTCGTACGCCGTCACCGCCAGCGCCCACGTCTCGATGCCGCGCTCCGCCTCCAGTCCCCGGTGGACCGTGCCGTGCAGCGCGTTGAGCAGCGCCACCGCGGCGCGCCCGGACAGGACGGTGTCGGGCTGCTTGGCGGGATCGGCGCCGCCCCGCTCCCAGACGCGGCGCTGGTCGCGCTCGGCGTCGGCCGGGTCGGTGAAGTGCGAGGCCGCGCCGTCGCCGCCGGCGGTGCTTTCGGGCTGCCACCGGATCCCCGGCTCGGGCTTCAGCCCTTGGGTAACCCGACCACCAGGTAGGTTCCCGCCTCGCCATCGACGTGGACGACGT
>NZ_JBHJVK010000116.1:0-14331 GCF_042264695.1 Kitasatospora sp. NPDC056138 | reverse complement strand
ATCGCCCGCCCGGACCCTCGAACAGCTTCGAGTTCGCTTGCCCGACGAGAACCACCAGGAAGATCAAACCTGACAGTTATTCAGCTACAAGCCCCTGGACGGATCGAGAACACCCAGGTCGCCGTCTACCTCACCTACGCCTCCCGGCACGGCCACGCCGCCATCGACCGCGCGTTGTACCTGCCCAAGTCCTGGACAAACGACCCGCAACGATGCCGGCAGGCCGCAGTCCCGGCCGACGTAGGCTTCGCCACCAAGCCGCAACTCGCCCGGGAGATGATCGAACGTGCCCTGGACGCGGGAGCTCCGGTTGCCTGGGCGACCGGCGACGAGGTCTACGGCGACAACCCGCACCTGCGCGCTGCCCTGGAAAGGCGGCGGCTCGGCTACGTGCTCGCAGTCTCCAGCTCTCACCGCCTGCCCACCCCGGCTGGACCCCAGCGCGCCGACCACCTGGCCAAGCGCATCCCGCGCCGAGCCTGGCAGAAGCTGTCTGCCGGGGCAGGTGCGAAGGGCCACCGCTGCTACGACTGGGCCCAGGTCGTCATCACCGCATCTAGCCTGGAAGGCCATCAGCACCTACTCGTCCGCCGTAACCGCCGCACCGGCGAACTCGCCTACTACCGCTGCTATGCACCCCACCCAGTGCCACTGTCCATCATGGTGAAGGTCGCGGGCAGCCGCTGGACGGTGGAGGAGATGTTCCAGAGCTCGAAGACCCTGGCCGGACTGGACGAGCACCAGGTCCGCCGCTGGGGCTCCTGGCACCGCTGGGTCACCCTGGCCATGCTCGCCCACGCCTTCCTCGCGGTCGCTGCCGCCCTTGAACGCCGCGACTATGTCCCAGCCGACGACGGGACCAGCCCGGATGGGCTGATCCCGCTCACCTGCAACGAGATCCAGCGCCTGTTCACTGCCCTGCTCGTTCGGCCTGTCCACGACCTCGCACACCGATGGCGCTGGTCTACCTGGCGCCGACGCCACCAGGCTCGCGCCCGCCTCAGCCACTACCGCCGTCAAGCCGCCCTTCAGCTATAAAGATCCACATCTACGGCTGGAGTATCTTGCCGGTCAGGCGGCGGGCACTGATGGCCAGGTTGCGCCAGGTCGCCATCCCGGCATGGGAGTTGAGATCCGGGCCGCCTGCTTCGAGAGGCGATCTTCGAAGCCGGGTTGGAAAGGGCCGGCCGCGGGTGGAGCCGCTGGCCAGCCGTAGCCGCCCGATGTCCTGCCGAGCGGCGTACCACGCTGAAACGCATGCATGTGCGTCCTGCCGCCCGGCAGTTCAGGCGGCCCACGGCATGAGGTGACCGTAGGTAATGGCACAGTGTCCGGCGGGCTGGGACTTGCGGCAGGAGGCGGAGGGAAAGCGTCACCTGATCAAGTGAGCCTGCCGTTGCCACGGTGGCCGTCTGGGCCTGCCTGCGCTCCGCCGTCTGGGCCCTGCGCACCACTACCAGCTTCGGAGACGCGATACGCACGGCGATCGATCTCGGGGGTGACACGGACACCGTCGCCGCGGTGACCGGAGGCCTCGCGGGGCGAACACGGGCTGGATGCAATCCCCGCCACTTGACCCAGCCGTTCCACGTACCCCTCCCAGGACGACGGACGGGTGCTGTACCTGGCAGATCTGCTCCACCTTGCACACCCCCTCGAAGGCTGAACCGGTCTTGCTCATCAACCGACCGATTGATGAGCAAGATCGATAAGTGGCGGCGCGTGACCGGATCGACGCCGGATCATGCTCATAAAACGGTGTCAGAAAGTCGATGTGCTCAAGAACTTGAGGGGCACCCTTTTCTGTACGATCTGGCAGGTGCAGCCACCCCAGGATGACGACGCCGCCGATCTCCTCGCTCCCGTTCCGGCCGTACGGACCGGCAGCCTCGTGGGGTACGCACGCGTGTCCACCAAGGGACAGTTGCTCGACCGGCAGATCCATGCACTCACCGAAGGGTGGTCGCCTCGCACTCGCTGAGGCGACGAGCACGCCGGAACTGCCCCAACCCACCAGGTCAGAGGACTGATCACCGCCGGTTGCGGCTGGTGACAGCGTTCTTACCGGCACCCCCAGTTGCCGGAGCCCGGACTGCCGGTGCCTGCCGACCGGTTGTCAGGTGCGACGGGTATCCGGGGCCGACGGGTCCGACGGTTCTGCCCGGCCGTCAGGTCGTCAGGTCCGCCAGGTCCTCAGGACGGCTGCGATGTCGGCGACGGTGGCACGGGGCCGGGTGAGCGCGGTGGCCAGGGCGGTGACGCGTTCCTGGTCGATCCTGACCTGTACGCCGCTGGCCGTCAGGTACCCGTGTGCGACGGCGACGGCCACCCGCAGGTTCGAGTGCTCCAGCCAGGGGAGTCGGCCCAGTGTGTGGGTCAGGGCGGCGGCGCGGGCGACGGGGCCGTCGTAGACGTCCTGTCCGGTGACGACGGCACGGTGGCGTTCGACGGCGGCGATGGCCACCCCGTAGTCGATCGGTGCCGGGTCGCCCGGCACCGCCCGCTCGGCGACCTCCAGGATCCAGGCCAGGTCGACGTGCAGGATCACGCCGCGCCCTCGATCCCGTCCAACAGGCCCCCCGACTCGTGCTGCGTGCCGTCCAGGAACGTGTTGTTCAGGACCATGCCGTCCAGGAACGTGCCGTTCAGGAAGGCGCCGACCTTCCCGGCCGCCCGGAGGCTCACCCCGACCTTCACCACACCCGCACGCTATCACCTGATAGCAGGCCGGTCCGAGCTCGCCCTACGGGTGTACCGGGACGTGGGCCTGGATGAAGTCGGCGTACGCCTGCGGGGTGGACTTCTCGGGCAGGGACAGTTCGGGCCCGGTCTCCTGGCCCGGGATGAGTTGACGGGCGACGAGGTCGGCGTACACCCGCTGGAGGTGGGAGACCTCGCCCGCGGCGGGGTTGACCGCTGCCGAGGACGGAGCGGTGACCGCCGCGAGGACGTCGTCGGTGCGCGGCGTGCCGAGGGTGAGCGCCGGTCCGACGTCGGCGGCGGCGGCGTCGCGGGCGGTGAGCGACGGCAGCGACCAGCGCCGTTCGAGGGTGCGCAGGATGCTGGTGTGGTCCAGTGGAGCCGCGTCGTCGGGTGCCCGGAAGACGGTGCCGGGGGCGATCAGCGGGGAGACGAGCACGGTCGGGACCCGTACACCGAAGCGGTTGAAGCCGAAGCCGAACTCGCCGGTGGTGCCGTCCCCCGGAGGCATGCTCGACGTCGGCGGCGGGACGTGGTCGTAGCACCCGCCGTGTTCGTCGTAGGTGATCACGAACAGGGTCTGGTTCCAGCCCGGGCCGGCGTGCAGGGTCCGGTAGACCTCCTTGATCAGTTGTTCTCCCAGGGCCACGTCACCGACGGGGTGCTCGCTGTTGCCGGTGGACTGCCAGCTGGGCTCCAGGAACGTGAAGGCGGGTAGGGTGCCGGCCTTGGCGGCTGCCTGGAAGTCGGGGAACAGGCCGAAGTGGTCGGTCGACGCACTGTGGATGTCGGGGAAGTTGCCGCTGGTCAGCGGCGGGTTGTTGTAGCCGTACACCTTCCAGGCCACCCCGTGGTCGCTGAGCCGGCCGAAGATGCTGGGGCAGGTGAAGGTGTGGGTGTGGTCGTCCATGTGCCCCTGGCTGGTGGCGGCGCAGGCGAACGACCGGTTCGGCAGGGTCTCGGTCGGTGCCGAGCTGAACCAGCGGTCGCACACCGCGTAGCCGCGGGCCAGGGTGGACAGGACTGGCAGCGTGTCGGGGGTGAAGCAGGCCATGATGTCGTCGGCGACGGTGCCCGGGAGGATGACCGGGTGGGGCTGGTGGGCCCGGAGGACCAGGGTGTCGGCGAAGTTCGTCACGAATCCCTGCATGGTTGCCACCGGTGGCGACGGCGGGTCGAGGGTCCCGAAGAGCTGGGCGTTGGTGGGGCGGTAGCCTTCGCCCGGGTTCGCGCCGGGCATGAAGTAGGGGTGCGGGTCGGTGGCCTCGATCCGGCGGACCGTGACGGTCTTCCCGTTCTCGTCAGGATTGGACTCCCGGCCGGTCAGCCCGTCGAAGTGCTGCCCGGCGGGGGAGACGTTGCCCTGGTCGGTGTAGAGGAATCCGAGCAGGTGGTCGAACGAGCGGTTCTCCAGCATCAGCATCACGACGTGCTCGACGGCCGAGAGCCGGTCGGTGGTGGACATCAGGTGGTCCGGTCGCTCGGCAGCCACTGGTCGCGGGGTGTGCGGCGCCGTTCACGACGGCTGCCGACGTGCGGCCGGATGGCGTAGGCGGCGGTGATGTCGCCGGCGGTCATCTGGGTCCACCCGGTGCCGGCCGCGACGTCGAAGACTCCGATGTAGCCGCCGGGCAGGAGTTCGAGGGGGCTCTTGATGTGGCCGCCGTGGTCGAACTGGGCGTCGGCGGCCGTGCGGGTCGGCTGGAACCACGCGGGGTGGACGAAGTCGCTGACCAGCGTGGTTCCGTCGACCTTGTACGCGTAGGTCTCGGCCTCGCACGTGTCGCACAGCTCAAGGGCGTACAGCTTGCCCGTGGTGGCGGTCGGCTGGTCGAAGACCACCCGGTTGATCTCGGGGTCGCCGAGCATCTCGATGAGCTCGTGACTGGCCGTCACCGTCCACTGCTGGCCGTACTGCTTGTCGGTGCCCGCGAACACCTTCCCGAGCGGCAGGAAGTTCGAGGTCACGTCGTGGTAGCCGAGGGCACCGGCCTGGTCGGAGTTGTCCAGCACCACGAGCCACCACGCCTGGGGGGAGAGCGCCTTCGGCGCGACGTACGACAGCTCGGCGTCGACGCCCCACACGGGCGCGAAGTCCCGGCTGACCTGGATCTGCAGCGCCGGGACCACCGCCTCCACCTCGGCGTCGGTGAGGGTACGGCTCTCGTTGGTCACTTCGATCCTGAAGTTCGGCATCGCTCCTCCAGCCGTGCGCAGGACGGTTTCGCTCCGCTCTCACTCTGCGCGGCCCGCGTGACGGCCGTGTGACGCCGGCGCGACCGCCCGGGCCACCAGCCGGTGCAGCCGCGGCGTCGGGTGGAGGCCCAGCTCCCGGTGCAGGAGCTGTTCGTAGTGCCGCAGGTTCCGGATGGCCTCGGACGGGTTGCCCTCGGCCAGGTGCGCCCGGATCAGGCAGGCCTGGCTGCTCTCCCGCAGCGGGTCGGCGTGGACCGCCGCACGGGCGGCGGCGACCGCCTCGCCGTGCCGCCGGGCGTCGATGAACCGCTCGGCGAGGATCTCCAGGGCGTGCAGCCGCAGCTGGCGCCACTCCTCCGCCCTGGGCAGCAGCCAGTCGTCGTACCAGCCGGGCAGCAGGTCGGCGGAGAGGTCGGCGACGGCCGCCAGGTCGAGGTCGCAGGCGCCGGCCGGCGCGTTGCGGTCCAGCAGCCGGTGGGCGAGGGTACGGGCCTGGAGGAGGTCCACGCTGGTGTCCGCCGCCAGCCGCAGCTCGGCCGGTCCGATCTCCAGCGCCCGCCTGCCGGTGCCGCCCAGACGGGAGAGTGCGGCCCTCAGGTTGGCGAACGCGCAGTGCTCGGCCGCGTCCGGCCAGAGCGTCCCGGCGATCAGGCACCTCGGGACGGCGGACCGGCAGCAGCCGAGCGTGACGAACGCCAGTACGCGTTCGGAACTCACCGGAACGCTGACGGGCTCCTCACCGACCCGCAGGGCGAAACCGCCGAGTAAGTCGATGTGCACGGGTGACCACGCGCACCCGAGCGCCCGTCCCGCAGTCGCGGAGGCCGGCACTTGCACCTGGGCGGCGCCTTGGGCACCCCCACGTCCACGGTCCATGGGCGAGACCTCGCCATCCGGATACACGGCGGCCCAGTCGCGCCATGTCCACTAGCCATCCTCCGCCGTCCGTGCAGCCGTGTCGAGTTGCCGGATCCGGTCGCGGTGCGGGCCGGACGGCACCGGGACGGACGGGCCCCGGTGCGGGGTCGCCGGAGGGTTCGGTCCAGTGGTCGGACCGGCAGCACCGTCCGCTTCCGGGTGTTGTCGGTGACCATGGCGAAGGAGGCGCACCAGGCGCCCAGCGCCGTCACCGGACCGACCCGGTCACCGATCCTGGTCCGGGTCGTCGACTGTGTGAACGCGCCGATGGTCGGGAACAGGAAGGTCGGGGTCAGGGTGACGAAGACGCCGAGGACGGCGCCGTTGGTACGGGTCGCGGTGGTGCGGTCCGGGTGAACGGGGACACGCGGCGGCGGACGGAGTTCAGGCGCCGTCTGTTCCCGAGGTGACGCCCGTGCGGCGCGGGCCCGTTGAAGTGGTGCTCGGGGGAAGGGCGGTCCGGGGACGGGGGATGGCGCCGCGCCCGGGTGAAGTCGGTCTGGCGGCAAGGGTGTTGACCGTGGGACTCCGGCTGCTGGGGGACGGTCTTCGTTTCGGTCGCCGGGCGGGGGAGAACCCGCCATTCTGCCGTGGAGTGAGTGCCGCGCCGGACGGGGCGGGCCAGCATGTGGACATGACAGGAAGTGCCGACGTCGCCGGACGGGCGGTGCCGGTCCGTTCCACCGGAAGGAGAACGCGTCATGCCCAGCCTCGACAAGATCCTCGGTACGGCGACTGCGGCGCTGGTGCTCGCCGTCGTCCCGGCCCTCTCCGCCGTCGCCGCGCCGCACGCCGCCGGAACGACCGGCACCCGGCTCGCGGGCTGCATCACCTGGCTCGACAGCGCAGGTCCCGCCGGAGCCGGCCGTGGCCATGCGAAGTGCGACGGGATGGGTGTCTACGTCAGGACCACCGTGCACTGTGCGGACGGGAGTTCGGCCACCAGCGGATGGCGGTGGGAGTACAACAAGGCCGAGTGTCCCTCCGCGGTGAAGGCGCGCAGCGTCTCGTACCAGACCAAGAAGTAGCGCGCCCGCCCCGCCTCCGGCGTGGCTGTCAACTACGTGGCGAAGTTACCGAGTTGACGAAGCGTCAGCAGATGGCCGACGGCTGTCCGCCGGGCCGTCATCGCATCCCGTACCCAGGGCCGCGCCCGTGCTCGCGGGCACGGGCGCCGTCGCTGTCGCGCCCGCCGTCGCGGGCGAGCGTCAGGAAGCAGCGTCCGTGGGAGGTCCAGCGCTCCTGCTCGGTCAGGCCGGTGCGGGCCGCCCGCTGGGCGGTGGCCTCGGCGCCCAGGCGGGCCCAGGGGAAGGGCGGGCCGTACCGGCCGGCGGGTCCCTCCACCCGGACGGTGACCTGCTCGTCCACCGGTGTCGGCTCCACCTCGACCAGCAACCGGCCTCCGGGGGCCAGGAGTTGCGAGACCCGGTGGAGCAGGGCGTCCGGATCGCCGCCGATGCCGAGATTGCCGTCGGCGAGCAGCACCGTGCCCCAGCGGCCCTCGGCGGGCAGCCGGTCGAACACCGAGCGGCAGAGCGCCGGACCGCCGAGACCGTGCGTGCGGTCGACGGCCGCCAGCGTCACGTCCACCCCCATCGCGGGCACGCCGAGCGCCAGCAGTTCCGCGACCAGCCGGCCGGGGCCGCAGCCCAGGTCGAGGACCGGGGTGCCGAGGCCGACACAGCGCCGCAACAGGTCGTGGTCGGCCCCGGCGGCGGGTGCGCACCAGCGCTCGACCTCCAGCCGGATCCGCCCGCCGTCCGAGCGGCGCAGCCACAGCGGGCCCCGTCCGGCCCGGATCGCCTCGGCGAACGGGTCGTCGATCCAGGGCCGCGTACCGGTCATCGGCCCGCCGCCCCGGGCCGCCCGGACGACCCGCCCCGGACCGGTGCGGTGTGCTCGCCCGCGACGGACCGCCAGCGGCGGGCGAACTGCCCGGTGGGTGCGAGTGCGGCGACCTCGGCGGCGTCCCGGGCGCTGTCCACGTCGGTCAGTACCGGGAGGTGGTGGACGGTCATGCCGTCCAGCCGGTCCAGCAGTGCCGCCCCGGTCCGCTCGCTGGACATCGGCACGTCGAGCAGCAGCCGGCGGGCCAGCGCGGCCGTCGGCCGGGCCAGGCCCAGCGCCCAGAAGCCGCCGTCCGCCGCGGGCCCGAACCAGGCGTCCACCCCGGCGCGGCGCGCGGCCGACAGCGGTTCGGCCAGCATCCGTGCGGTGACCTGCGGGGTGTCCATCCCGACCAGCAGTGCGGGCGTGTCGGGGGCGGCGTGGGCGAAGGCCGCCGCCAGCCGCTGGTCCAGGCCGCCCGCCGTCTGCGGGACCACCTCCCAGCCGGGCGGCAGCCAGCTGCCCGGCGCGCCGTCCAGGACCAGCAGCCGGCGTCCCGCCGGGACGGTCGACAGTGTTCGCAGGGTGTCCGACAGTGCGGCCTCCGCGAGGGCAGCGGCCTGCCCGGGCGTGCAGGGCGGGGTCAGCCGGGTCTTGACCCGTCCCGGCAGCGGCTCCTTGGCGATCACCAGCAGGGTCGGCGGCGGCGCCGCCAGGACTGCCCGCATGTCCCGGATCGCCTGGCGGGTGCCGCGCAGGGTGCCGGTGACCTTCGAACGGCCCGCGCGCGGCCGGTACTCCACCGGCCGTTCGGCGATCCGCATCCCGGCGGCCGCTGCGGCCAGCACCGTCTCCAGCGGGTAGCCGGACCGGCGGTCGCCCAGTCCCAGGGCCAGCAGGCGTTCGCGCCGGGCCGCCCGCATCGGGCCGAGGTCGTGCAGCGGGGCGCCGGTCCGGGCGCGCAGCCGCCGGGAGAGTTCGGCGTTGGCCAGCCGGGCGTGCAGCGGCCAGGCGCCGAGGGAGGTCGGACGGCGCCGGCCCAGCACCAGGTCGGCGGCACCGGTCAGGACCGGCTCGGTCACCCGGGGCAGCTGGGCCGGGTCGAGCGAGCCGTCGCAGTCGAGGAAGCACACGAGCTCGGCGGTGGCCGCCAGCAGACCGGCGTGGCAGGCCGCACCGAAGCCCCGGCGCGCCTCGTGGACGACCGTGGCGCCCAGTGAGCGGGCCAGCTCGGCGGAGCCGTCCGTCGAGCCGTTGTCCACGACGATCGCGCGCCAGCCGGACGGGATCCGGCCGAGTACCCAGGGCAGCGCCGCCGCCTCGTCCAGGCAGGGCAGCACCACGTCGACGGGGGCCGCCGAGGTCGCCGGGTCGGCCGGTGGGGGAGGAGTGGTCACCCGCCTCACGCTACCCAGCGTGAGGCGCGCGGAGGTGGCACGGCGACCTTACGGAAGTCGTACGGAGCAGCCCGGCGGGGGTGGGTCCGGACGCAGGGCTTTCTATCCTCGGAGGTGTGACAGAGAACCCCGCCACCCCGGCGGCATCCGCAACCGCCGCCGCGCCGCCGCCGGTGAAGCCCGCGCAGGCCGATCGCACCCACGCGCAGGCCGGTCGTGACCACGGCACCCACGGCATGCCCGCGCAGGACGGTCGGGCGCGGGCCGCGGGCGCTTTCGAGCCGGCCGGTGCGGCGCCCCGGCCCGGACGGATCCTGGTGGTCGACGACGACCTCACCGTGGCCGAGGTCGTGGCCGGCTACCTGACCCGGGCCGGCCACCGGGTGGAGCGGGTCGCCGACGGCCACGCGGCGCTGGCCGCCGTGGCGGCGGCCCCGCCCGACCTGATCGTGCTCGACCTGATGCTCCCGGGCATCGACGGCCTGGAGGTCTGCCGCCGGCTGCGCGCGACCGGCCACGGGGCCGAGCTGCCGGTGGTGATGCTCACCGCCAAGGGCGACGAGGCCGACCGCATCCTCGGTCTCGAACTCGGTGCGGACGACTACGTCACCAAGCCGTTCAGCCCGCGCGAACTGACCCTGCGGGTCCAGTCGGTGCTGCGCCGCTCCCGGGCCGCCGCGGCACCGGCGCCGGTCGAGCCCCGGGTCCTGTCGGCGGGGGACCTGGTGCTCGACCCGCAGGGCCGCCGGGCCCGCCGGGGCGGCCGCGAACTCTCCCTCACCCTGCGCGAGTTCGACCTGCTCGCCTTCCTGGTCCGGCACCCCGGCACCGCGTTCGGCCGGGAGGAGCTGATGCAGCGGGTCTGGGGCTGGGACTTCGGCGACCTGTCCACCGTCACCGTCCACGTCCGCCGCCTGCGCGAGAAGGTCGAGGACGACCCGGCCGTGCCCGTCCTGATCAACACGGTCTGGGGGGTCGGGTACCGCTTCGACCCGGCCGATCCCGCTGCCCCGGCAGGCCCTGCTGCCTTCGCCGACCCCGTCGACCCGGCTGGGCCGGGACGGTCGGCCGGCCGCACGGCGGGAGCGGACCGGCTGTGAAGGACCTGCTGCTGATCGCCGCCTACGCCGCCCTCGGCGCGGGCGCCTCCGCACTGCTCGGCTGGCCGGTGGTGCGCCTGCTGCGCCGGCGCTCGCTCGCGCTCTCGCTGTTCTCCGTGGCCGTGGTGACCGTGCTCGCGATGACCGCCGGGACGCTGGCGGTGGCCCAGGCGATGTTCCTGTCCGACCACGACCTCGGTGTGGTGATCACGGTGCTGTGCATGGCGGCCGTGGTCTCGCTGGTCACGGCGGCGCTGCTCGGTCGCCAGGTGGTCGCGGGCAGCCGGGCGCTGGCCCGCGCGGCCCGCACCGTCGGCAGTGACAGCGGGTTCGCCGCGCCCGCCCAGCCGCTCGGATCCGAACTGGCGGAGCTGAGCGCCGAGTTGGCGGCGACGAGTGCCAGGCTGGCCGAGTCCCGCCGACGCGAGCAGGCGTTGGAGCACTCCCGCCGGGAGCTGATCGCCTGGATCTCGCACGACCTGCGCACCCCGCTCGCCGGGCTGCGCGCGATGGCCGAGGCGCTGGAGGACGGTGTCGCCGAGGACCCGGCCCGCTACCTGACCGGGATGCGCACCGAGGTGGACCGGCTGACCGGCATGGTGGACGACCTCTTCGAGCTGTCCCGGATCCAGGCCGGTGCGCTGACCCTCTCGCTCGCCCGGGTCTCGGTCTACGACCTGGTCGGTGACGCCATCGCGGGCGCGTACCCGCTGGCGCGGCAGCGCGGGGTGCGGCTGGAGGGCGGGCAGGTGGCGGCCGAGCCGGTGGAGGTGGACGGCCGCGAGATCACCCGGGTGCTGGGCAATCTGCTGGTCAACGCCATCCGGGCCACTCCGGCCGACGGTGTCGTCGCGGTCGCGGCCCGCCGTGAGGCCGACGAGGTGGTGCTCTCGGTCACTGACAGTTGCGGCGGCATCCCCGAGCAGGACCTGCCCCGGGTCTTCGACACCGGCTGGCGTGGCGTCACCGCCCGTACCCCGCGCGCCGTCGACGGCTCGCGGACCGAGCACGGTGACAGCGGCGCGGGGCTCGGGCTGGCGATCGTCCGGGGCATCGTGGAGGCCCACGCGGGCCGGGCGACCGTCCGCAACGTCCACGGCGGCTGCTGCTTCGAGATCGCCCTGCCGACCGCCGCCGCCCGGTCCTGAGGGGCCGGGAACCCTCCCCGGGGGGGGGGGGGGGGGGCGCGGGGGGGCGGCCACCCGCCCGGGGGGGGGGGTGGCTCCGGCGGGGTCCCCGCCCCCGGCCGGGGAGCGGGCCGCCGTCAGCGGTGGTTCTGGAACTGCACCACCTGCTGGTAGGTCGGCCGGTTCTGCCAGGTGCTCTTGGCGTCGGTCACCCCGCCGAGCGGGCGCTGGATGATGGTGTCCGCGCACCACTGGTCGCCGGCCGAGCAGTCGCCGTCACCGGGGTAGACCTGTGCCGGGGTCTGGGCCAGCGCACTCTTCAGGGTGGTGAGCAGGACCGTCCGGCAGGCCGCCACGCTGCCGCCGCCGCAGTACGGCTGGGCCAGCGGGCCGGACACCTGGCCGCCGAGGACGCCGCGCAGGTCCTTGTCGAGGTAGCTCCACCACCCGTACTGGAAGGCCGAACCCTTGTGCGGGATGGACTCGTTGGCGCTCACCCCGCCACTGGTCGGGCCGGTCTGCCCGCCGGACGGCGACTCGTTGATCTGCAACGCCCCCGTCAGCGCGGCGAACAGCCCGTCCCCGAGCCCCGGCCGGAACACCCCGTCGGCCAGCAGCGGCCACCAGGCGTCCATGGTGCGGATCGCGTCCGCGTCGGCGTAGGTGTGGCTGCCCGCCGAGGTCTCCCGGCGCTGGCCGCCGTCGGACCGCCAGGTGGTCAGCTTCTGTACGGCGGCGGCCAGCGCGGGGTCGGTCACCGGTGCGGTGCCGATCACCTGCAGCAGCTCCGGCAGCACGTCCTCCGCTCGCAGGTCGGTCAGCGCGGCGCTCTCCATCGCCTGGGTGAGGGCGACCCGGGTGACCTTCCGGCCGCTGCCGATCAGGGACTTCACCCGGGCGTCCAGCAGGTTGGCCCGGTGCACCGAGCCGTTGCCGAACCCGGCGGTCGCGTAGTCGGTGGCCTGCTTGTTGTTCCAGGAGACGTAGTAGTCCTGGTCCACGGACTGCGGGTGCTCGGCGGGCGGGGTGTAGCGGGCGGTGTTGGTGGCGGGGTCGAAGCCGAGCCACTCGTAGGCGGGTTCGGCCTTCACCGGCAGCCCGGGGTCGACCCCGGGGGCCCGCACCGGGTTGGAGCCCGAGTTGTAGTACGCGGTGTCGCGGGAGTCGGCGTAGAACCAGTTGAAGGTGTAGTCGATGTTCTGCGCGGCCTGTTGGAAACTCGCCGGATCGTGCACCACGCCCGGGTCGTTGAGCATCTGGAAGCCGATGATGGAGTCCACCTCGTGGCGGTAGGTGGAGCGCAGCGAGGTGAAGGCGACCGGTGCGCCGCCGACCGTGCCGCGCGCGGTCACCAGGCCGTAGTTGGAGCGGTACATCACCAGCGAGTAGGAGCCCTTCGGGGTGGAGTCGGCGGTGGTGGGGGCCCACGCGTCCTGCTGCTCCAGGCGCTCCAGCGGCAGGCAGCGGCCGTGCCAGAGGTAGGAGTTGCTGGCCAGCGTGACGGGTGAGCCGTCGGTGGTGCAGAGCGGCACGGCGTAGGTGTCGGTGATGTCCTGGCCGGCCGAGGTGGCGCTCCAGGCGTAGTCCTGGCCGCGTCCGAGTTCGACGTAGAAGCTCAGTCCGGCGAAGGCCGCACCGCGCGCGCTGATACCCGGTCCCTGCAGCTCCTCCAGCATCAGCAACTGCGGTGCGAAGTAGCCGGTCTGCGGGCCGAAGACCGCGACGGGGTGCCCGTCGTCGGTGTAGCGCCCGGACACCACGAGGGCGTTGGACATCCCGTGCTTCGCCGTGAGCAGGTTGCCCGGCAGCACACCGGGGGCCTTGGTGGTGCTCTGCGTGGCCGAACCGGTGGCGTTGTAGATCAGCTGCTCCGGGACCACGGAACCGGCGTCGGGCATCGCCACGCCCTGCGGGTCGGCCGGCGGCTGCGCGTACGGGAAGCGCTGGCCGTCGTGCAGGGTCTGGACGGCCTCGGGGTCGTCCGCCTCGCGCAGCGAGCTCCACACCGCGTCCCCGGCGGACCTGCCGTACTGGGCCTCCGCCGCCGCCTTGACCTGGGCGGACGCCAGTTCACCGCCGCCGCCGGAGCCGAACAGCGCGCCGATCACGGCGGCCAGCGCGACCAGGTCGGTCAGCTTGAAGGGCTCGATCCCGCCCGCGTTGGTGATCGGGTCGACGTGGCCCGTCAGGTCGTACTCGCCCGGGAAGTAGCGCCCCTGGTAGGACTCGTTGATGTACTGGTTGATCCCGTCGAGGTACGCGTGTGCGTCGGTGAGTGCCTGCTGCGCCCGGGGGCCCTGGGAGGCGATGGCGTCGATCTGCTGCTGGAGTTCCTGCTCGGTGTAGGGGGCGGCCTGCCAGAAGCTCTGCTCCAGCTGCCGGTTGGCCGCGGCGCCGCCCGCGAAGCCGGAGAGCTGGCCGCGGCCGACGTGCCGGAAGAGGTCCATCACCCAGAGCCGGTCCTGCGCGGCGGCGTAGCCCGCGCCGAACTCGGTGCCGTAGCGGGTGGTGCCGGTGACGTGCGGCACCCCGGTCGCCTTGTCGCGGACGATGGTGACGTCGGAGCGGGGCGAACTGGTGGACGCCACCTGGTCGGCGGGGACGCCGAACGAGGAGTCGTTGAAGAAGCTGCGCAGCGAGGCGTCGGTCAGCCCGGGGTAGGCGGCCGCCAGGTTCGCGTACGGGGCCAGCTGGTCGTCGGTGTGGGCGGGGCGGGTGCCGAAGACCCGGTTGCCGAGGATGTCGGCCAGCGTCGCGTTGCCGTTCTCGCCCGGCGGCAGGATGTCCAGACAGCGACCCCCGCAGAGGTCGCCCGCCACGGCAGGGGTGGGCTTGGGGGCGGGGACAGCGGCCAGGGTGAAGGCCGCGAGAAGCGCTGCCGTGAGGCCGGCCGCCTGGAGTCTGAGCGCGCGGATGCGTCGGTGCATGTGCCAGCTCCTCCGTTGAGGTACGGGGAGTTGACGGTAGGTCGGTTACCGGTCGGTTGCCTAGACTCCGTGCGGCCTGTTGTCTCTGCCAGGACGCATCGGCGGCTGCGCCGGCGCCTCCGCCCGCGCGCCCCGGGAC
>NZ_JBHJVK010000115.1:0-14719 GCF_042264695.1 Kitasatospora sp. NPDC056138 | reverse complement strand
CACGGTTTGTTGCTCACGCCATCACGAACGGACGAATCGTCACATCGGTCACGCCCCACCAGCAACGATCAGCAAGATCGTGTTACGAGTTCTTACCAAGAGTTAGCTCAGGCTCCTAGCGTCAAGGCCACAGAGGACATCTGACGAAGGAGCTGATCATGATCGTGGTGACCGGGGCTACCGGGAATGTGGGCCGGCCGCTGACACTGGCACTGGCCGAGGCGGGCCAGCAGGTGACGGCGGTGTCGCGGCATGCGGCAGCGGTGCCGAACGGCGTCCGCCACCTGGCGGCCGACCTGGCCGAGCCGGCCGGCCTCGAGCCTGCGCTGACCGGGGCGAAAGCGCTGTTCCTGCTGCTGTCCGGCGACCTGCACGCCGCCGGAGCCGGCCCGGCCGACATCATCGGCCAAGCCGCGACCAGCGGGGTCCGCCGGGTCGTCCTGCTCTCCACACAGGGCGTAGCGACCAGGCCCTTCGGCGCAACACGGATCGCGATGCGCGCGCTCGAGGACGTGCTGCGGGAGTCCGGCCTGCAGTGGGCCATCCTGCGGCCGGGCGGCTTCGCCTCTAACTCCCTGTGGTGGGCCGAGTCCATCCGCGCGCGGCGGGTCGTCGCCGCGCCCTTCGGCGACGTCGGGGTGCCGGTCATCGACCCGGCGGACATCGCCGAGGTCGCGGCGGCCTGCCTGCTGGAGGACCAGCACACCGGCGGCGTGTACGAGCTGACCGGCCCGGAGGTGATCACGCCACGCCAGCAGGCACAGGCCATCGCCGCCGCGCTGGGCTCGCCAGTGCGGTTCCACGACCTCACCCGCGACGAGGCCAAGGCCGCCATGACCCAGAACATGCCGGCCGAGCTCGCCGAGGACACCCTGACCATCCTCGGCTCCCCGAACCCGGCCGAGCTGCGCATCAGCCCGGACGTCCAGCAGGTCCTCGGCCGCGCCCCGCGCCCGTTCGCCGACTGGGCCACGCGCAATATCGCCGCGTTCCGCTGAAGCCGGTCAGCGCCGCCGGAATCCGAAGCCTTTGACGCGCCCCCCTTTCGGCGTCGCCGGTCTCCCGCGCCGCCGCCGGCTGCTGCCCGCCGCCCCGTCCTGCTGCACCTCGCCTCCCGGCTCGTTCCTGCCGGTGGCTGGGGCGCCCCCGTACCCGGGCGAGCAGGCCGTCGACGGACCACCCCCACGCCCGCGGGGAACACCGCCCAGAGCGAGGGGGTGAAGGCAGTACGCGGACCCCCACGCCCGCGGGGATGGTCCGCTGTCACCCACGGCGCGGATGATCGTGCCCCAGAGCTCCCCGCTGGCGCGGGGGTGGTCCGCGGGAGTCCGAACAGCTGCTCGGCCGTGCGCTGCGGGGGAGCGTACGGCCGAGGGGAGGGGGAGGTCAGTAGCTGATGAACAGCCGGCCGAAGCCGAAGGCGAAGTGAGCGGCCATCAGCGGCAGGATTCTGTCGTCCTTGCGGTACAGGTGGACGCAGGCCGCACCCAGGACGGCCACTGAGCGGTGCGCATCGTGAAACCCGCAGGACGGGCGGTCCGGTGTGCGCGGATTTCGGATACTCGGACCGGTCGGTGACGGGTGTCCACGGCGAAGATCCTCTGACCGCTCGGCGAGCCGGCCGTACGCGGCCGTGAACGCCGGCCGGCTTGTTGCCGGCGGGCAAGTAGTGCCGGTGCCATCCGGGGCCAGGAGCGGGCGGGCACGCTCCGCCAGGCACCTTCGCCGCCCGACGCCGGTACGGAACACGAAGCTGCCCGTTCCCGCCAAGTGACCGGCCCGAAGATGGCCCAGTCCGCCCGCATGGAATTGGCCCACGTGATGGCTCAATTTCCCACTACCGTAGGCACAATGACAACGGGATCCACTTCGACCGACCAGCCCACGTCCTTGGCCCAGGCGCCAACGCGTCAGGCCCGCAACTCCGCCGCCTTCTGGATCACGATCGGCCGCTGCCGGGAGCACGAGGTCATCCGGCGCCGCGGATTCGTCGCGGTCGACGGCGACGAGCGCGCAGGCCTGCGGATCCTGATCCAGGAGCCCGACCTCGACCCGGACGAACTGGCCGAATTGAGCGAACTGGCCCGTCGGGCCGCAGGCCCGGTGAACGCCGAGGACCCGTTCAGCTCGACCGACCTGAGCCACCTGGGCATGCGCAGCTGGCAGATGCCGATCATGCTGCGCCCGCCCGGGCCCGTCGGCGAACCGGCGCTGGACGTGATCCGGGTACGGCGGCCCGAGGACCTCCAGGCGGCCGAGCGGATCGTGATCGAGGGCTTCGAGCTGGCCAGATTCGAGCCCTACCGCCCCGGCGAGCTGTTCCCGATGGCGCTGATCGGGCAGCCGGGCGTGGACGTGTTCGTCGCCTCGCACGACGGCGTGGCCGCAGGAGCCTGCGTCAGGGTCGTGGACGACGGCGTCGGCAGCCATTACTGGGTCGGTACTTCGTCGGCATTCCGCTCGCGTGGCGTGGGCCGGGCCGTCATGCTCGGTTCCCTCGCCCACCTGGCGGATCTGCCGGTCACACTCACCGCTTCGAAGCTGGGCAGGCCGCTGTACGAGTCGCTGGGTTACACCGCCGCGGCGCCCTCGACCTGGTGGGCCTCTCCCCATGTGACAGCGTCGCGGTGAAGCCCGCCGGCTCGCCAGTTCCCCGCAGGGCCCCAACCAGGTGGACAGATACGCCGGTAGGCGCCGTGCCCGTGCTGGTTGCGGGCGGATGACTTCGGCGTAGATCGTCGGCCACCGGGCGGCTTCGCGATTCGTCGAGGCCGGCAAGGCCCGCACCAGGGTGGTCGCCCACGTCGGGCTGGTGCGGACCTTGCCGAGGACCCGCCAGTTCTTGAGCGGGCGAAGCCGTGCTCGACCGGTGTCCGGACGGAGGCGAGGGCCTTGTCGGACCGTTTCTGGTCGCGGGCCGGGGGGCGGTTCCGGGCGGCCCTGTAGCCGGTGATCACGGCCGGGTCGGCGTCGGGGTCGCTGTCGTAGAGGCCGATGAAGCCCCGGTCGGCGATGACTCCGAGACCGGCTGCACGGAGATGGGCGATGAGCTTGTCGTGACGGCAGGCGGTGCCCTCCCACCGGCCGACGCCCTCACGGGTCGGTGCCCTCACGGCGGGGTGAGCGTCCCCACCAGCCAGAGACGAGAGAAGGACGAGGGCGTGGCCGTGTAGCTAACCATTCTCTGGGGGAAGAGGTGTGGCACGAGGTGAGTCGGGATGACTTCGTACAGCTCAGCAGCGGTGAGGAGGAGACTACTTAAGCGCAACAGGTGTGGTGCTGTGCCTCGTTTGGGTGACAGCAAGGCTCGGCGCCACAGTCATCGCTCACACGTGCTTGTCAGACTGGTGTGGGACCCTGGCGCGATATTAGAAGCTGACAACATCATGGAAGTCATCTTCGGAAGGCGTGCCCCGGGCGACGACGGACCCCTGAAGGTGAACGTCGACTTCGGCCGGGTAAACCTCACGACTCCTGTGCTCCCGCCCGATCCTGTCGACCTTCCAGATCATGTCGAGCAGGTCCGTGAGGCCCTTCGCGCCGGGGCTCTCCCTGAGCGCCGACAGTCACCACTTCCAGAACACGCCTTGGCGCTCCAGTGCGTCGTCGAGGATCGCCTTGCTCGCTATGCCAAGGGCGATCGACCGGGCGCGGACCGGCTTTATGTCCTGGAGTTCCAGGGAACCCGGCAGTACTCGATGCTCGGGCATACGACTGATCTGGTGACCCGCATCAAGGATCACCGTGCCCGCCCCGCTGGCCGACACCCACGGTCTCGACCCGGCCGTCGGCAGGTGGGCGTTCACCCCCAGGCGCGCCGTGGCCACGCCGGACGGCGACACCTACGTGGTCTCCACCGTGTGGCGCACGTGGCAGGGCAAAGGCGATCCGACCGACCCCTACTGCCAGCTCAACTGCCGGTCGATCACCCGCTACACCCCCGACGGAACGCCTGTCGCCACCGCCCTGTTCGGACATCCCCGGCCGGACGGCACCCTGTCGGCGATCATCCCGGACGGGGACGGCGACATCCTGGCGGTCCTCCCGGACGGGACGATCGCCCTCAGTCTGCGACCTGGCAGCACCCACCTCGACGGTGCTCCGTGGTTCTCGGCGGGGAACGGGCGGCGTTTCGGCGAGTTCGGGAGCCACGACCGGGTGACGTGCTGGTCGAGGCGGAGTGTCCGGGGGATGCCGTCGCGGGAGTGCCGGCAGCTTGTGGGTGCGGGCCCGGGGCCGCATCCCTGACACGATGCGGCCAGGGGCCCGCACCTCGTTGTGCAAGGGATCCGCGAGAACGGGTCGAGCCGCGGCCCCTACTGGGTGTCGGGCTGGCGGCGCGCGAAGAGGATCGCTCCGAGCGTGCTCTCGGCTGAGCCGAGGGTCGTCTGCGCCTCGACCGTGAAGCCGGCATCGTTGAGCCAGGCGGCCACTTGGCCAGGCCGGCGGCGATGGACGTAGGTCTTCATCGGGTGGCCGCCGTACTCCTGGGTCTTCAGCCGCGACTCATCACCGACGTGGAAGCTGAGCAGCAGTGGACCACCGGGCCGCAACGCTCGCCGGAAGTGCGCGAAGACCGGGCCGATCTCGTCGTCGGGGACGTGGACCAGCGAGTACCAGGCGACCAGGCCCGCCATCGAGGCGTCGGCGAGGTCGAGGTCCGTCATGGAACCGACCTAGAACCGTAGACCGGGGTGATCACGCCGAGCCACCTCGATCATCGCGGGCGACAGGTCGATTCCGAACGTGTCCACGCCCAGCCCGCGCAGGTGGGCCGTAATCCTCCCTGACCCGCATCCCACGTCCGCGACCTGCCCCCTGCCGGTGGTCTGCACAAGGCCGGCGAACAGCGTCAGGAAGGCGCGTTCGAAGACCTGTGAGGTCTGCTTCCCGTCCACCGCACCAGCGCTGGACGATGCTCGTCCGGTCAGCCCAGCGATGCGCTCGCCGCACGCAGTTCGTCCAGGGCCGCCAGGGTGTACCCGGCGAGCCCGTCCTCGGCGCCACGGTCGTCCTCGGCCCATTCCGCGTACCCCCGTTTGAAAGCGAGGACGCCCAGCTCGCCCGCGAGAGCCGCAGTCGGATCGGGTACGCCGCGGGCGACCAGAGCGGTTGTCATCGCAGCCGCGAGACTGACGGTCTTGAGGGTGTCACGCTCTTGAAGCTCGGCGCTGGCGGCGACGGCCGCCTTCAGGCGGGGGGCGAGCTCGCGACTCCTGGGGCCCATCGCGGTCGAGGCGCGCTCGAGACCGGCAGCGACTGCCTCGAGCGGGCTGGCGTTACCGGGCGCGTCGGCGATCCCCTCGGCCAGCAGCCGGCTCAGCGTCTCCTGCCCGGCGACCAGCAGCTCGCGCTTGTCGGGGAAGTGCCGGAAGAAGGTGCTCTTGGTGACCCCGGCACGCTCGGCGATCTGCGCGACCGTCGTGGCGTCGTACCCCTGCTCCGTGAACAGGTCGACCGCAGCCACGACGAGGCGTTCACGCGCACCTGGTTCCCATCGACTCATGGGTTCAGCATATTCGATGGGACTCTTGTCCCATCACCCTGCTAGAGTGATGGGACAAGAGTCCCATCACTTCTTGGAGGGTTTCCATGCGCGTCTTCGTCACCGGCGGCACCGGTCTGATCGGTTCCGCCGTCGTCGCCGAACTCCTCGGCAACGGCCACACCGTCCTCGCGCTCGCCCGCTCCGACGCCTCCGCACAGGCCGCCGAGGCAGCCGGCGCCGAGCCGCTGCGGGGAGGCCTCGCCGATCTGGACGTCCTGCGCTCCGGCGCCGCCCGGGCCGACGGGGTGATCCACCTGGCCTTCGGCAACGACTTCAGCAGCCTCGAGGCCCTCGCCCAGAACGTCGCCGAGGAGACCGCCGCCCTCACCACTCTCGGCGAGGAGCTCGTCGGCAGTGACCGCCCCCTGGTCACCGTCTCGGGTACGCCCTGGGTGCCGGGCCGTGCCTCCACCGAGGCCGACCCGGTGCCGACCGACGGGCCGGTCGGCGGCCGCGGCCGCACGGTCACGGCAATTCTGGGCCTGGCGTCGCGCGGGGTCCGGAGCACGTCCGTACGCCTGCCGCGCACGGTCCACAACGAGGGCACGGGCGGGTTCGCCGGTCTGCTGACCAACATCGCACGCCAGAGCAGGATCTCCGGCTACCCCGGCGACGGCACACAGCGCTGGCCCGCCGTCCACGCGCTCGACGCGGCCGTTCTCTTCCGGCTCGCCCTGGAGCAGGCGGAGGCCGGTACCGCCTGGCACGCCGTGGCCGACGAGGGGGACGAGGTACGGGACATCGCGGCCGTCATCGGCCGACGGCTGGGCCTGCCGGTCGAGTCGGTGCCGGAGGAGACCTACGGCCCGCTCGGCCCGATCTTCAAGGCCGACCAGCCCTCGTCCAGCACCCGCACCCGGCAGGCGCTCGGCTGGGAGCCGAAGCACCCCAGCCTTCTGGAGGACCTGGAGAACATCCAGCCCTGATCGGCGACCGACGATCGAGGCGGACCCGCTGCCGGTGCTCACGTCGACAGCGGAAAACCCTCACCTGCGTCACTCGCGACCGACCGTCTCGCCGCAGCGGCATCTCGTACCCGCACATCCCGCGGTCAACGCGCTCCGGCTCGCGACTTGTTCCCCGCACCATCGCCAACAACCAGGCCCGCCGGCGCCGGTCCGCCACCCGCGTGGCAGCGACACATCTCGCACTACCCGCGCCAATGCGGCAATTCATGTCCACAACAAGCAGGAGGTTCCATCATGGTGGCAGTTGTCTTCGGCGCTCGCGGTAACGTCGGTCGTCATGTGGCCGATGGCCTGCTGGTCGCCGGTGAGCAGGTCAGAGCAGTCAGCAGGACCCCAGCCGCGGGCTTGACGCCTGGGTGCGAAGCAGTCGTCGCCGACCTGGAGCGTCCCGAGACGCTGCCCGCAGCGCTCGACGGTGCCGACAAGGTGTTCCTGTACGGAATGCTCGACCCCCAGAAGCCCTACGACATCGAGAAGGTCGCTGCGGCGGCCGCAGCTGCGGGGATCCGGCAGGTGGTTCTGCTCTCGTCGGTGTCGGTCGCCCTGGACCCCGACGCCGACCACCCGGTCGCCCGCCTGAACCGCACGATCGAGCAGGCCGTCCAACGGTCCGGCATGGACTGGACGTTCCTCAGGCCGGGGACATTCGCGACCAACACCCGCACCTGGTGGGCCGAATCGATCCGCACTGACAACGTCGTCCGCCTTCCCCATCCGCTCGCCCAGTCGGCACCGGTGCACGAGAAGGACATCGCGGCGCTGGCGGTGACCGCCCTGACCGAACCGGGCCACTCGCACCAGGCCTACACCATCTACGGGGCCGAGTCCCTGACCCTGCAACGCCAGGTCGAGCACATTGGCGAGGCCATCGGCCGTCATATCCGGGTTGAACACATCTCCGACGAGCAGGCTCGCGCGGAAGTCGCCGGAACAATGCATCCGGTCGTGGCCGAGGCGATCGTGAGTCAGTGGGCCGCCGCCGACGGCGTCGTGGCCGTGACCTCCGTCATCGCCGAAAGGATCACCGGCGCTCCGGCACACACCTACGCCCAGTGGGCCGTCGACCACGCCGACGACTTCCGCTGAGCTTGTCGTGCTGACCAGTCATACGGGGCCCGGTCTGCTCGGCACTCTGGTTTCCCCCGCCCTGGCCACAGTGGTGGAACGCGCAGCGGCGCACCCACCCGGCCATGTCTTCACGGTACGCGCAGAACGGGGTTGACTGTGTCGGTCTTCGTACTGAGATACAAAGCCACGGTCGGCCGCGGGGACGGCCGTGTTGGCTACCGGAGCCTGCCGGGACCGTCCGAGTTCTGGGAGAGCTGGGTCTCGATGCGCTGAAGGGTCGAGACGACTGTGGCGATCTCGTTGGCATTGGTGACAGTGCCGTCGAGCAGGCGACTCCAGGCCTCCCGCAGCCGTCTCAGGTTTTCCAGGGCCTCCCGGACACCGGGCCCTCCGGAGTACAACGACCGCCCGGCACCAGTGCCGGGCGGTCGACGCCCTTCCGCTGCTCCGGCTGCCGCACGCTGCCTGTCGTCAAACGTTGGCACCCTCAAGTGATCAACGCACCACCTTCGGATGACGACAGATACGACGGGCGTCCAACGAACCCGGAGTTTTCGGGGCGCGCATCCAATCAGATCCGATGGCGGATGACGACAGGGTTCGGTGACGGCTAGGGCCGGATGCGACGCGACCACCGACACGGGGAGCGGCGTGGCCAACCTGCTCTACAAGCGGGTGTTGACCGACCAACAGCCGACCGACCGTCAGAACCTCGTCCTCGCCGGGGCCGGGATCGAGGACCCGGTGACGTTCGAGGAGGAGCTGGGCACCTCCAGCCGCCTCCCCTCGCTCCAGCGGCCCGAAGTTCGGCGAGCTGCTCGTCGACGCGCGGCCGGGCGACACCGTGCACATCTCCGAGATGTTCCGCCCGGCGCGCGGCACCCAGCACGCCCTCGACGTGCTCGACGTCCTGCACCGTGACCACCTCACGCTGCGCATCCACGACGGCGCGTTCTCCGCGATGGACCTCACCGCCCGCCACCCGCGCACCGGCGAGCTGCTGTCCACGGTGAAGTTCATGGTGCAGACCCTCGCCGCCGCCGGCGAACTCCAGCGCGATCTCCAGCGCGAGCCGACGTACGACGGGCTGCGGGCCGCCGAGGCCAAGGGCAGCAAGGGCGGACGCCGCCCGGCCGTCACGACAGCGATGGCCGCTGCCGTACGCACCGCGTACCTGGTCGGCCGGTCCATCGCCGGTCTGGCCCGCGACCACCACGTCAGCCGCGGCGCCATCCGTACCGCCGTCGCCGACCTCATGCCCGAGCACACCACCGCCCAGCAGGACACCCCAGGCCCCGAGCTGGTGGTCACCCTCGACATGCCGGGCAAGGCCGCCGACTTCCTGCGCGCCGCCGAACTGGACGACGCCGAGCGGGCCACGCTCGACCAGGCTCGCTCCGACCGGACGTACGCCTCGACCCCTCCCAGCGCGTCCACGCTCGCGTAGAAGGTCCGGCTCTGCTTCGAGCGCGTCAGGGCGCCGGCGACCTGGCCGTGGCAGTACCGCCCGAACCGAAGCCGCTGCGTCGGCAGCTCGAAGACCAGCAGGCAGCCGCCCTCCTGGCGCCGCAGCCCGGAACTCAGCTCCGGCTGCACGAACGAGGTGTTTCGCTCTTCCGTCCGCGAATCCCATCCCGGTGCCGACAGCCCCTGCCGGGTGTGGCCGCGAAGGCCGACGTTCGACCCCAGGCCCAGCCTTCCGTGGCAAGTCCGAGCGTGTTGCTCCGGTGGCTACGCCCTACTTCGGTGCCTGGAAGCCGCCGATCGTCTGCTCGAGCAGTTCGGCCAGCCGTAGCGGGGTGCGGTCCTCGAACATCGGACCGATGAGCTGCACTCCCACAGGCAGACCCTCGGGGGACCGGCCCGCTGGTATGGCGGTGGCGGGCAGGCCGGGCATAGTGGCCAGACCGGCCCAGACGAGCTGGTCGAAGTACGGGTACCCGACGCCGTCGATGTCGATCCGGCGCTCCCTCGGATCGGGGTTGTGGTCGTGCGGGAACGCGGGAGTCGGCGTGATCGGACACACCACGGCATCGAACTCGGCGAAGAGCTGCCGCCAGCCGTGGCGGTGGAGCTCACGACGGCTGTTCGCCTCGATCCAGTCGCGGTGGCTCAACACCATCCCGCGCAGCAGCGCCGCATCGAGACTCTGGTCGTCTGCGCTCAGTCCGGCGGCGCGGGTCCGCAGCTGCTCGTAGGAGTCGACGGGAAAACGTGCGACAGAGCCCGAAAACAGCAACTGCCTGTAAAGCATCGCGGCTTCGGTCAGATCGGGCAGCAGCGGACTGTGCCGCTCGACGCGGGCGCCGTCGTCGGCGAGCGCGTCGGCCACCCGGTTCACGCCCGCCCGCACAGCGGACCCGGTCGGAATGAGCGGATGCTCGTCAAGGACCAAGACCCGGAAGTCGCCGAGCCGCTCGTGGCGCGCGGGCGGCAGCGTCACGTCGTACGCCACACCGTGCGTCAGCGGGTCCGGTCCGGCCATGACGTCGAGCAGGAGCGTGAGGTCGCGGGCAGTGCGCGCCATCGGACCGACGACGGCGAGGTCGAGGTCGACCGGCAACGGCGGTGCCGGCGGCGCGACCATGCCGCGGGTTGCCGCCAGCCCGAGTGTCGGCTTGTGCGCATAAATGCCGCAGAAATGCGCGGGGGTGCGCAGCGAACCGGCGAGGTCGGAGCCGATGGACAGCGCGCCGAACCCGGACGCCAGGGCCGCCGCTGATCCGCCCGAGGACCCACCCGACGTGCGACCGTGATCCCACGGATTGTTAGTGGTGCCGTAGATCTCGTTGAAGCTCTGGATATCTTGCAGCCCCAAGGGCACATTGGTCTTACCCAGCACCACCGCGCCCGCGGCCTTGAGCCGTGACACCTGTACCGCGTCCTCGGCCGGCACATAGTCCCGGTGTTGCGGCATGCCCCAGGTCGTGGGCAGCCCAGCCATGTTGTAGGACTCTTTGACCGTCACCGGAATGCCCAGCAGCGGCCGGTCCTCACCGCGGGCGCGCGCCTGGTCGGCACCGCGCGCGGCGGCCCGCGCACGGTCGAAGTCCGGCACACAGATCGCGTTGATCGCCTTGTCGTCCCGCTCGATACGGGCGATCGCCTCGTCGGTCAGTTCCGCCGAGGTCACTTCACCGGCACGCAGGGCAGCCGCGAGTTCTTCGGCCGTCTGAAAGTTCAACTCCATGAATCGGACCGTACCGACCTCTGGAATGGGCCACAAAATTCCGCTTCGCGCAACGGGATGGATGGCTCAATACTCATCAGTTCCCCTCCGGCCACAGACAGTTCGCCCGGCCGCCGACGATGGCGACGCGCGGCGGGATCGGTGTCGGCCCGGGAGTTCAGGAGACCTTCGTCGGACACCCGCGCGTGCTTCGCGAGGCCGCGAACCGACGTACGCCCGGACAGCTTCATCAGCACTGCCCCGGAGAGATGGCCGGGCCCCTCACGCTCGAATCGCGAGGGGCCCGGCCATCAGCTCGTACGGGCCAACCATGGGGACCATTCCCGCGGGTGCGGGGAGCAGAGCAGGTCTCGAATTCGAGACGTGCTGGATGCGGGAGCATCCCTGCGGGCGTGCGGACACGGAGAAAAGGGGGAGCCGGGCGGCTTTTCGCCTGGCTTCCCCGTCGGGGCGCTGGATCAGTGCGCGGTGGGCCGGGGCGCGAGGTCGGTCGGGTCCGTGTTGGCGCCGCACAGCACCACGCACACCTTCTCGCCGCTGCCGGGCCGGTAGTTGCGGGTCGGGCCGGCGGGCCGGGTCGGCAGGTCCCGCCCGGGGACGTGCTGGTCCGGGGCGGTGAGCGCGGCCAGCGCGGTCGCTGCGCCGTGTTCGACGACCACCTTGCGGTGGTCCCACAGTGCCTGCCTGGCCCGGACGATCTCGCCGTCCGACACCAGGACGGAGTGCACGCCGTCCTGGTGGGCGGCGTGCAGGGCCATGGCGGAGGTGCGGCGAGCGCCGAGGGAGTCGGCAGCGATCGAGTCCACCGTGACGTCGACCAGGCGGCCGGCCTCGATCGCGGCGTTCAACGCCCGGCAGTGCTCCGGCTCGACCGCCACCGTGCGGATGCCGTGATGCTGAGCCGCCGTCGCGACGCCGGCGAACAGCCCGCCGCCGCCGACCGCGACCACCACGGTGTCCAGGCCCGGGATCTGCCGGCGGATCTCCTCCAACAGCGTGCCCGCCCCGGCGGCGATGAGCGGGTGATCGTAGGCGTGCGAGGCGAGTGCCCCGGTGGCGGCGGCGAACTCCTCGCACGCGGCCAAGGCCTCGGCGTACTCGGAGCCGATCAGCCGCACCTCGGCGCCGTAGCCCCGGAGCTTGGCCACCTTCACCTGCGGTGCGTTGGCTGGCAGGAAGACCGTGGCACGCACGCCCTGCTGCCGGGCGGCCCACGCGCACGCCAGCCCCGCGTTGCCGCCGGAGGCGATGGTCACCCCGGCGTCGGGCAGGGCGCCGGCGTCGCGGTGGGCCTGGATGAAGTTCTGCGCACCGCGGGCCTTGAACGAGCCGGTGTGCTGCATGAACTCCATAGCCAGCCACACCTCGCACGGTTCGACCGGGCGGTCGTCCAGGGGGTCGCGATGGGCGGTGCGGATCGCGCCCGGGTCGACCGGGGCGAGGGTGACGGGGCGGATGCGTCCGGCGATCCGGTCGGTGGCGGCCTTGATGTCGCCGTACGTGAGCTGGTGCACGTTGTTGCTCCTACTGAGAGATGGTCACGACCAGGCGATGAGCTGGCCAGTGGTGGTCAGGCCGAGGAAGAAGGCGAAGGCGATCCGGCGCCCGGTCGGGTTCGGCTCGACCGCGTGGAAGTTCGCGGGGTTGAACAGCAGCCCGTCGCCGAGCTGCGGGGTCAGGCTGACCCGCTGGCAGTGCTCGACCGCCTCGGGCCGGTAGCCGTACGCCTGGCGGTGCTGCTCGTCGGCCGGCTCCCAGCGGTGGCGCCACACGGTGGTCGCCCCGCCGGTGGCCGGGACGGCGACCCAGACGTTGAACGCGAGCTGGGCCAGCACCTCCTGGTCGAACAGGCCGGTGGGGAACTCCCGGTTGAGGTCGTCGTAGTGGACCAAGGCTCCGGCGTTGATCTCGCGGAGCGTGCCGCCGAAAACCGCGCGGCCGCCGATGGTGGCCGGGGCCACGGCGGCGCCCCAGGCGGAGCCGAGGCGGGCCAGCGAGATGGCGATCGGGTCCGGGCGCATCCCGGCCCGCTGCCAGGCCGCGCGGGCGGTCTCGGCGTCGTGCCAGTACCGTCCGGCGTCGAGCCGGCCGTCCTGGTCGCGGTAGTCGTTGAGGGCCGGGCCGAAGCGGACGATCCGGGTGGGCACCCGGGCGGGGTCGTAGTCGGCGGCGGGCAGCCGGTTGGCCGCCGTCAGCGCAGCGGCGCACGGCGCGGCATCGAGGAAGCCCGGGACGCGGACCGCGGCGAGGGTGCCGGCCGCGAGGTTGGCTAGGTTCCGGTCGGTGAAGGCCGCGCTGTCCACCGCGGTGAACAGCGGGTCGAGTGCCGTGGTGCGGGGCATGTCGCCTCCGTGAGGGTGCATGAGCCTACCGTGACGGTACGCCGTACCGTACGCTGACTCACATGCCAAGGCAATCCACTTCCCTGGACCTCGCGACTCCCGAACGCATCTCCGAGCAAGCCCTGTTGATCGTCGATCAGGACGGACACACCGCGCTCAGCTTCCGCACCCTGGCCACCGCACTGGACATCCCCGTCGCATCCCTCCAACGCCGGGTCACCGACCTGGCCGGACTGCTCGACCTGGTCACCGACCACCTCGCCGCCCGCCTGCCAAACATCCCGCCCGGCACCAACTGGGCCACGGCCACCGAGAAACGGTTCACCGCGCTGTACGAACTGCTGACGGCCCATCCGGGCCTGGTCGCCCTGCGCGGCGGACGCCCGTGGCTCGGCCCCCAGCTGCTCAAGCGCCTGGTCGAGCCACAGCTCGCCGACTCGATCGCCGCCGGCATGGCACCCGAGGATGCCATCGCCACCTACCGGCGGCTGTACCTGCTCACCCTCGGCAGCGCGAGCTTCGTCGACCACCGCGACCCCAAGGCCGCCCAGGCCACCACCCGGCAGGCCCTGGCCGCGCTCGACCCGGAGGAGTTCCCGGCACTGACCGGACACCTGGCCGCGATCCTGCCCGCCGTGGTCGACCACGAGGTCTACTACGGCGCCCTCCGCCAACTGATCCACGCCGCCGACCCGAAGCAGGTCGCCATCAAAAGGAGCCCCAGGTGACCGGCCCGACCACGCCCACCGCAAAACCGGACCCGTACCTGCACGGCATCAACTCCGCGCAACGGCTGATCGCCGCGCTCGCCCTGCACGGCCTCACCCTGCCGTCCGTACGCGGCGGCTACCCCGTGATGGAACACGGCTTCGTGGAGCTCGGCGGCTGCTCGGCCGAAGTCGCGGACCGCCTGGCCGCCGCGCTGGAGAAGGCGAACGAGGCGAAGTAACCGGGCGTGGACAGTACCCTCGCCACCTACCTCGGCCTGACGGCGTGGCCGGAGCCAATCCACGACCAACGCCGTCACCTACCCACAGCCCCACGGCCAGCCTGCCTTGCCGGTGCTCACCGCCGACGGTCGGGCCTGCCAGCGCGAACCGGAGGTTTGGGTCCAGCCGCACCCGGTCTGGGTCGCCGTACTCAACGCCCAGCACCAGCGGCTCCAGGTCACCAGGTCCAGCGGCCTGCCGTCATCGATGATCCCCTCCCCTGGAGGACCATTCCCGCGGGCACGGGGAGCAGGGCGGGTCGCCGATCGGCGGAAATCGGTCCGGAGACCATTCCCGCTGGCGCGGGGAGAAGGGAGCGGTCAGGGTCCAGACGTGCTCCCGCAGGGGACCATCCCTGCGGGCGCGGGGCCGACAGCAACCAGCCCTCCGGAGATGGCCAGGCCTCTCACTCTCGATCCGAGAGGGGCCCGGCCATTAGAAGTCATCTCATTTGGGCGACTGGGTAGGCTTCGTGGGTGATGATCGTGGAGCGGCTGGTGCCGGACGAGTTGTGGGAGCTGTTCCAGTTGGTGGTGCCAGCTGCGCCGACCCGTCCGCAGGGCGGTGGTCGGCGTCGGTATGGGGACCGCGAGGTGTTGGCGGCGATCGTGTTC
>NZ_JBHJVK010000114.1:0-15242 GCF_042264695.1 Kitasatospora sp. NPDC056138 | reverse complement strand
ACCGCTCCGCCGACAACCCCGGCCGGTTCAGATAACCACGCGCCAGACCCCGACCCGCAATGTACAACTCACCCGCAACACCCTGCGGCACCTGCTGCAGGTGCTCGTCGAGGACGTGGGCGTAGGTGTTGTGGTTGGGAGCGCCGATGGGCGTGTAGGGCTCGGTGAGGGAGCGGCTGATGGTGGTGGAGATGGTGGTTTCGGTGGGGCCGTAGAGGTTGGCCATGTGGCGGCCCGGTGCCCACAGCGGAACCAGGTGGGGCGGGCACGCCTCGGCACCGACGATGAGGCTGGAGAGCTCGGTGAGCGTGCTGGGCGACTCGGCCGGGAGGGTGGCCAGGATGGACGGCGGAATGAACGCGTGGGTGATGCGCCGGTCGGCCAGGATTCGGGCGAGGTCCTCACCGGCGAGACGGCCCGGCGGGGGCAGGACGAGGGTCCCGCCGTTGCTGATGGCCATCAGCAGTTCCAGGACGGAGGCGTCGAAGCTGGGCGAGGCAAGCTGCACGACCCGGCTCTGCGCCGTGGTGCGGCAGCGCTCGACCAGAGTGGAGGCGAGCGAGGCCAGTCCGGTGTGGGTGACGATGGCGCCCTTGGGCCGGCCGGTGGAGCCGGAGGTGTAGATGGTGTACGCGGTGTTCGCCGCCGTCAGCGGGGCGATCCGGTCCGCATCCGTCGGGTCGGTGACGGGCTGCCCGTCCCAGACCTCGGCCAGCTCGTCGACGGCCAGCCCGCCCGGCAGCTCCTGCGCCAGCCGCCCGGTGGTGAGCAGCAGGGCGGGAGCAGCGTCGGCGAGCATGTACGCGATGCGGTCGGCCGGGTAGTCCGGGTCGACCGGCAGATAACCGGCACCCGCCTTCGCGATGCCCAGGATCACGGCAAGCTGCTCGGCACTGCGCGGCAGCGCCACGCCGACGAGCTGCTCGGTACCGATGCCCCGGCTGATCAGCCAGTGCGCGATCCGGTTGGCACGGGCGTTCAGCTCGGCGTAGCTCCAGGTCACATCACCAGCCTCCAGCGCGATGGCGTCCGGAGCGGCCGCCACTCGGGCCTGGAACAGCTCGGGCAGCGTCGAGTCCTCGACCTCAGGCCGGGACGTGGTCGCCCAGTCCCGGAGCTGAATCTCCTCACCATCCGTGAGGATGTCCAGCGAGCCGATCGGCCGGGACGGGTCGGCAGCGATCGCCTTCAACAACCGGGCCCAGCGCGCGATCAGCGCCTCGATCGTCGACCGGTCGTACAGGTCCGTCGCGAACTCGATGTACCCGGCGACCCCTGTGGGCGAGCCGTCGCGCTCATGGAACTCGCCGATGTTGACGAACAGATCGAAACGGGACGTGTCCGTGGTCGCGGGCTCGTGGCTGACCCGCAGTCCGGGGAGCTGGAAGTCGGCCTGCTCGTTGTTCTGCAGGGCCAGCATGACCTGGAAGAGCGGGTGGTGTGCCGCGGAACGGCGGGGGTTGAGCTTCTCCACCAGGTACTGGAAGGGGACGTCCTGGTGGGCGTAGGCCTCCAGACTGGTCCGGCGGACCTGCGCGAGCAGGTCGGTGAAGGCCGGGTTGCCCGCCGTGTCGGTGCGCAGCACCAGGGTGTTGACGAAGAACCCGACGAGGTGGTCGAGGTTCTCGTCGGTGCGTCCCGCGATGCCGCTGCCGATCGGGATGTCGGTCCCGGCGCCGAGACGGGTCATCAGGGCGGCCACGGATGCCTGCAGCACCATGAACACCGTCGCTCCGGCCGACCGGGCCAGCTGAGCGAGATCCCGGTGCAGGTCCGCGCCGAAGGAGAAGTCGCAGACCTCACCCGCGTTGCCGGCCGTGGTGGGGCGGGGACGGTCGGTGGGAACGGTGACCTGCTCCGGCAGGCCGGCCAACTGCTCGGCCCAGTACTCGTACTGGCGGCTGAACGGGCTGTCCGGGTCGGTGTCGTCACCCAGCAGGTCGCGCTGCCACAGCGTGTAGTCGGCGTACTGCACCGGCAGCTGCGGCCAGTCGGGCTCGGCGTCCGTCAGACGGGCGGTGTAGGCGGCGATCAGGTCACGGGCCAGCGGCGCCATCGACCAGCCGTCACCCGCGATGTGGTGCAGCACCAGCAGCAGCACAGACTCCGCCGGGCTGACGGTGAACAGCTCCGCGTACAGCGGCACCTGGCCGGACAGGTCGAACTCGTGGCGCGCGGCCCGGTTCAGCTGCTCGTGGATCCGGTCCTCGTCCGCGGGGACGACCTTCAGGTAGATGCGGGCCCGGACGGGATCGAGGATGTGCTGGCGGGCCCGTCCGTCGACGTCCCGGAAGACGGTGCGCAGCGATTCATGGCGCGCGATGACGTCGTTGAGGGCGTCCTGCAGTGCCTGCCGGTCCAGATCACCGGTCAGGCGCAGGGCTAGCGGCATGTTGTAGGTGGCGGAAGGGCCCTCGAGCTTGTGGATGAACCACAGTCGCTCCTGGGCGAACGACAGCGGGATGGCCTCGGGCCGGGTGACCGGCGCCAGGGCGAGCCGCGTCTGCTCGTCACCGTCTGCCAGACGCTCGGCCAGCTGGGCCGCGGTCGGGGCCTCGAAGAAGGCCCGCAGCGGGGCTTCGATGCCCAGGGTCTTGCGGATGCGGCTGATCAGACGGGTGGCCAGCAGCGAGTGACCGCCCAGGTCGAAGAAGCTGTCGTCGACCCCGACACTCGGCAGCCCCAGCACCTCGGCGAACAGCGCGCACAGGATCTCTTCCCGCGGGGTGCGGGGGGCACGCCCCGTGGAGACGGGGGCGTGGTCGGGAGCCGGGAGCGCCGCGCGATCGATCTTCCCGTTCGGGGTGAGCGGGATGTGATCGATGACCACGACAGCGGCGGGGACCATGTAGTCCGGGAGCTGCTGCCGCAGGTCCTGCCGGAGCTGCGGCAGTGAGGGCTCGCCTCCGCCGCTTGGCACGACGTAGGCGATCAGACGTACGTCGCCGGGCTGCTCCTCACGAGCGATGACGACGGCCTGGGCGACCTCGGGGTGCCTGGTGAGCGCGGCCTGGATCTCGCCGGGCTCGATCCGGAACCCACGGATCTTCACCTGGTGGTCGGTCCGGCCCAGATACTCCAGCTCACCGTCCCGGTTCCACCGCACCAGGTCACCCGTCCGGTACATCCGGCCCCCGGCCGCACCGAACGGATCCGCCACGAACCGCTCGGCACTCATACCGGGGCGGTTCAGGTAGCCACGGCCCACGCCCTTGCCCGTGACATAGAGCTCGCCCGCGACACCCGGGGGCACCGGCTGCAGGTAGTCGTCCAGCACGTGGACTCGGGCGTTGGCGATCGGGTACCCGATGGGGGCGCGTCCGGCCGCGAACGGGCGGCTGATCGTCGCGTAGACGGTGCACTCCGTCGGTCCGTAGGCGTTGATCATCCGACGGCCCGGCGACCAGCGGTCCACCAGTGCCGGCGGTGTGGGCTCACCGATCATGCCCAGGACGCCCAGCTCGGACAGTTCGGCCTCGCTTCCCTCGGGCAGGCTCGCGAGCCGCGACGCCGTGATGAAGGCGTGCGTGATGTGCCGGTCGGCGATGACCCTGGCCAGCTCAAGGCCGGCGAGGCGGCCGCCGGACGGCAGTACAAGGGTTGCGCCTGCGGCGAAGGCCATGAAGATCTCGACCACAGCGGGGTCGAAGCTGGGCGAGGCCAGTTGCAGGACGCGGCTGTCGGGACCGGCCTCACACCGCTCGACTGCGGTGGTTATGAGGTCGGCCAGCCCGGAGTGGGCGATGACGCTGCCCTTCGGTCGACCGGTGGACCCGGAGGTGTAGAAGGTGTAGGCGGTGTTCGCCGGGGTGAGCGGGGCGATCCGGTCCACGTCGGTCGGGTCGGTGGTGGGCTGGTCGTCCCACCGCTTCGCCTGGGACTCGATCGTGAGGATCTCGCCGCCGGTGCCGGCAGCGGCGAGGAGGTTCTCGCTCAACCGGTCGGTGGTGAGGAGCAGGGCGGGAGCGGCGTCGGCGAGCATGTACGCGATGCGGTCGGCCGGGTAGTCCGGGTCGATCGGCAGGTAGGCGGCACCCGCCTTCGCGATGCCCAGGATCACGGCGAGCTGCTCGGCGCTGCGCGGCAGCGCCAGGCCGACGAGCTGCTCGGTACCGATGCCCCGGCTGATCAGCCAGTGCGCGATCCGGTTGGCACGGGCGTTCAGCTCGGCGTACGTCCAGGTCGCGTCCCCGGCCTCCAGGGCGGTGGCATCAGGAGTGGCCTGCACTCGGGCCTGGAACAGTTCCGACAGAGTGGCGTCGCTGATCTCAGGCCGGGGGGTGGCCGCCCAGGTACGCAGCTGGTGGTGCTCGCCGGGGGTGAGGATGTCCAGCGAGCCGATGGGCCGGGACGGGTCGGCGGCGACCGCCTTGAGCAGCCGGGCCCAGCGCGCGGTCAGCGCCTCGATCGTCGACCGGTCGTACAGGTCGGTGGCGAACTCGACCGTGCCGAACATGCCGGCCGGGGTGCCGTTGTCGTCCCGGTGCTCGCCCATGTTGATGAACATGTCGAACCTGGACGTGCCCAAGGCCACGCCGGCCGGCTCCGCCTGCAGGTTGGGCAGTTCGAAGTTCGGCTGCTCGGTGTTGAGGAGGGCGAGCATGACCTGGAACAGGGGATGGTGCGTGGTGCTGCGGTGCGGGTTGAGCTTCTCCACCAGGTGCTCGAACGGGATGTCCTGGTGGGCGTAGGCCTCCAGGCTGGTCCGGCGGACCTGCGCGAGCAGGTCGGTGAAGGCCGGGTTGCCCGCCGTGTCGGTCCGCAGCACGAGAGTGTTGACGAAGAACCCGATGAGCTGGTCGAGGTTCTCGTCGGTGCGCCCGGCGATCGGCGCGCCGAGCGGGATGTCGGTCCCGGCGCCGAGGCGGGTCATCAGAGCGGCGAAGGAGGCCTGCAGCACCATGAACATGGTGGTTCCGGTGGAGCGGGCCAGCTCGGACAGCGCCTGGTGCAGGTCGGCGTCGATACCGAAGGTCATGGAGTCGCCGGCGTAGCTGGCCACGGCCGGGCGGGGACGGTCCGCGGGAACGGTGACCTGCTCCGGCAGACCGGCCAACTGCTCGGCCCAGTACCGCTGCTGGCGGACGAACGGGCTGTCCGGATCGGTGTCGTCGCCGAGCAGGTCGCGCTGCCACAGCGTGTAGTCGGCGTACTGCACCGGCAGCTGCGGCCACTGCGGTGCCGCACCCTCCAGCCGGGCGGAGTACCCGGCGACCAGGTCGCGGGCCAGCGGCGCCAGCGACCAGCCGTCACCGGCGATGTGGTGCAGCACCAGCAGCAGCACCGACTCCGTCGGGCTGACGGTGAACAGCTCGGCGTGCAGCGGCACCTGGACCGAAAGGTCGAACTCGTGGCGGGCGGCCTGGTTCAGCACCTGCATGACGTCGGCCTGGTCGGCCTGCTGGACGTGCAGGTCGATACGGGCCTGCTCGGGGTCGAGGACGCGCTGACGGGGCTGCCCGTCAACCTCCTCGAAGACCGTGCGCAGCGCCTCGTGCCGGGAGATCACGTCGTTGATGGCCTCCCGCAGCGCCTGCTGATCCAGCTGACCGGTCAGCCGCAGCACCAACGGAATGTTGTAGGTGGCCGACGGCCCCTCCATCTGGTGCAGGAACCAGAGTTGCTGCTGAGCGTAGGAGAGGGGGAGGGGGTTGGGCCGGGTGGCGGGCAGGAGCGGCGGACGCAGCTCGCTGTCCTGGGTCAGACGCGGCGCGAGCTTGGCGACGGTGGGCGCCTCGAAGAGCGTCTGGAGCGGCGCCTCGGTGCCGAGGGTGGTCCGGATCCGGCTGCTGAGCTGGGTCGCCAGCAGCGAGTGGCCGCCGAGAGCGAAGAAGTCGTCGTCCACCGTGACACCGGGCACGCCCAGGACCTCGGCGAACAGCGCACACAGGATCTCCTCCTGCGGCGTGCGCGGTGCACGGCCACCAGCGGTGGATGTGTAGTCCGGTGCGGGAAGGGCCTTGCGGTCGATCTTGCCGTTCGGGGTCAGCGGGATGTGGTCGAGGGTGACGATCGCCGACGGCACCATGTAGTCCGGCAGCTGGGCCTGCAGCGTCTGCCGCAGAGCCGTCACCAACGCCCCACTGGTCCGCGCCCGCGCCGGGGAGTTGGTCAGAGCGGAACCCAGCCGCCCCGGCCGGTAAGTACCGGTGACCGCCAGGCCGTTGACCGTGTCCAGCAGGACCGCGTCGAACGCGGCCGGCTGCTCGGAGCTCCACGTGGTGACCGCCTCGAAGCCACGCTCGGCGGCCCACCGGTGGAAGGCCTCCGGGTCGATCCCGGCACCCGAGCCGAGCGCCGACCGCACGGCGGCCAGGTCCTCCCCGGCGTCCAGGGCCTCGACGGCAGCCGCCTCACCCGTCAGACGCGCGTTCGGAACACCCACCACACGAAGGCCGCCTTCGGCCAGCCGGTCCCCAAGCTCCTCCAGGGCCGCCACATCGCTCCCCCAACGCACCACCGGCACACCGGCGAGATCCGTCAGCGCCTCCGCGGCCTTGTGGAGGGTGACCTCGTAGCGGTGACGGGTGAGCTCGTTGTGCGCCGAACCGCGCTTGATCCGGATGTCCACACCCGCACCACGCTCGGCGGCGAAGGCGGTGAAGTAGTCCGGGTGGACCAGGAGTTCCTTCTCCACCACCAACGCGTGCTCCACCGAAGCGTGAAGCTGAGTGGTGCCGGTCGCCCGCGCTGCCTGGACCGCGGTGTGGAAGGTGCGCAGCTGTCCCAGGTGGCGGATGTCACCGAGGACGATCCGGCCGCCGTCCGCCAGCAGCCCCAGGGCCTGCGTCAGAACGGAGGTGAGGTAGTCCCGGTTCGGGAAGTACTGCGCGACGGAGTTGATGACGATCGTGTCGAAGTAGCCCGCCGGCAGACCGGTGAAGTCCTCCGCACTCTGGCAGCGCAACCGGACATGCTCCCAGCCCCGCTCCGCAACCTGCCCGATGAGACGCGTCACCACAGCCTGCGACAGATCAGTGCCCCAGTAGGACTCCACCTCCTGCGCCAACGGCGCCATCAGCAGACCCGAACCGACACCGATCTCCAGCACCCGCCGCGGCACGTGGGAACGGATCCGCTCCACCGTCGCCGCACGCCACTCCCGCATCTCCTCCAACGGGATCGCCTCACCCGTGTACGAGCTGTTCCAACCCGCGAAGTCCTCACCCAGAGGCGCGGTGGGCCGGCCGTACAGGGAGTCGTACAACTCCCGCCAGTCCTCGACCTGTTCGGTGGTGTCGACCTCGGCACCACCGCCGGTCTCGGGAACGATGTAGGCCACCAGGCGGGTGTCACCAGGCTGGTCCTCACGCGGAACCACCACCGCCTGGGCGACCTCCGGGTGCCTGGTGAGGGCGGCCTGGATCTCGCCGGGCTCGATCCGGAACCCACGGATCTTCACCTGGTGGTCGGTCCGGCCCAGGTACTCCAGCTCACCGTCCCGGTTCCACCGCACCAGGTCACCCGTCCGGTACATCCGGCCCCCGGCCCCACCGAACGGATCCGCCACGAACCGCTCCGCCGACAACCCCGGCCGGTTCAGATAACCACGCGCCAGACCCCGACCCGCAATGTACAACTCACCCGCAACACCCTGCGGCACCTGCAGCAGGTTCTCATCCAGCACATACACCCGGGTGTTGACGACAGGCTGCCCGATCGGGGCCTTCGGACCAGACAGCGGACCGCCAGTCGAAGCGTAGATGGTGGTTTCGGTCGGTCCGTAGGCGTTGATCATCCGGCGTCCCTGCGACCAGCGCTCGGCCAGGTCGGGCGGGCACGCCTCGCCGGCCACGACGACGGTGCCGAGGTCGGGCAGGGTGGTTTCGGTGCCGGACGGCAGGCTTGCCAGGGCCGACGGCGGAAGGAAAGCGTGGCTGATCCGCTGGGCGGAGAGCACCTGGGCAAGGTCCTCACCGGCCAGTCGGGGAATCTGCGGCACGACCAGGGTGACTCCGACGGTGAATCCGAGCATCAGCTCGATGACGGAGACGTCGAAGCTGGCAGAGGTGAACTGCAGCACCCGGCTGTCCTCGCCGAGGGCGCAGCGCTCGACCAGAGTGACGATTAGCGAGGCCAGACCCGTGTGGGTGACGGTGACGCCCTTGGGCCGGCCGGTGGAGCCGGAGGTGTAGATGGTGTACGCGGTGTTCGCCGCCGTCAGCGGGGCGATCCGGTCCGCATCCGTCGGGTCGGTGACGGGCTGCCCGTCCCAGACCTCGGCCAGCTCGTCGACGTCCAGCCCGCCCGGCAGCTCCTGCGCCAGCCGCCCGGTGGTGAGCAGCAGGGCGGGAGCAGCGTCGGCGAGCATGTACGCGATGCGGTCGGCCGGGTAGTCCGGGTCGACCGGCAGGTAGGCGGCACCCGCCTTCGCGATGCCCAGGATCACGGCAAGCTGCTCGGCACTGCGCGGCAGCGCCACGCCGACGAGCTGCTCGGTACCGATGCCGCGGCTGATCAGCCAGTGCGCGATCCGGTTGGCACGGGCGTTCAGCTCGGCGTAGCTCCAGGTCACATCCCCGGCCTCCAGCGCGATGGCGTCCGGAGCGGCCGCCACTCGGGCCTGGAACAGCTCGGGCAGCGTCGAGTCCTCGACCTCAGGCCGGGACGTGGTCGCCCAGTCCCGGAGCTGAATCTCCTCACCATCCGTGAGGATGTCCAGCGAGCCGATCGGCCGGGACGGGTCGGCAGCGATCGCCTTCAACAACCGGGCCCAGCGCGCGATCAGCGCCTCGATCGTCGACCGGTCGTACAGGTCCGTCGCGAACTCGATGGCTCCACCGATGCCCGCGGGCTCGTGCTCGCCGCCGTACCCCTCGGTCAGGGTGATCATCAGGTCGAAGCGCGATGTGCTGGTGTGCGCGCTCTCCGAGCGCACCTGCAGTCCCGGCAGATCGAAGTCGGCCTGCTCGTTGTTCTGCAGGGCGAGCGCCACCTGGAAGAGCGGGTGGTGCGAGGCGGAGCGCTGCGGGTTGAGCTTCTCCACCAGGTACTGGAACGGAGTGTCCTGGTGGGCGTGAGCCGCCAGGCTGGTCCGGCGGACCTGGGCGAGCAGGTCGGTGAAGGCCGGGTTGCCCGCCGTGTCGGTGCGCAGCACCAGGGTGTTGACGAAGAAGCCGACCAGGTCGTCGAGGTTCTCGTCGGTGCGTCCGGCGATCGGAGAGCCGATCGGGATGTCGGTCCCGGCGCCGAGACGGGTCATCAGGGCGGCCACGGATGCCTGCAGCACCATGAACACCGTCGCTCCGGCCGACTGTGCCAGTTCGGCGAGGTCCCGGTGCAGGTCGGCGCCGAAGGAGAAGTCGCACGCGTCACCGGCATTGCCGGCCGTGGTGGGGCGGGGACGGTCGGTGGGAACGGTGACCTGCTCCGGCAGGCCGGCCAACTGCTCGGCCCAGTACCCGTACTGGCGGCTGAACGGGCTGTCCGGGTCGGTGTCGTCACCCAGCAGGTCACGCTGCCACAGCGTGTAGTCGGCGTACTGCACCGGCAGCTGCGGCCAGTCGGGCTCGGCGTCCGTCAGACGGGCGGTGTAGGCGGCGATCAGGTCACGGGCCAGCGGGGCCAGCGACCAGCCGTCACCGGCGATGTGGTGCAGCACCAGCATCAGCACCGACTCCGCCGGGCTGACGGTGAACAGCTGGGCGCGCAGCGGCACTTGGCCGGACAGGTCGAACTCGTGGCGGGCCGCTTCGTCGAGTTGCTCGGAGAGCATGCCTTCACTGCTCGGTACGGCCTGCAGCGTGATCCGCGCCTGGTCGGGGGCAAGGATGTGCTGGCTGGGCTGTCCGTCGACCTCCCGGAAGACGGTACGCAGCGCCTCGTGCCGGGTGATCACATCGTTGAGGGCGTCCTGCAGTGCATGCCCGTCCAGGTCGCCCGTGAGGCGCAGGGCGAAGGCCATGTTGTAGGTGGCGGAAGGGCCTTCGAGCTTGTGCAGGAACCACAGTCGCTCCTGGGCGAACGACAGCGGCAGCACCTCAGGCCGGGCGACCGGCTCGAGCGCGGGGCGCAGATCGCCCGCGTGGTCGGCCAATCGCCGGGCAAGCTGGGCCACGGTCGGGGCCTCGAAGATCGCGCGCAGCGGGATCTCGGTGCCAAGTGCCGTACGAATACGGCTGATCAGACGGGTGGCCAGCAGCGAGTGACCACCCAGGTCGAAGAAGTTGTCGTCGACCCCGACCCCGGGCAGCCCCAGGATCTCGGCGAACGCCGTGCTCAGGATCTCTTCCCGCGGGGTGCGGGCCGCACGGCCGATACCGGCCGACGCGTAGACGGGAGCGGGCAGGGCGTTGCGGTCGATCTTCCCGTTCCGCGTCAGCGGGATGCTGTCGATCACCATGATCGCGGCCGGGACCATGTAGTCGGGAAGCTGATGCCCCAGCTCGCGGCGGAGCTGCGGCAGGGAGGGTTCGCCCTCGTCGGCGTCCGGGACGACGTAGGCCACCAGGCGGGTGTCGCCGGGCTGCTCCTCACGGGCGACGACGACGGCCTGGGCGACGGCCGGGTGCCGGGTGAGCGCGGCCTGGACCTCGCCGGGCTCGATCCGGAACCCACGGATCTTCACCTGGTCGTCGCTACGGCCCAGGTACTCCAGCTCACCGTCCCGGTTCCACCGCACCAGGTCACCCGTCCGGTACATCCGGCCCCCGGCCTCGCCGAACGGGTCGGCGACGAAGCGCTCGGCGGTCAGCCCAGGTCGGTTGAGGTAGCCACGGGTCAGTCCCTTACCGGCGATGTAGAGCTCGCCGCCCACCCCGACAGGGGTCGGCTGGAGACGTTCATCCAGTACATAGGTCCGGACGTTGTGGTTCGGGTACCCGATCGGGGTCGGCAGCTGGGTGAGTGGGCGGCTGATGGTGGTGAGGACGGTGGTCTCCGTCGGGCCGTAGACGTTGTACAGCGCACGGCCCGGCGCCCAGAGCTCGACCAGGTGCGGCGGGAACGGCTCCGCGCCGACGAGGAGGTGGACGAGGTCGGGCAGGTTCTGTGCGATCTCGGCCGGGACGGTGTCGAGGATGGACGGCGGGATGAAGGCGTGGGTGATCCGCCGATCGGCGAGGACGCGCCCGAGTTCCTCGCCGGCGAGACGGCCGGGCGGAGGCAGGACGAGGGTGCCGCCGTTGCTGATGGCCATGAGGAATTCCAGCATCGAGGCGTCGAAGCTGGGCGAGGCCAGTTGCAGGGTCCGGCTGTCGGGGCCGGTGGCGGAGCGATCGCCCAGGGTGGCGGCGAGGCTGGCCAGTCCGATGTGGGTGACGGTGGTGCCCTTGGGTCGGCCGGTGGAGCCGGAGGTGTAGATGGTGTAGGCGAGGTGGCGGGGGGTGAGCGGGGCGACCCGGTCCACGTCGGTCGGGTCGCTGGTCGGCTGCCGGTCCGCGTCGGCCGAGTAGGCCCGGAGGGGGACGATCTCGGTCTCGTTGCCGGAGAGTTCCTGCGCCAACCGGTCGGTGCTGAGCAGCAGGGCGGGAGCAGCGTCGGTGAGCATGTACGCGATGCGGTCGGCCGGGTAGTCCGGGTCGACCGGCAGATAACCGGCACCCGCCTTCACCACACCCAGGATCGCCGCGAACAGTTCGGCGCCGCGCGGCAGCGCCAGGCCGACGAGCTGCTCGGTGCCGATGCCGCGGCTGATCAGCCAGTGCGCGATCTGGTTGGCACGGGCGTTCAGCTCGGCGTAGCTCCAGGTCACATCGCCGGTGTCGAGGACGGTCGTGTCCGGGCCCGCCTTGGTCCGGGCCTCGAACAGCTCGGGCAGGGTGGCGTCGGCGATCTCGGGGCGGGGGGTGGCCGACCAGTCGCGGAGCTGGCTGTGCTCGCCGGGGGTGAGGATGTCCGGCGAGCCGATGGGCCGGGACGGGTCGGCGGCGACCGCCTTCAACAGTCGGGCCCAGCGCGCGGTCAGCGCCTCGATCGTCGACCGGTCGTACAGGTCGGTCGCGAACTCGATCACACCGTTCATGCCGGAGGGCTCGCCGTTGTCGCCACGCTCCTCGGTCACGACGATGGCGAGGTCGAATCGCGCGGTACCGGTACCGATACCGCCGGACTCGACGTGCAGTCCGGGCAGGTCGAAGGACGGCTGCTGGGTGTTCTGGAGTCCCAGGGAGATCTGGAACAGCGGGTGATGGCTGGAGGAGCGGTGCGGGTTGAGCTTCTCCACCAGGTGCTCGAACGGGATGTCCTGGTGGGCGTAGGCCTCCAGGCTGGTCCGGCGGACCTGCGCGAGCAGGTCGGTGAAGGCCGGGTTGCCCGCCGTGTCGGTCCGCAGCACCAGGGTGTTGACGAAGAACCCGATCAGCTGGTCGAGGTTCTCGTCGGTGCGCCCGGCGATCGGCGCGCCGAGCGGGATGTCGCTCCCGGCGCCGAGGCGGGTCATCAGAGCGGCGAAGGACGCCTGCAGCACCATGTACATGGTGGTTCCGGTGGAGCGGGCCAGCTCGGACAGCGCCTGGTGCAGGTCGGCGTCGATACCGAAGGTGCTGACGTCACCGGCGTAGCTGGCCACGGCCGGGCGGGGACGGTCCGCGGGAACGGTGACCTGCTCCGGCAGACCGGCCAACTGCTCGGCCCAGTACCGCTGCTGGCGGACGAACGGGCTGTCCGGATCGGTGTCGTCACCGAGCAGGTCGCGCTGCCACAGCGTGTAGTCGGCGTACTGCACCGGCAGCTGCGGCCAGTCGGGCTCGGCGCCGGTCAGGCGCGCGGAGTACCCGGCGACCAGGTCCTGGGCAAGCCGGCCCATGGACCAGCCGTCACCGGCGATGTGATGCAGCACCAGCAGCAGCACCGACTCACCCTGGCTGACGGTGAACAGCTCGGCGCGCAGCGGCACCTGGACCGAAAGGTCGAACTCGTGGCGGGCGGCCTGGTCCAGCACCTGCATGACGTCGGCCTGGCCGACCTGCTGGACGTGCAGGTCGATACGGGCCTGCGCGGGGTCGAGGACGCGCTGACGGGGCTGCCCGTCAACCTCCTCGAAGACCGTGCGCAGCGCCTCGTGCCGGGAGATCACGTCGTTGATGGCCTCCCCCAGTGCCTGCCGGTCCAGGTCACCGGTCAGCCGCAGGGCGAGCGGCATGTTGTAGGTGGCCGAAGGGCCTTCGAGCTGGTGCAGGAACCACAGCCGCTGCTGGGCGAAGGACAGCGGCAGCACCTCGGGCCGGGGCAGCGCGACAAGAGCGGGACGCGTCGCGCCCTCGTCGAGCCGCGCGGAGAGCTTGGCGACGGTCGGCGCCTCGAAGAGCGTCTGGAGCGGCATCTCGGTGCCGAGGGTGGTCCGGATCCGGCTGCCGAGCTGGGTCGCCAGCAGCGAATGGCCACCGAGAGCGAAGAAGTCGTCGTCCACCGTGACACCGGGCACGCCCAGGACCTCGGCGAACAGCGCACACAGGATCTCCTCCTGCGGCGTACGAGCCGCACGGCCACCACCCGCGGACGCGTAGTCCGGCGCGGGAAGGGCCTTGCGGTCGATCTTCCCGTTCGGGGTCAGCGGAATGTGGTCGAGGGTGACGATCGCCGACGGCACCATGTAGTCCGGCAACTGCGCCTGCAACACCTGCCGCAGAGCCGTCACCAACGCCCCACTGGTCCGCGCCCGCGCCGGAGTGTTCGTCAGAGCAGAACCGCCCCCGGAGGATCGGTAGATGCCGGTCACCGCTTGGGCGTCGACCGCGTCCAGCAGGACCGCGTCGAACGCGGCCGGCTGCTCGGAGCTCCACGTGGTGACCGCCTCGAAGCCACGTTCGGTGGCCCACCGGTGGAAGGCCTCCGGGTCGATCCCGGCACCCGAGCCGAGCGCCGACCGCACGGCGGCCAGGTCCTCCCCGGCGTCCAGGGCCTCGACGGCGGCCGCCTCACCCGTCAGACGCGCGTTGGGAACACCCACCACACGAAGGCCGCCTTCGGCCAGCCGCTCCCCAAGCTGCTCCAAGGTCGTGAGGTCGCTCCCCCAGTGCAGAATCGGCAGGTCGGCCAGGTCACCCAGCCCGGCAATGTCGGTCAGCTCCGCCGGGTTCTTGTGGAGGGTGACGTCGTAGCGGTGACGGGTGAGCTCGTTGTGCGCCGAACCGCGCTTGAGGCGGATGTCCACACCCGCACGGTGGGTGGCGGCGAAGGCGGTGAAGTAGTCCGGGTGGACCAGGAGCTCCTTCTCCACCACCAACGCGTGCTCCACCGCCGAGCGCAGTTGCGCGGCACTGGTGGCCCTCGGCGCCTGCACGGCACTCTGGAGGGTGCGCAGCAGTCCGGCGTGGCGGATGTCGCCCAGGACGATCCGGCCGCTCTCGGCGAGAAGGTGGAACGCCTGGGTGAGGACGGAGGTGAGGTAGTCCTGGTTCGGGAAGTACTGCGCGACGGAGTTGATGACGATCGTGTCGAAGTAGCCCGCCGGCAGACCGGTGAAGTCCTCCGCACTCTGGCAGCGCAACCGGACATGCTCCCAGCCCCGCTCCGCGACCTGCCCGATGAGACGCGTCACCACGGCCTGCGACAGATCGGTGCCCCAGTAGGACTCCACCTCCTGCGCCAGCGGCGCCATCAGCAGACCCGAACCGACACCGATCTCCAGCACCCGCCGCGGCGCGTGGGAACGGATCCGCTCCACCGTCGCCGCACGCCACTCCCGCATCTCCTCCAGCGGGATCGCCTCACCCGTGTACGAGCTGTCCCAACCCGCGAAATCCTCACCCAGAGGCGCAGTGGGCCGGCCGTACACCGAGTCGTACAACTCCCGCCAGTCCGCAACCTGCTCGACGGCATCAACCTGAGCACCATCACCCGCGTCCGGAACGACATACGCCACCAGCCGGGTGTCACCAGGCTGATCCTCACGCGGAACCACCACCGCCTGGGCGACCTCAGGACGCCGCGCAAGCACAGCCTGCACCTCACCCGGCTCGATCCGGAACCCACGGATCTTCACCTGCTCATCCGTCCGGCCCAGGTACTCCAGCTCACCGTCCCGGTTCCACCGCACCAGATCACCCGTCCGGTACATCCGGCCCCCGGCCCCACCGAACGGATCCGCCACGAACCGCTCCGCCGACAACCCCGGCCGGTTCAGATAACCACGCGCCAGACCCCGACCCGCAATGTACAACTCACCCGCAACACCCTGCGGCACCTGCAGCAGGTTCTCATCCAGCACATACACCCGGGTGTTGACCACCGGCCGACCGATCGGAACACACGAACCCGACAACGGCTCACTGGCCGTGGCATCAACCGTCGACTCCGTCGGC
>NZ_JBHJVK010000113.1:0-15600 GCF_042264695.1 Kitasatospora sp. NPDC056138 | reverse complement strand
TGCGACTGGCAGCGGCCGCACTCGGTGCAGGTGGAGAAGTCGAGGATGCCCTTCCAGGAGAAGTGCTCGACCTGGGAGGCGCCGAAGACGGCGTCGTCGGCCGGGTCCTCGAAGTCGATCGGCTGGCCGCCGCTGGTCATCGGCAGCAGCGCGCCGAGCGCGACGTCGCCCTTGGCGTTGCGCTTGAACCAGATGTTGGGGAAGGCGAGGAAGCGGTGCCAGGCCACACCCATGTCGGTCTTGAGCGAGACAGTGATCATCCAGATGAAGGAGGTCGCGATCTTGATCGTCGCGAACAGGTGGACCAGCGTCTGCAGCGTGGAGACGCTCATCCCCTTGAACGCGGCGACCAGCGGGTACGACAGGAAGTACGCCGCCTGGTAGCCGTCCACACCGTGCAGCGCGCCGTCCAGGCCGTGCATGGTGTAGACGCAGAGGCCGACGATCAGGATGACGGCCTCGACGAAGTACGCCCGGCCGAAGTCGGAGCCCGCGAAGCGCGACTTGCGGCCCGGCCGGCGCGGGTGGCTCAGCTGCCGGATCACGATCAGCGTCGCGATGCCGAGCGTGGACATCACGCCGATGAAGTCGACGAAGACGCCGTAGGGCGTCCAGTCGCCGATGACCGGCAGCAGCCAGTCGGCCTTGAACAGCTGGCCGAAGGCGTTGACCAGGGTCAGTACCAGGGTGAAGAAGCCGACGGCGACGAACCAGTGCGCGACGCCGACGACGCCCCAGCGGTTCATCCGGGTGTGTCCGAGGAACTCGCGGGCGACGGTGAGCGTGCGGTCCTTCCAGTCGTTGGTGCGCGAGCCGGCCGGCACGTTCCGACCGAGCCGGACGAAGCCGTAGATCTGGAGGAACGCGCGGGCGAAGAGCGCCACGCCGACCACGGCCAGGACCAGCGACACGATGATCGCGGCGATTTGCATGCGGGCTCCTCGAAGGCCACGGAGCGACAACTACTCGGTAGTAACTTGACCCGGTTCAAGCTGAGCGTAGCGATTCACGCACCCGGACCGCAGCGTGGGCGCGAGGTGATGTGCGTCATCAGGTCCCGTGCGGCGCAGGGAGGTTGAGCCGTACTGGATCATTTCCGTCGACGGACGGCGGGGTCTTCGGGGCTGCCGGTTCGGCACGGTCCGGAAACTGACTGCCGATCATGACCGCGCTCGACGCGATGCCGTCTCGACAAGGACAGCCGTGGGGGCGCGAGGTCGCCTCCTGCCGTCCTGGGACGGCCTCGACGGCCGGAGGGCGCTGCCGGGTTCGGGATTCGCGCACGCCGTAGTCAACACGCCTGGCGGTGTGCCAAGGTGCTGTGGACGGGCGGGGACGGCTTGGTTGGCCGGGGGAGCGGAGGCCTGATGGGCTCGGAGCGTGCGTCGCGGGCGGCGGAGTCCCACGGGCTGGGTGCTCTTCGGGAGCGGTACCGGTTCAACGGGCTCTTCTGGTTCGGCATGGCCCTGGTGCCACTGTCGTGGGCCGCCGGCTGGGTCTCGGTGGAAGGGTTCGGCTGGGGAGCGGTGGCGGTGTACTTCGTCCCCGCGCTGCCCTTCGTCGCGCTGGGGGCCCTCACCCGCGCCAACAAGGCCGTCCACATCTTCGACGAGGGAATCGTGTTCACCGGGCTGTGGGGGCAGGTGAAGAAGTTCGCTGCCTGGCCCGAGGTGAGCGTGCGGATCAAGCGAGTGGTGCCCCAGCGGGTCGGCCCCCCGCTGTACGGCTACGGGGTCGCCATCGCCGGTGCCGAGGGCTTCGGCTTCGCCGCCCGGCAGATCGTGGGCGGCGGTCCCGGGCTCGCCCGGGTGCTGACGGAGGGAGCGTTCTCGGGGCGGTTGCGCGCGGGCCTGCGCTTGCTCGACGAGACCGGGTCGGTCGTCCTCGGCCGGGTCCTGATCACCCGGGAGCACGTCCGGACGGACGCGCACGACGGCCGGCCGGGGGTGGAGATACCGGTCGCCCGGATCAGCCGGGTGTGGGTCACGACGACGTTTCCACGCCCGAACGAGCCGCTCGAGAGGCTGCACGTCGCCACCGGGGAACCGGCCGGTGACGTCATCCTGGAGTGCCCGCCGGCCGATCTGGTCACCGCCGCTCAACTGATCGCATCGCTCGCGGGCGTGCTCCTGGACCTGAGCGAGGTGGCACCGACCTTCCCCGCCTCCCCGAAGTGACGCCCCAGCGGCGACTCCATGGCCCGCCAGGTCCTCACCGCTGTTGCTGTCAGGGGCTGTTGTCCGTTGACGTGCCGGTGGGACAGCACCTCGGTCGACGCGACGGGTGCCGGTGCGTCGATGCGGTCGGGCCACGGCGCCGCCACCGGGCGCCGGCCCGCGCCTGAAGTGACCGGCGGATGCCGCCTCGGCGGTTCTTGTCCGGGTCGACGCGTGTCTCCACGGTGGCCGGGTCGTCACCGCTCGGGAGAGTCGCGCAGCGGCTGATGAGACGTCTTGTCCCGTTCCTCGCAGCAGAGTTGGCTTGCCCAGGTCATGACTCCGCAGAGGGCGGGCGGCAGGCAGGTCGGCCGCGACAGGGAGCACCGGAACCGGCAGGATGTGCGGGTGAACAAGGTGACCATGAGCGAAGAAGACCGCCGACTTCTGGGGATCTGGGCGGCCGACTGCGTCGAGCGGGTGCTGCCGCTGTTCGAGGCGCAGGCTCCCTCCGACACCCGTCCGCGCGAGGCGATCGGGGGTGTCCGGGCCTTCGCGCGCGGAGAGGCGCGGAAGGGGCTGCTGCGCTCCCTCGCCTGGGCGGCTCTCGCAGCCGCGCGCGAGGTCGGCGATCCGGCTGCCACCGCCGCCGCCCGCGCTGCGGGCTACGCGGCGGCGACCCCTTACATCCACCCGTTGGCCACCCCTCACCAGGTCAAGCACGTCCTTGCGCCCGCGGTTCACGGGGCGCGCGCCCGTGAGATCGCGGCAGGCGAGGAGGCCAGCGTCGGTGACGAGGAGATCCGGTGGGCGATCGAGCACGCCTCGCCGGCAGTTCGCGGGATCGTGCGGCAGATGCCGGTCCGCAGCCCTGGCCGCAGTCGGCTGGACACGCTCTACCACCGACTCGACGCAGCCCTACGCCGCTGATCGGCGAGGCGCGCCGCCGCGCACAGCAGGTCTGCGAGGCCGCCGGGGAGCGGGCTCGCAGACCGGGCCGCCGCCTACGCCGCCGACCTCGCACCGCCGCTCCGATCGACGGGACGGACGGGGAGCGCGCCGTCATGGCACAGCCCCTCGCGTCATCGACGTGCAGGACGGGCGACACCCTCAGGCGAGGGGCCGGGGGAGGCCGGCGACCACGCGCGCCACCAGGGGGGCACCCGCCTCCCCGAACGGACGCCAGTCAGCTCGGCTTGGCCTGGGCCTCCCTGGCGGACGCCTCCAGCCTGTTCCAGTACTCCTGGTACCAGGCCTCGTCGCCGCCGTCCATGTTGCTGAGGCCTTCCCGCAGGCCGGCCCTGCCGTCGATCAGCTCGCGGACGATGTCGGCGTGGCCGGCGTGACGGTTCGTCTCGGCCGTCATGTGCAGCATGATCCGCTGAAGCGTCACGTCGCCCTTGTCGCCCCACCACGCGACGTGGCCCATCGCGTCGAGCGGCAGCGCCTCGATCGTCGCGTCCGCGTGCGCCCAGGCGCGGTGGTAGAGGCCGACGATGTCCTCGCGCGACTCGTCGGCGGGTGCCCACATGTCCGAGTTGGGCTCGGCGCCCTCCTCGTGCCAGGGGAGCGATTCGTCGTGCGGGCGGCCGAAGGTCGGGCCGAAGTACCCGAACTCGACGCTGGCGAGGTGCTTGACGAGGCCGAGGAGGTTGGTGCCGGTCGGTGTCAGGGGGCGGCGGCTGTCGTACTCGGACAGTCCGTCCAGCTTCCACATGATGGCTCCGCGAGCAGCCTTGAGGTAGCGGTGCAGGTCGTCTTTGGGATCGTTGGGCTTCATGGGGCAGAGTCTCGCATCACCCGCCGACAGCAGTCGCGTGGTTTCCCGGCTGCGCAGACGGCCGGATCCGGCCTCGGCGAGCTGCAGTTCCCGGGGGAGCGGTGCGCGGCCTCTTCCTCGCCGCAGGTCCGGCAGGGCTGTACGGCTTCCACGCCGGCGACGGGAAGCAGGTCTGGCACCACCCGGTCAGCGGCGCGTCCGGGGACTGGTCGGCGTTCCCCGCCGGCGACCACCTCTTCGCCGCCTGCTCCGACAGGCTCTTCGGCTTCTCGGTGCCCAAGGCGTAGTAGCCCGTGCCACCGGTGGGGCGAACCAACCGGGCTCCCCGGAGGCCGAATCCGAGAGGCGGCACGGCTCCCGGCCACCCGGGAGCCCCGGACGCGCCGCGTCGGGAGAACCGCGTCAGGCGGGCGCGCCGAGGGCGAAGCCGGAGACCAGGCCGGCGATCCGATCCCAGTGGTCGGCGACGAAGAAGTGGCTGCCGGCGAGTACCTCCAGACGGAACGCGCCGGTGGTGTGGCCGCTCCACGCCGCCGCGTCCTCGACGCTGGTCCAGCGGTCGGCGTCGCCCGTCACCGCCAGCAGCGGGCTGGTCAGCACCGCACCGGGCGGGCAGGTGTAGCGCTCGACGGCGGTGTAGTCGCTGCGCAGCGCCGGGAGGATCATCCGTAGGACTTCCTCGTCGGCGAGCAGGCTGCTGTGGGTGGCGCTCAGTTCGCGCAGTTCGGCGATCAGGCCGGCGTCGTCGCGCAGGTGGACGGTGCCCTCGCGGCGGACGGACGGGGCGCGGCTGCCGGAGACGACCACCGCGAGCGGCGCCCGGCCGTCCGCCTCCAGGCGACGGGCCACCTCGAAGGCGAGCAGTGCGCCCATGCTGTGGCCGTAGAGGGTGAGCGGGCGGCCGTCGGAGGGGAGGGCCCGGTGGATCCGGTCGGCGTACTCGGCGAGGTCCTCGACCCCGGGCTCGGTGCGGCGGTCCTGCCGCCCCGGGTACTGGACGGCCAGCACGTCGAACCGCGGTTTCAGGGCGGTCGCGAAGGTGCGGAAGAAGCCGGCGGCGCCGCCGGCGTGCGGGAGCAGGACCAGCGTCGGGGCGTCGGCCGGGGCCGGGTGGAACCGTCGCATCCAACGGGCGTCGCCGGTGCCCGGGTCGGTCTCTGCCATGAGGTGTCCTCATTCGGGAGTGGTTCGGGAGTGGTTCGGGAGTGGTGGTGTCCGGACGGGTCGCCCACCGGTCGCCGGCCGGTGGACGGCCCGTCCAGTCCGTCGGCTCGTCGCGGTGACCGGCGAGCGCCGGGCGACCCCCTGCCAGGAGGGGGCCGCCCGGCAGGGGGTCAGGTCGTCGGACCGGCCGGCGTCTGCAGGAGGCCGGCCAGCACCTTCGGCAACTCGTCGGCGGAGTCGGCGCGCTGGGCGCGCCAGGCCACGTGTCCGTCCGGGCGGACCAGGACGCCGCCGTCCGCGTCGACCTCGCGCAGCCGCTCCCACGCCCCGTACGGGTCCCGCAGGCCCTCGGTGGCGCCGATCGTGCGGACCGTGACGGGCACTCCGGTGAGCCGGGCGGCCTCGCGGGCGGCGTCGTGCCAGCGCCCGCCGCCGCGGCCGGTGAGCAGGACGAAGCGGCCCCGGCCGACCACGTCCAGGGTGGAGCGGCGACGGCCGCCGTCCTCCAGCCAGGCGTGCGGCAGGCGGGCGCCCGGCCAGGTGGTGGGCTGGTAGTACAGCTCCGGGTCCCGGTCGCCGACCGGTTCGGGCGTGCCGTCGTCCACCCGGGCGCCGGCCCGGTAGCGGTAGCCGATCTCCACGCCGTGCGCGTTCACCTGGTAGTTGATCCGGTCGGTCGCGGCGGCCAGCGCGGCGCGCCGGGCGGCCGCCTCCTCGGTGTCGTCGGCGAGGCCGCGCAGCAGCCCCCACTGCTCGGCGGCGCTCTGCTCGGCGGTGAAGCCCAGCGCCGCCGGGATGCCGAGGAAGTCGAGCATGCTGCGGACCGCGCGGTCGACGATCTGCCCGCCGACCGGCAGCCGCTCGTCCTGGTAGGTGTCCAGCAGGGCGGGCGAGGCCGTGCCGTCCAGGACCAGCTTCAGCTTCCAGCACAGGTTGAACGAGTCGGCGACCGCCGAGTTCAGCCCTAGGCCGTTGGTCGGCGGCATCTGGTGCACCGCGTCGCCGACGCAGAACACCCGGCCCTGCGAGTAGCGGGGGGCGACCACCGCGTTGACCTCCCACGGCGAGACGCTCTTGATCCGGATCTCGACGGACGGGTCGCCGATGCTCTCCCGGAGGTGCGCGCGGATCTCCTCGTGGTCGTCCCGGTCGAACTCGCCGCCGTGGTCGAGGAAGCGCAGGTAGACCCACTCGTTCCAGGGCCGGATGCTGACGAACACCCGACCGTCCTCGGGCGGGTTGCCGGGCACGGCGCCCATGTAGAGGATGGCCGGGCGGTCGGCGCAGTAGCGCGAGAGGTCCGCCTCGAACCAGACCGAGGCGACCTTGGCCAGCCCGGTGGCACCCTCCACGGTGAGCCCGGCCTGCTCCATCACCCGGCTCTTCGCACCGTCGGCACCGATCACGTAGTCGGCGCGCACGGTGTACTCCAGGCCGGACTGCCGGTCGGCGACCACGGCCGTGACCCCGTCCTCGTCCTGCTCCATGCGCAGGAACTCCTGGCCGAAACGGAGTTCGCCGACCCCGGCCTGCCGGACCTGCTCGACCAGCAGCGGCTCCAGCAGGTGCTGGGCGAGGTTGCACATCGTGCTCGGACTGGCCGCGAGGTAGTCGCCGATCCGGTCCGGGCCGTTGCCGTACGCGTCCAGCCGGCTCACCTCGGGGCCGGCGAAGGTCGACATGAAGACGTGGTTGGACAGCAGCGGGCTCGGCGTCGCCTCGGCCAGCACCTCGCGCTCCACGCCGAGGTCGCGCAGGATCTCGCCGGTGCGCTGGTTCAGCAGATGGGCGCGCGGGGTGTGCGCGGTGCCGGGGTACTTGCCGACCACCAGGTGCGGCACGCCGTAGCGCGAGAGCGCCAGCGAGGCGGTCAGGCCGGCCGGTCCTGCGCCGACGATCAGCACCGGAACCCGGACGTCGGGGGTGGGGGTGGGGGTCGCCATGGTCACTTCGCTGCCTTCCGCGCGTAGCCGGCGTAGATCACCGACGTGTCCTTGTGAACGCCGAGCCGGAACTGCCGTCCCAGCTCGCCGTAGGTGATCTCGCCCCGGGCGCGCCGGCGCATCGCCTTCAGCAGCTCCGACTGCGGCCGGGTGGAGGCGAATCCGATCAGATCCTGGTTGGCCAGGTCGTGCCTGCGGAAGACCGCGTGCAGCTCGGCCGGCTTGATGAAGCTCTTCCAGTCGTGCAGGTCCTTGGGCGCGAAGCTGACGGACTTCCAGTCCTGCGCCATCTTGATCATCGCCAGCTTGGACCGGAGGGTCCGGTTGATGGTGTCGTACAGGTAGTGGCCGCCCGGCTTGAGCACCCGGACCGCCTCGGCGACCGCCTGGTCCACCGAGGTGACGTGCTCCAGCGTGTCGCAGCAGTAGACGATGTCGAACGTCCCGTCCGGAAAGGGCAGTTGCTCGGCGAATCCCTGCTGGTAGGCGATCTCCAGGCCGGACTGCCGGGCGTGCTCGCCGGCGGCCTCCAGCGACGGACCGGACGGGTCCACCCCGGTGACCCGGGCGCCGGTCCGGGCGAAGTGCTCGGCCAGCAGACCGCCGCCGCACCCCACGTCGAGCACGTCGAGCCCCTTGAGGTCCAGCCGCAGCCGGTTGGTCAGGACGTCGTGGAAGTAGTCGAACCGGGCCGGGGTGAAGGCCTCCAGCGTGGCGAACGGCTGGTTGTCGTCCCACCAGGAATGGGTGTTGTAGACGTCGTTGTCGACAGGCATGGCGGACTCCTCAGGAGAGCTTGACGGTCGGGCGGTGGAGGTCGAGCCAGACGGCCAGGTCGAGGACGCGCTCGAACGCCTCGCGCTCGTCCCGCTCGACGGCCTCGGGCTGCGCGCCGACGGCCCTGGTGAGCGCGGTGCGGTCGAAGAACGCGACCGCCTGGTGGTCGTCCGACAGCAGTTCGCCCACCTGCCGCTGCAACTGGCCCACGTAGGCGATCTGTTGGGTGTGCGGGTAGAGCGCCTTCACCCGCTCCACCACCGATCCCGGCAGGATGTCCCGCACCGCGGCGCGCAGCAGGCTCTTCTCCCGGCCGTCGAACGTCTTCATCGCCCAGGGCGTGTTGAACACGTACTCCACCAGTCGGTGGTCGCAGAACGGCACCCGCACCTCCAGGCCGACCGCCATGCTCATCCGGTCCTTGCGGTCCAGCAGCAGACCCAGCAGGCTGGTCAGGTGCACGTAGCAGAACTCGCGCATCCGCCGCTCGTGCGCGTCCTCGCCGTCCACGAACGGGAGTTCGGCGACCGAATCGCTCCAGCGCTGCGCCCAGTAGCCGGGGACGTCGAGGGTCCGCAGCAGCAGGTCGGGGTCGATCAGCTTGGTGGGGTGGTTCCTCGGGCCGAGACCGGAGGCCGTCACCCACGGGAACATCGCGACCTGCTGCACCGCCGGCAGGTGGAACCACGGGTAGCCGCCGAAGATCTCGTCGGCCGACTCGCCGGAGAGCGCGACCGTCGAGTGCTCCCGGATCGCCTTGAAGAGCAGGTAGAGCGAGTTGTCCGCCTCGCCGAAGCCGAACGGCAGGTCGCGGGCGGTCACGGTGGCCCGGCGCACCTCGGGGTTGGCCAACTCCCGGTAGTCCAGCCGGATGTCGTGGTGCACCGTGCCGACGTGCCCGACCACCTCGCGGGCGAACGGCGCGTCCGGTGAGCCGCGCAGCTCGTCCGGGCGGAACGCGTCCGGCTGCTCGAAGTCGACGGTGAAGGTGCGCGCCCGCTCGCCCCCGGCGGCCAGCCGCCGGCCGGCCAGGGCGGTCAGGGCGCTGGAGTCGAGCCCGCCGGAGAGCAGCACGCACTGCGGCACGTCGGCGACCAGCTGCCGGGCCACGCTGTCCTCCAGCAGTTCGCGGACGCGTCGCACGGTGGTTCCGGTGTCGTCACGGTGCTCGGCCACCTCCAGCCGCCAGTACACGTGCTCGCGCAGCCCGGAGCGGTCGACGGTCACCGTGGTGCCGGGCTTCACCTCGTGCATGCCCGCCCAGACCGCGCGGCCGGGGGCCTTGACGAAGCCGAACAGCTCGCGGAAGCCGTCGGTGTCCACCACCGGGTCCACCGCCGGGTGGGCCAGCAGGGCCTTCGCCTCCGAACCGAACAGCACGCCGTCGGCGGTGGGGTAGTAGTAGAGCGGCTTGATGCCCAGGCGGTCGCGCAGCAGCACCAGCCGCTCCACCCGGCCGTCCCAGATGCCCAGCGCGTACATGCCGTCGAGCCGGTCGGCGACCGCCTGCCCCCACTCCAGGTAGCCGCGCAGGACGACCTCGGTGTCGCTGGAGGTGCGGAACTCGTGTCCCCGGCGCCGGAGTTCGTCCCGCAGCTCGGTGAAGTTGTAGGCCTCACCGCTGTACGTCATCGCGACCGGGCCGTCCGGCGTCTCGACCACCATGGGCTGGACACCGCCCGCCAGGTCGATGACGGCGAGCCTGCGGTGGCCCAGCGCCGCGTGACGGGACAGCCAGGTGCCGCCGGCGTCCGGACCGCGGCAGAGCATGGTGTCGGTCATGGCGGTGAGGGCGGGGAGTTCACGTTCGAGGTCGTGCTGGAAGGAGATCCAGCCGGCGATCCCGCACATTCGGGTCTGCTTTCGTTCGGGGGCGGGCGGGGTGTCTGAGCGGGTGCTCAGCGGCGCGCGGCGCTGCGCAGGGCGGCCATGTGGGCGGGCAGGCCGTCGATGTGCGAGCGGCCGGTGGGGGCGAAGAAGAAGCGGTCCAGCGCGCCCTGCAGGAACGACCACGGACGGTTCAGCTCGGCCGCCCAGCGCCAGCTGAACCGGGCGCCGGTCCCGGTCGGTTCCACCACGTAGTCCTCCACCAGGTGGCGGAAGATCGGTCGGGTCGCCTCGGTCGCGGTGAAGGTCTTGCGGGTGCCCTCCTCCCAGCGGAAGAAGCGCTCGCGGATGACGAGGCCGCTCTCCATCTCGATCTCCCGGGTGGTGCCGACGCCGAACGGCCGCGGCGAGGTCCAGGTGAGCCGGCGCATCCCCTTGGTCCAGCTGGACACACCGTCGCCGGTCAGGGCCGCCCAGGTCTCCTCGGCGGAGTAGGGCACCTCGACCGAACGGGCGTGGTACAGCGGGGCCTTGGCGAAGAGCGAGTCGTCGGCCTCCTCGATCGGATACCAGTGGGTGGTCATGGCGGCGGGTCCTTTCCGGGGTCGGTCGGTGTGTCGAGGAGGGCGGGTGCGTCGAGGAGGGCGGGTGCGCGTTACGCCTTCCGGCCCCGGAAGAGGCCGACGGAGCCGCGCACCACCAGGTCGAAGTCGTCGAAGTTCTGCTTGAGCTGGTCGCGCAGGTCCTCCAGGTCGTCCTGGTCGTTGTGGAAGACGCCCTTCGCGTTGAGGTCGTTCATCAGCCAGCGGCCGGCCCCGGTGACCGGGACGCCCGACGACAGGACCGTGCTGCCGAACACCGTGCCGCCGGGCCGCACGGCCGCGGCCGCGTGCCGGATGGCCACGCCCTTCTCGCGCAGGCTGCCGGGGATGCAGTGCAGCAGGAAGCTGAGGGCGGCCGAGTCGTGGCTCTCCTCGGGGACCGGCAGCGGCTCCAGCGCGTTGGCGACCACCTTGGTGGTCTTGAAGTGCGCGAGCCGCTCGGCCGTGAAGTCGAGCGTGGCGGGGTTGAGGTCGGCCAGCGTGATCTTCGGGTTCGAGACCGGGAACCGGGTCCGGGTCAGCAGGTAGCCGGTGCCGACTCCGATCTCCAGGTGCTCGGCGCCGACGCAGGTGTTGTACATCTGCAGGAAGTTCCGCGGCGAGCAGCGCCAGAACAGCGGTGCGCTGCCGCGGAACACCACCAGGTCGTAGAAGGTCAGCGCGCGGCGGTGGTAGGGGGCCTGGCCGTCCAGGACCGCCTGGTCCAGGGAACCGGTCCGGTGGCCGTTCTCAGTGCTCATGTTCTGCTCACCCTCGTCGGGAATCGGGAGACCGTGGTGGTCGGGGCGTGGTGGTCGTGGTGGTCGGGCGTGGTGGTCGGGACGGTCGGGGAAGGTCAGGCGGACGGCTCGGCGAGCCGGTCGAGGACGGCGCGCACGGTGGAGGGGCTGTGCTCGCCGGTCATCGTGAAGTGGTCGCCCTCCACCTCGACCTCGGTGTGCGGCACCGGCCAGCCGGCCTGCCAGCCGGTGGCCGGGAAGCCGGGAAGCGGCCGGGCGGCGCGGAGCTGGAGCGTGGGCGTGGCGAGGGGCTGCGGCTGCCAGGTCCCGAAGAGCCGGGCGTAGCCGCCCATCGCGGTGAGGCAGGTGTCGTCCAGCAGTTGCTCGGACGGGATGTGACCGCTCGTCAACTGCTTCGCGATCTCGGCCTGGATGCGGGGAAGTATCGCACTCCTCGGCCGGTAGCTGTCCAGCAGGACGACCGACTCCGGGAGGATTCCGAGCTTCTCCAGGTGCGCCGCCACCGCGTGGGCGATCCAGCCGCCGGCGGAGTGGCCGAGGAGTGCGAACGGCTGCCCGGCGGCGAGCCGTTCGACGTCCTCGGCGTGCAGCTGCACCAGCGCGTCGAGGTCGGCCGGGAGGTGCTCGCCCGGGGAGAAGCCGGGGGCGGGCAGTGCCCACAGCTCGTGCCGGCCGCCCACGGACGCGGCGAGCCGGGCGTACTGGTGGGCGCCGGACCTGCTCGCGAACGAGGGGAAGCAGAAGAAGCGGGGGGCTGTCGGACCCTGGGTGAGACGGACGGGAGCCGGCCGGCCGGACGGGGCGGGTGGGGTGTCGAAGGTGTCGCGGAACCGTGCGGCGGCCGCGAGGAGTTCGCCGAACTCCTCGAACCGGCCCAGTTCGGCGGCGCGCGGCGCGAGCGAGGCCAGCAGGCCGCCGCCCGGACCGGCCGGCGGCACCGGGGCGGCGTCCAGCTCGGCCCGCAGGTGGGCGGCGAGGGCGTCGAGCGTGGGATGCTCGAACACCGCTGTGGCGGGCAGGGCGAGCCCGGTGGCGGCCTGAAGGGCGGCGCTCAACTCGGTCGCGGCGAGGGAGTCGAGCCCGAGTTCGGGCAGCGTCAGGCCGGCCTCCAACTCGTCGGTGGAGGTGTGCCCGAGTGCGGTGGCCACCTGGGTGGCCACCAGCTCACGGAGGACGGAGTCGCGTTCGGCCGCGGTGAGGGCGGACAGCCGCTCGTGCAGCCTGGCGGGAGCTTCCCGGTCGGCCGGCCGGGCTCCGCCCAGGACATCGTTCGGCCCGGTGGGCCCGGTGGGCCCGGTGGGCTCGATGGGCGGAACGGCCGGTGCGGTGCGCTCCGGCCAGAACCGGCGGCGCTGGAACGCGTAGGTGGGCAGGGCGACCCGGCGCGCGCCGGGGTCGGCGAGGACGGCCTCCCAGTCCACCGGGACGCCACGGACGTGGGCACCGGCGAGCGCGGTCAGGGCGCTGTCCGCTTCCGGCCGGCCGCGCCGGAGCAGCGGCACCGCCGCCGGGGCCGGGGTCCGGTCCGCCAGCGCGTCCCGGACCAGGGCGGACAGGACGCCGCCGGGGCCGAGTTCGAGGAAGGTGGTCACGCCGTCCGCCGCCATCCGGCGCACGCCGTCGTGGAACCGCACCGCCTCCCGGATGTGCCGCACCCAGTACTCCGGCGTGCACACCTGCTCGGCCGAGGCCGGCTCGCCGGTCAGGTTCGACAGCAGCCGGATCCGCGGCGGCCGGTACGTGAGCTCGCTCGCCACCTCGTGGAAGCGGTCCAGCACGCCGTCCATCAGCGGCGAGTGGAACGCCTTCGTGACCCGTAGCCGCTTGGTCCGGCGACCGCGTGCGGCGAGCACGGCCGCGATCTCCTCGACCGGCTCGGCCAGGCCGGACAGCACGGTGGCGCGCGGCCCGTTGACGGCGGCGATGCCGACCTGCTCCTCCCGGCCCACCAGCAGCGGCACCACCTCGTCCTCGGTCGCCTCCACGGCCACCATCGCGCCGCCGTCCGGCGAGGCCTGCATCAGCCGGCCGCGAGCGGCGACCAGGCGGCAGGCGTGGTCCGGCGTCAGCACGCCGGCAGCGCAGGCCGCCGCCAGTTCGCCGACCGAGTGGCCGCCGACGTAGTCGGGCGTCACACCCCAGGACCGGAGCAGGCGGAAGGCAGCCAGACCGACGGCGAAGAGCCCGGCCTGGGTGAACACCGTCTCGTCGAGCAGGGCGGCCGTGGGGGTGCCCTCCGGAGCGAACATGACGTCGCGCAGGGCCGGGCGTCCGGGCTCGGCGAGATGGTGTTCCAGCAGCTCGCACACCTCGTCCAGCGCCCGTGCGAAGACCGGATGGGCCTGGTGGAGGCCCTGGCCCATGCCGGGCCGCTGGCTGCCCTGGCCCGGGAAGAGGAAGCCGACCCGGCCGGCGGCCGCCGTGCCCCGGACCAGGCCGGGCGCGGCCCTGCCCGCGGCGAGCGCGTCCAGGCCGGCCCGCAGCTCGCCGGGGTCGCGGCCGAGCACGACCGCCCGGTGCGGCAGGGCGGCCCGGGTCAGGGCCAGCGAGCGCCCGATGGCGGCGGGGGAGGGATCGTCGGTGAGGTCGCCGGTGAGGTCGCCGGTGAGGTGCTCCCGCAGGCGCTCCGCCTGGCCGCGCAGGGCGGCCTCGCCGCGGGCCGAGACCGGCCAGGGGACGAGCGGGGGGCGAGCGGGCGGTGCGGGATCGGCCGGGGCCTCGGCCTCCGTGCGTGCGTGCGGTTCGATGGTGCCGGATGTGCCGGATGTGCCGGGCAGGGGCGGCTGTTCGGGCACCGGCGGAGTCTGTCCGGGCACCGGCGGAGCCTGTTCGAGGACCACGTGGGCGTTGGTGCCGCTGATGCCGAAGGCGGACACGCCCGCGCGGCGGGGGCGGTCGTGCTCCGGCCACGCCACCGGCTCGGTGAGCAGGGCGACCGCGCCGGAGTCCCAGTCCACGTGCGGGCTGGGAGCGTCGGTGTGCAGGGTGGGCGGCAGGACACCGTGCTCCATCGCCATCACCATCTTGATCACGCCGGCCATCCCGGCGGCGGCCGCGGTGTGGCCGATGTTCGACTTCACCGAGCCCAGCCACAGCGGCCGTTCGGCCGGCCGGTCCCGCCCGTACGTCGCGAGCAGCGCCTCGGCCTCGATCGGGTCCCCGAGCGGCGTGCCCGTCCCGTGCGCCTCGACCGCGTCCACCTCGCCGGGGGCCAGCCCGGCACCGGCCAGCGCCTGCCGGATGACCCGCTGCTGGGACGGGCCGTTGGGCGCGGACAGGCCGTTGCTCGCGCCGTCCTGGTTGGTGGCCGAGCCGCGGACCACGGCCAGGACCGGATGCCCGTTGCGGCGGGCGTCGGACAGCCGCTCCAGCAGCACCACACCCGCACCCTCGCCCCAGGCGGTGCCGTCGGCCGCGGCGGCGAACGGCTTGCACCGGCCGTCCGGCGCCAGCCCGCGCTGCCGGCTGAAACCGATGAACGCCTGCGGCGTGGACAGCACGGTGACGGCGCCGGCGAGCGCGAGCGTGCTCTCGCCCGAGCGCAGCGACTGGCAGGCCAGGTGCAGGGCGACCAGGGACGACGAGCACGCGGTGTCCACCGTGACGGCCGGCCCCTCCAGCCCGTACGTGTAGGCGAGCCGGCCGGAGATGACGCTGGCCGCGTTGCCGGTCAGCAGGTAGCCCTCCAGGTCCTCCGGCGAGTCCTGCGCCAGCAGGTGGTAGTCCTGGCCGCTGCTGCCGGCGAACACGCCGGTCCGGCTGCCGCGCAGGCTGGTCGGGTCGATGCCGGCCCGCTCGAACGCCTCCCAGGAGGTCTCCAGCAGCAGCCGCTGCTGGGGGTCCATGGCCAGCGCCTCGCGCGGGCCGATCCCGAAGAACGCGGCGTCGAAGCGGTCGGCGTCGTGCAGGAAGCCGCCCTCCCGCGCGTAGGTGCGGCCGGGGCGGTCCGGGTCGGGGTCGTAGAGGTTGTCGAGGTCCCAGCCCCGGTTCTCGGGGAACGGCGTGATCGCGTCGCGGCCGTCGGCGACCAGTCGCCACAGGTCCTCGGGGCTACGCACCTCGCCCGGGTAGCGGCAGGCCATGGCGACGATGGCGATCGGCTCGTCGCCGCCGGCCACTGCCGGCGGGACCGGCGGCTCGTCGGCGATCCCGGCGTCGGCGCTGGTGAGTTGGGCGAGCAGATGGCGGCTCAGGGCCTCGGGCGTCGGGTGGTCGAAGGCGACGGCGGCCGGGAGTCGCAGGCCGGTGGCGGCGATCAGCCGGTTGCGCAGCTCGACGGCGGTGAGCGAGACGAAGCCCAGCTCGTGGAAGGAGAGTTCCGGCGCGGGCGGATCGGTGAGACCGAGGACGGCGGTCGCGTGGGACTCCACCAGGTCGAGCAGCAGCCGCTCGCGGTCGGGTTCGGGCAGCTCGGACAGCTGCCGGCGCAGCTCGGCTCCGGCGGAACCGGTGGCGCGGTCGTCGGGCTCGGCGGCGGTGGTGCCCGTGCCGGTGGTGTCCACCCAGTAATGGCGGCGTTGGAAGGGGTAGGTGGGGAGGTCGGGGTGGGGTGCGGGGTGGAGGAGGGGGGTCCAGTTGATGGGGTGGCCGTGGTTGTGGAGGTGGGTGGCG
>NZ_JBHJVK010000112.1:0-15757 GCF_042264695.1 Kitasatospora sp. NPDC056138 | reverse complement strand
CCGACCGCTACCAGGTCGACGAGACGGGCGGCGCGTGGAGCGACAGTGGCCTGCCGTTGGTGATGCTGAAGGACTGAGGACGAGGCCCGCCCAGTAGGTAGGCACTCGGGTAACCCAGGGGCACGGGGGCTGCGCTACGCGGGAGGCGGCGGGCCGGTGCCGTCCGGACTCGCGCGGCTCGGCGCGCCCCTGTTGTCGCTGGTCGATGGCCCACTGGCGGAGCCTCATGGAAGCAGTGGTCGTGCAGATCAGTTCGTGGCGGTCGAACGGGGACAGCCCCGCCAGGCCCCGCAGGCACTCACTGGGGCACTCCCCGGCGGTGTGGCCCGGCGGCGTGGCCCGGCCGCACACTCCCGGCAGCATTCCCAGCGAATTCCGAACCGATCTTTCCGGACTGTTCTCCCGGAGGGTTGTTCAAAAGCCCTCTAGGTCAGACGGGCGGCATCAGATCGCTCTCGCTGATGGTGTACGTCAGCAGGGGGTAGATGAAGTCCGTTTCATTGTTCTCACGGCGCCGTAGTTGGTAAAACTCGCTCCTCTGCTCATCGTCGGCCGACCCGAGACGCGCACCCTCCGGGAGGTACACATGTCCGTCGCGAAACCGAACGAATGTTTTTGACGTTCGAAAGGTTACACCCAACCATTGGTTGTCCGTCGCCCGGACGGGCGCATCCAATACGATTTTGTGCCTGAGTCGCCGATTCGAGTCGACGGAAAACGTGACGATACTGTTGTGGGCGAGGGGAATCTCGAACTTCTCACCACCGGACTCCTTTGATTCGAAGATCAGCTTCCTCGGCGGGCTCGCTTCGGGATGCTGGTAGCAGGAGAAGACGGCGATAAACGACTCGTTGGCCAGATCGAGGGCTTGGTCGGAATGGCTGCCCATGGTTGTGTAAGCGTTCGTGTAGCTCTCGATGAGAGCGTTGTTGAAGCCGACCGAGATCGCCGCACGTTCTTGAATCTGTTGCGCCAGCCGTTCGTGCACCGCCCGGAAACGCTGCGCCGGACTGCTGTATCGAGTGGTAGTACGCACGAGAGGCACACCACCCGCCTCGTCGATCCTGGCAAGCACGGCGCCTTGCCGGCCTTTTCCTACGTCTTCCAAACGAGCCGACGCGGACAGCTCCGCAAAGAGATTCTCCTCGGTCGGCAAAGTGTACGAGAGGATCTCGTCCGAGATCCTAGACTCGGGGGGCAACGTAGTCTCCCGTGTTCATGCTGAAGAGAAATTCGTCGCCGTAGTCGATGAAGGACGAGGTCCTGTTCTCCTCGGCATACAGCCTGCGCAGCTCGTTCATGCCGGCCGGTGTGGGCGGCCCCAGCTCCACCAAGTCCCCGGCCACTTTGAGGAACGTGTGGCCGTTCTTGTGAACGGCTTCGGCGCTCGAACAGCGCACCACGTATCCCAGGCGGGTTGGGAGCAACTCGGCGTCCAACGTTGCGGGCCGGATTTCGTGCGTATACAGGCGATTGGTGGACAGCGGCATGAAGAACACGGAGCCGGGGTAGAGCGTCACGCTGAACTGCGGGGGGAGCACGACCCCGTCGGGTTCTTCGATCCGCTCCTTGAGGCGGAAGTGGAGTTTGGTCAGCCCGCTGGCACCCTTCACACCGTAGTCGAAGGCGTCTTCGGCCAGGGGCTGCAGCTTGTCGAGCCGGTCATAGAAGGTGCAGAAGGCCATGATGCCGTTGACGGGCATGTCCTTGGTCTTGTCGGCATGGGCCGAGATCTTGGCCTTGGACTGCTTGCGCTCGGCCGTGGCAAGGGTGTTGTGGTAGATCTGAGCGAGGACGTGATTCAGCGGTGCCTGGTTCCGGAAGACGGCGGCGGCCTCGCGGTTCAGAGCCTCGACGATGCCCGTGTCGGTCGGGCGAAAGCTCTCGGTCGGCCCCGAGAGATTCGTGGAGCACCGAAGCAGGCGGAAATGCAGTTCGTCACCGTTTCGCGTGACGGGCGTCAGATAGATTCCGCTGCGATGGGCTGTTCCGGGCTTGGTGGACTCCGTCAGGGACTGGAACGCGTGCTCCGCACGGATCCGTCCGAAGTGATCGGCGCCGAGTCCGAAAAAGCGGCGGTAGTACACACCGACGCCGTGTACGCGGATGGGAACTCGGCCGAGGTCGACGAGGGTCCAAGGTTTGTCGGCGTCCTCGTGGTAACCGTGTGACAGCTCCCGGACAACGAATACCCGGGCAGCCGCATGCAGCTGGCGGCTGCCGATCCCGGATATATCACCACACAGGTAGACGGTCTTCTGCGCGAGGTCGGGCGAACCGGAAGCAAGGTCCTCCGGCGTGATCACGGACCCGAAGAAGTCCCTGATCAAGTCATTGTCTTGCAGCATCGAAGGCGCAACCAAGATGTTGCTCGCATCCTCGATGCAGGCTTCTGTCAGCTCTGTCGTGTACATCAAACGGCACCTGCCATTCGCAGATCTTGGTGAATTTCTCAAAACCGTGGACATGGCAACGGCCCGCACTCTTTCATTTGCGTTGCGAAGCGCAAACGAAAGGAGACGGACCGTTGAACCTTGATGCTCTCACGGGGCTCGACAGCGGGCAACGGGTTCTGCTGTACGGGCGGTGTGCAGAGCTGCTCGGCGAGGTCGTGAGGCCGGGCGGACGGCCCGCGGCGATCGGGCTGTACCAGTCGGTGATGCTGGTGGTCTGCCTGATGCACAAGAACCTCATGCAGGGGGTCGCGGGTGCGGCCTTCGGTGTCAGCCAGTCCACGGTCAGCCGCCGCTGGGACCTGCTGAGGCCGATCGTCCGGCGGGCCGTCGCGTCCTTCATCCCGCGCCCGCGGGATATCGCCGGAGCCGGAGCGCTGCCAGGGCGTGTATCGAAAGTTCCTGGTGAGGATGGCGGAGAGCCCATTTGCGATCCAGAATGATTGGATGGTCACGCTTGAGACTCCCCGTTTGATCCTGCGTCGCTGGCGCGAGGAAGACGTCGCGCCCATGACTGCCATCAATGCCGACCCCGAGGTCATGCGGTGGATCCGTGACGGCAGCGTCCGTGACGAACAGCAGACCCGTGGCGGGATCCGGGCGTGGGAGAGCGAGTGGGAGTCACAGGGCTTCGGCCTGTTTGCCGTGGAGATCCGGTCCACTGGCGAGCTGGCCGGGTTCACCGGCCTCTCGGTGCCCGACTTCTTGCCGGAGGTACTGCCGGCGGTCGAGGTCGGCTGGCGGCTGGGACGTTCCCACTGGGGGCAGGGCTTGGCCACCGAGGCCGCTGCGGCCGCTGTACGGTTCGGCTTCGAACAGCGAGGGCTGGAGCGGATCGTCAGCATCACTCAAGTGGGCAACGACGCCTCCGAACGGATCATGACCAAACTGGGGATGCGTCCGGTCCGTGAGACCGTCAATCCCACCGGCGGTCGGCGAGTACGGGTGTTCGAGTTGTCGTCGGACCAGTACGTCACAACCACTCGTTGATGGCGGCAACGAGAACGGTAGCCTCGTAGCGGACCGCGAGTTTGCCGTACCTGGTGGGTGCGGCCCTTGGGCCGGTGGAACCGTCACCGGCTGAAGTGCTTCACCGGGCCGGCCTCTCCGGCCCTGGACACGACGGTAGAAGCTGCCGCAACGGCAACTTCAAGCCCAGACGCGCAGATGCACGGCAGCGATCCCTGCCACCGGCGAACGACGGCCGCAGTCGGCCGGCGAGGAGGGACTCGGTGCTGTCCGCTCTGACCGGCAACGTTCAACGGCTTGCGATAGATGAATGGAGAGACCGGGGACGGAACCGATGTCCGGACTACCGCGCGCAGTCAGCGCGCTGTGCGGTGAGCACGGGCTGGTAGTACCCGCTGGAGGCCGGACTGTGCCAGGTGATGTCGGTGAAGCCGGCCTCAGCCACGAACCCGGTCAACTGCGAGCGTGTCAGCGCCCAGTAGGTACTCCGGCGGACTCGGACCTTCCAGCTGTTCTCTGCGGGGGTGAGCTGGAAGTGCTCCAGGTCGTAGTGCTCGCCGTCCTCGTGCCAGTGCCACAGCTGGAAGGTGATCACCTGGCCGTCGCGTGTGTCCGAGACCTGGGGAGGTGTCGCTGTGGGCCTGGTCCGGCGCGCCTCGTCGTAACCCCGGACAGTGAGCATCAACAGTCCGTCGTCTCGGAGCACCCGTCTCATGCCGAGGAGCGCCGTCCGGAGATCTCGCGTGGAGAGCAGGTGCGGGAGCGAGTTGTCCGCGCAGAGCACGACGTCGAAGACCCCGTCCTTGAACGGCAGTCGGCGCATGTCGGCTGCAGCTGCCGGAAGCCGGCTGCCTCGGGCCGCCGCCTCGGCAGCGGCCCGCACGACGGCGACCGGGCTCAGGTCACTGCCGACGACCTGGTGCCCGGCCGAGGCCAGCCCGATCGCCTGGGTACCGATCCCGCACGAGCAGTCCAGCACGGTATGCGGTCCCGCTCCAAGACACAGGCTGACAAGACCGTCCAGCACCTCGGCCTGGTACGCCATGCTCGCGTCCCAGTCCCGGAACATCAGGTGGTAGTCGTGGGCCAAGTCGTCGTAGAAATCCCGCACGGAGAACTCGGACATGCACCCCACCGTAGTGCGTGGTCGCCAGAGGGACGGGCAGTTCAGGATGCGGCTTCCGCTGAGGGCCGCCGATGCCTGCTCCGGGGTGTGGCCGGCGGCCGTCAGGAGCTGGGTCAGCAGGGTGCGGCCGTAGCCGTGCACCGGGTCCTCCTCGAAACGGTGCGGGGCGGCCCGGCGTGCCGCCCGACCGGATGGGCCCCCGGCCTGCCGGAGGCGGCGAGGCGCCCGCTCCGGGCCCGCGCCCGGCCGGACGCGGGCCCCGGTCAACAGCCTGTCCCCACCGAACTGCTCGGTCTCTTCCTCGAACCCCGAGCCCAGCCCGCGGACGGCGAGCCGCCGCACACCCCGGGACAGCACCACGATCTGCCCGGCCCGCACCGGTCGTCCCGGCCTCCACTGCGGGCGGGCCCGCCGCCAGGCCGCCCTGCGCCGGCGCCGCCTGGCCGAGCAGGCCCCGCGGCTGCGGGAGGAGGCCCGGGAGCTGCTGGAGGGCATCGACCCGGAGCCGGCCGCCGAGGTCCGGGAGCGCCCGGTCGCGGTCCCAGCTGATGCCCGTCAGGGCTTCCCGGTAGGCGACTGTGTCCGCTGTTCCCACGCCACGTCTCCGAGGCCGGCTAGAGCGCGGGCCTCCTGTAGGGGAGATCCGACGGTCCTGGCGAGTTCGAGAGCCTTCATGTGCTGAATGCGGGCCTCCTCGGGGTTGCCGGTTTCAGCGAGGAGGTGGCCGAGGAAGTTGTGGGCCTGCGCCTCACTGCCGGGGTCGGGTATCTCACGGCAGAGCTCGGCGGACAGCCGCAGGCTCTCGGCCGCGTCGTCGTACCGGCCCAGTGCGCGCTGGGCGTCGCCCAGTTGTGCGAGTGCGCGGGCTTCGCCGGGACGAAAGCCCAGTTCACGGTAGGCGGCCAGGGCCTCGCTGAGGGTGGCGACGGCTGCGGCGTGGCGGCCGGTGTCATGTTCGATGCCGCCCAGGTAGGCGAGGGCGTTGCTCGTCCCGCGCCGATTGCCGATCGAGTGCTGCAGCTCGCGCGCAGCGCGGATGGTGGTGGCAGCCTCTGAGTACCGACCGGTGGCCTGTTGGACCAGGCCCAGGCCAGTCAGTGCGTTGGCCTCACCCAGCCGGGAGCCGAGAACACGGTTGAGTTCCAGCGCCTCACGGTGAATTGCCTCCGCCGATTCGTAGTTGCCCAGCAGGCACTCGACGTTGCCGAGTCCGCTGAGCACGTTTCCGCGGCCGAAGTTGTTGTCCAGGCTCCGGTAGAGCTCCATCGCTTCACGGCAGTGGGCGGCGGCGTCCACGTACGGGCCGGTCACTTCCATGATGGTGCCCAGACTGAAGAGGGCGTTCGCTTGGCCAAGTCGGTTGCCGAGGGCACGGCACAGCTCCAGGGTCGACTGGAGGTGCTCGACGGCCTCGTGGCGCCGCCCGGAGAGCTGGAGGCCATGGCCGAGGCTGATCAAGGTGTGCGACTCACCGAGGCGGTCGCCCAGCTCTCGGTGGAACACGAGCGCTTCTTGGAGCAGCTCGGTGGCCTCGGTGTAGCGTCCGGCGAGGAACTGGGTGTGGGCGAGGCTGCTCAGCGCGTTCGCCTGGCCCCGGCGCTCTCCCAGTTCGCGGTACAGCTCCAGGGCCTGGAGCAGGTCCCGCGACGATGGCTCCGTCTGCCCGGCGAGCCCCCAGACTACGCCTCGGTTGGTGAGTGAGTCGGCCTGGCCGAGCCGGTCGCCGGTGCGCAGCGCGGTGTCCAGGGCGGTCTGGTGGAGGATGTGGGCCTGCTGCCAGTGGCCTTGGCTGCGGAGGAACTCGTGCATGGCGGCGGGTATGCGGATCGCGTGCTGCGGTCGCTCGTGGGCCGCGGCGAACTCCACGGCGGCGTGCAGGTTGGCTCGTTCAGCCCGCAGCCACGCGATCGCGAGCGCCGGGGTGGACAGGTCGGGTCCGTTGGCCGACGGCTGCGTTGCGGCGGGGGTGTAGCGGGCGAGGTGGCGGTTGGCCGTGTTGGTGGCGGCCAGGTAGTGATCCAGTAGCCGCTCGACGGCAGTTTCACGGACTGTCGGCTCGTCGGCGGCGGCCAGCGCCCGTGCGTGCTCGCGGATCAGGTCGTGCATGCGGTAGCGGCCGCGCACCGGTTCGTCGATCAGGTGGTGGTCCTCCAGCATTTCCAGCCATCGCCGGGCAGTGGGGAGGTCAGTGCCGTCCAGCGCGGCGGCGGCGTAGGCGTCGATGTCGTCACCGGGGTGCAGGCCGAGCCGCCGGAACAGCCGCTGCAGGTCGGGGCAGAGGCCTCGGTAGGACAGGTCGAAGGCGGCGGCTACTGAGGTCCTTTCGGCACTGAGAGCGGCCAGGCGGCCGGTAGCCACGGTCAGATCTGAGATCAGATCGGCCACCGACCATGACGGATGGTGCCGCAGGCGACCCGCCATGAGCCGGATGGCCAGCGGCAAATACCCGCACAGGCGTACCGTCTCGACGACCGATGGATCGTTCGGCGACAGCCCACTTCGAGCGGCCTCGGCCGTGAAGAGTTGAGCGGCCTCCTGTGGGGGCAGGACGTTCAGCGTGATGGGCAAGGCGTCCTCAAGATCCACCAGCCTGCGACGGCTCGTGACCATCACCAGTGTGCCGGGTGCTCCAGGAAGCAAGGGCCTCAGCTGCTCGCTGCTGAGGGCGTCGTCGAACAGCACCAGCATCCTCTTGCCGGCCACCTGACTGCGCCACAGCCCGGCCCGAGCCGACAGGTCGGAGGGGATCTGCTGCGGCGCCACCCCGATGGCCAGCAGAAGCATGGTCAGGGCGTCGGCCGGCTCGACGGCAAGTGTGCCCGGGGTGTGGGCGTGCAGCGGCAGGAAGATCTGGCCGTCGGGGAACTCGCAGGTCAGACGGTGAGCGCAATGGATGGCGAAGGCGCTCTTGCCGACGCCCGGCATGCCGTCGACGGCGTGGATCCCCACCACTCCACCTGTTGCGCTGCCGGCACGGCACGTTGCGAGGACGAGGTCGATTTCTTCGTGGCGTCCGGTGAAGGAGGAGATGTCCCGGGGCAACGAGGCGCTCACCACGGAGGCCGTCCCGGACGGCGTTTCCCGGGTGGGCTGTGGTGTGGGCACAGCGACGTTGCCGGAGGCGTCACCGGAACCAAGAATCTCCTGGTGTACGCCCTGAGTGGCCCGGCTCGGATCGATGCCGAGTTCATCGGCGAGAGCGCGGTGCAGGGCGCGGTAGACCTCCAGAGCCTCTGCGGTGCGGTCCGTGCGGTGGAGTGCGATCATCAGCTGCCGGTGGAATGCCTCCCGGAAGGGATGTTCGGCGGCCAAGGCCGCGAGATCGGCACTGATTCCCTGATGCCGACCAAGGTTCAGCTCGGCATCGAAGTGCCATTCCAGGGCCTGCAGACGGGCTTCACGCCAGTGTTCGCGCGGTGCCCGCGCCTCATCGAGGTCAGCCAGCTCGGCCAGCGGTTCGCCCTGCCACAGTTCCAGCGCCGCAACCGTCTCGTGGCGGACGATGTCCCAGTCCTGGCCCAGAAACGCAGTCTGGGCCCGGGCCAGGTGGTGTTTGAAGACCTGGCAGTCCAGCTCGTCGTCGTCGACCTTCAGCAGGTAGCCCAGCGGTGTCACCGAGAGCCGCTGGCCCGTGTCGTCGGACAGCACACGCCGAAGCCGTGCCACCAGATTGTGCACGGCGGCAGCGCCCGAGGCCGGTGGGTTCTCGCTCCACAACGCGTCCTGCAACCGGTCCGTCGGGACGGGCCGGTTCGCATGCAGGAGCAGCACTGCCAGCAACGAGCGGAGCTTCACACCGCTCACAGTGATCTCTGCGAAGCCATCACGGACACTCAGCTGACCGAGCACGCTGAACTGCACTGCACCTCCTGTTTGATCTCTGCGGCATGTTAGCTCCATGACAGGCGCGCCGAAGATGATCCTTCCATCGGGCCGACACACGGGCCCGGTATTCGGCTGCCGGCCGTCAGACAGCAGCGCCGCAGCACGTGCGGCCATCGCACTGCGGACACGGGGGTTCCGCAGTGCGATGCGCTGCGACGCCGGCAGCCGTGTCCCTCGTCACAGCGGAGACGGGGAAAACGTGGACGTGAAGCGCCACCTGGCGAAGATCGGTGCGGTGCTGGCGGTGCCGGCGCTGATGCTGGCCACCAGCTCACCGGCACACGCGAGCGAGAGCTACGTGACCCGGTAGAACCGGGCGACAGGCGGATGTCTGACCACTGACGACAGCGGCACAACGGCTCGTCGCCGTTGAGTCCGGCGTCCTTGCGGATCTCGACCAGCCGGTAGGCGAGGGCCTTGCGGGCCTCGATGACGCCGACCGGCGGGGCAGCCAGGCCGCACCGCTGGAGCGGCTCCGCGTCGACCGACAGCTCGAAGGGGCCAGAGTTGGCCTCTCGGCTGGGCCTGGAGCGGGTCCCGGCGAAGGTCGAGGGTGTGCGGTCAAAGGCGAAGCGGCTGGTGGAGCGGTGCTGGCTGGCCGAGGAGCGGCCCGGGGTGTTCACGCCGCGACGGGCAAGCGGGTGACCTTCTGGTCCTGGTAGCGGGCGAGGCAGCGTCCCATGAGCAGGCCCGCGCCCGCTCGGGGTGGTCGGCCGCGTTTCCGTGCAGGTGCGCGGGACAATCACACGTAACAGAAGGCGAGTTGGACTTCGCTGGCGCGATCGCGTGCAACTGCGGCAACAGGATCTCCCGGAACGTCTCAGGCTTCAACACCCACGAGATGCGCCAGGGACCCTGTCCTCACTCCCGGGTTGCGACAGGATCACCCGACCGGGAACCCTCATTCGAACGCCAAGCGAACCACTCGGTTCGACAACGACTCCTTACCCGGGCGCATCCCCGACTCCGGAGCCGGGGATGCGCTGAACGCCCGCCGTGGCGGCCACCACCAGGTGGCGCCGCCATTCAACCTCGCAGTAGCGCTGCGATCCGGGACGACCTGCAGGCGGCCGTCGACCCTGGTGGACCGGAGTGCGGCAGCCCGGTCAGCCGGTCGTGGCGGTCAGTTCCAGAGCTGGTCGGCGGCGTCGTTGCACGGCCACTGGATGATCGACGCGCCCCAGGACATGCTGCCGCCCTGGTCGCTCATGCACATGTTCGAGTTCTTGTTGATCAGGTGGATGGGCCCGGTGTCACTGCCGCTGTGGTACCAGATCTGGTTCGCACCCCCGTGGCAGGCCCACTGCCCGAGCTGGGCCCCCGCGACGGTGGTCCAGCCGGGCGCCTCCAGGCACTTCCCGCTCCCGTTGACAATCTCGAAGCCGTCACTGGCCGGCACGAACGACCATGCCTGGTCGTCGTTGTGGTTGCACTCCCACTGGATGGCCGGCGTCCCGTCGCTGCTGCCGCCCCCGGATATCCCGAGACAGAGCCCCGACTTCTGGTTCTGCAGCCCCGTCCCGGTTGCCGCAGAGGCGCTCGGCTCCATCGCCACCGTCGACGAGATCACCAGCGCGAGCAAGCAGCCCGCCGTTCTGGCCGCCCGCCCGAAGCTGAAAGTCTTGTGCATGCCTCTCCCCAGTGTGAACATCTGCTCGAATGAGAACTGACACTCTGCCATAACTGCTGTTCATGGTGCCGATCCCCCCGGACCACATCCCTTTTGACACCATGTCCGTGCCGGTCGCGGCCGCCCTGTGTGGCGTCAACGCGAGCGTGCTGTCCAACGAGCTCGCCGACGGCAACACCATGAGGAGCAGCCCGCGAGTACCCGTCAGCACCCCGACCACGACCACCAGGACGACGACCACGACCAGCTCGACGGGCCCGGCCAGGCCGACGACGCCGGGCGTGCGGCCCGGACCGCGTACGCCCCCGGTTCGGACGGTCGCCCGCGTTCCCGAACCGATGAGCGAGGCAGTCACACGACCGGGCAGCCGAGTTGGACTCCATCGACGCGGCAGCGCAAGACTGTGACACAAGGGCCGCCTGATGCTCGGGCTTCGACAACCACGAGCCGAACAGGAGGCCCTGCTTTCATGCGCACACCGGCTGGAGATCACCAACCGAGCCGCCCCGTTCGAATCGATGTCCACCGTGATCGGTACGACAACGGCTTCTCAACCTCGCAGACGAGATCGTCCTGGCCCATGACCAGCACCTGGGTCCGGTTGAGGCGCATCTCCACGAGGCGACGACGCCCACGAGCCGGGACGCCTCGACTCTTGTCTAGGGTGAATCGCCGTTGTGACAGGTCAGAGCTTGATCGCCGTGTCAGGCAAGTCAGGCAAGTTGCTCGACGTTGGGTAGCGCGGCGAGCCGCCGACAGGGATCAGGCCGTCGAGGACGTCGACGACGAACTGGGACGCGGGGCATCGCTTCGAACTCGTCTCGTGAGTCGTCGTTCAGCACCGTGTGCGTTTCAGGTGACGGATGCTCAGCGATGGCTGGGCCCGCCGGTCAGTCGATGCCTTCGATGATGCGGAAGTCGCGCTCGACGCCGTCGGGGAGGGCCACCAGCGCCTTCTGGTATGCCTCGCTCTCGTAGGCTGCGACGGCCTGTTCAAAGCCGTCGAACTCGATCAGAACGACGCGTTGCGTGATTCCGGCCTCGTGGGCGACGACTCGACCGTCACGGGACAGGACGCGCCCGCCCTCAGCCCGGACAGCCGGACCGGCCAGCTTGTTGTAGGCAGTCAGCCTCTCAGGGTCGGAATTGGCGGGGTAGACACTGACCCAGTAGCCCTTGGCCATGGAAACCTCCTGTGTTCGGCCGGACACGTCCGACTTCGAATTGACACTCAGATCGATCGATCCCGGCATTCGCAGGTTAGGGCTTGATGTGCGGTCGAGGGAAAGACCGGTACGGGATAGACTCAGAACGGATCGTTATCAATCGGCAGGGAGGGCACGTGGCGCCGGATACGGTGAGCCTGCGGTACTTCCTGGTGCTGGCACAGGAGTTGAACTTCACCCGCGCGGCCGCACGGATCGGTATCGCACAGCCCGCACTCAGCGCCCGGATGCGCCGGTTGGAGGCCGAACTCGGTACGGCCCTGCTGGTCCGCAACACGCGTAACGTCGTATTGACGACGGCCGGTGCGGCTTTGGCGGAGTCCGCGCCGCCCGCGCTGGCCGCGCTGGACCGGGCATGGGACACCGCCCGGAGCGCGGCGGCCGGTGAACTGGGCACGCTGCGCATCGGATACAGCCTCAGCGCCGGGGCCGAGACGGCACCGGCATTGGTGGACAGGCTGATTCGCGACAACAGCGGACTCGAGGTCGGCGCGGTCCCGATGGCGACACCGGAGATCTCCCCCGCGGTCGCCGACGGCCGCATCGATGCCGGGATCACCCGCGGTGAACAGCCGGGCCGTGGCGTGCGCCGGTTCCTGCTGCGGCGTGCGCGCGTCGGGGTCCAGCTGGCGCAGCACCATCCGCTGGCCGAACACCCGGAGATCGAGATCGCCGACGCGGCCGCGTATCCGCTGCGACTCCCGGACCGTGCGGCCAACCCCGTGATCCACGATCAGCTGTCCGCACTGTTCCGAGACACCCGACCACACCCCCGGTTCCACACGCCCGCAGTCTCTTTCGACATGTCTCAGCGCGACCTGCGCGACGGGGTCACCCTCGCCCCGGCCGGAGAAGCCGCGGCCACGGCACAACCGGCCGGTCTCACCTGGCGACCGCTGCGGGGCGCGCCCAGCCTGACGATCCACCTGGTCCTCCCACGCGAGCAGTCGCCACTACACCGCCGCATCCGTGCCGTCGCCAAAACCCTGGCGCACGAGCTGCACTGGCTGCCGGACTGACGCGCAAGAGGTCAAGCGAGACGGACGTCTGCGGCGGCAAGGCCGAAGACCCTGCGCCCGGCGGACTTCGCGGTGATGACGACGACGGCGGTCTTGCTGAATGTCCGACACGACCTCGCTACGCCGACGAATCAGCATCCGAAAGCCTGAGCACGAACGCGCCTTCGAGGTACCTGCCGAGCGGCTGTACCAAGCACTCCAACGGACCCGAGCCGACTGGGCTGCCGACTGCGCGCGATGGCACCGAGACCACGAACTTGCCTAACAGACCCTTGGATATCGGTCAGGCAAGTTCGCTCCGGAGTACTTGCCTGACTTGCCTGACACCTGCTGTGCACCCTGGATAACGCCGTGAGTCGGCACGAACTCGAGGGTCGACCTCCGCAGAGCACAGCATCCGACCCGTGGGTTCCCGCTGAAGAGTGGCCAGTTTCCCTGAACCCACGGGGCTCTGGCGGCGCCTGGAACATCGGTACAGCGGCTATCGGTGAGAACGATCATGCATCCGGCCACGGAGCCTCCGCAAAAACCCGTTGGCGGACCACGGCGACCACTGCTACTTTTCCGGAGGCCGTGCGAGAGAACGAGGAGGTGGTACCCGTGAACGCAGTATCGACATGGGTGCTCCCCTCCGGGGTCACGGTCGGGCGATAGGTCGTCCGGGAGCGCCGCTCAAGAGCACTCCCGAAAGGCACGACCATGCACTTCACTTCCGAACAGCATCTCGACGACGGCGTCCTCGAACGCGAATTCACCCTCGGCCAGATCCCCGGCACCCTGTGGACGCCTGGATCCGCACCGGCCCCGCTGATCCTGATGGCCCACAACAACGGCCTACCCAAGGGGGAACCCCGGTTGGTGGCCCGGGCCCGGTACTGCGCGGCGCACGGCTACGCGGTGGCCGCCATCGACACCCCCGGGTGCGGTGACCGGCCCCGTTCCGCCACCGACGAACAGGCCCGCGCCGACCTCCGCCGGGCGATGCAGGCCGGCGAGCCGGTCGACGAGATCTTCGAGTCCTTCGTCGGCCCGCTGGTCGAAAAGGCGGTCCCGGAGTGGCGGACCACCCTGGACGCCCTCCTTTCGCTGCCCGAGATCGGCGGCCCGGTCGGGTACTCGGGGTGGGCCGCCGTCGGCATTCGGCTGGCGGTGGTCGAACCGCGCATCGCGGCCGCCGGTCTCTTCGCCGGCGGTTACGTGCCCCGCGCCCAGCGCGAGGAGGCCCGGCAGGTCACCATTCCGCTGCTGTTCCTGCTGCAGTGGGACGACGAAGGGAACCCCCGGCAGCGGGCCCTGGACCTGTTCGACGCCTTCGGCACCAAGGAGAAGACGCTGCACGCCAACACGGGCGGGCACACCGGCACCCCGTGGTTCGAGGTGGAGGACGGGGACCGGTTCTTCGGCCGGCACCTGAAGTGAGGCCGGGCCGTCAGGCCGGCAGCAGACGATAGGAGCTGTCGGCCAGGACTCCGCTCATCGAGGAGAGGACCCGGCCCTCCTCGATGACCGTGGCCGGCAGATGCCACCCCGACCGGCCGGTACCGACCATCGGCGGTACCGGCCGGTCGGGGCGGCGCTCGGCCACCAGCGCAGCTCACGACCGAAGAGGCAGACCTCCGCCAACGACTTCAGACCCATCCCCACCCGAACGCGGAGACCTCCACCCACGAACCGTGGTCGTTCTCACAGACCGCTCCGGCGGCACCCGCGTCGCCGAGGCCGAAAGGGCCGGCCCCGGCAACCAGGGCCCTGGCTGATCGGCCTCCTGCCGTTCCGCAGGCGCATCGGGGGTCAGGGCCGCGTTCCCGGTGCGGTTTTCCGCGCTGGGAACGCGGCGTTCATGCGTGTGCTCGGAAAGCCCTTGTTCCTCGATGGTTTCCAGGGGCGGACCGGGCAGGCCGGGGCAGGCCGGGCGGGAAGCGGGCTGGCGCCGACCGGCATCTGGTCGGTGAGGAGGGCGGTCGGGTCGGCGAGGGCCGGGACGCTGTCGGTGGCACCCGCCATCGCGGTCCACAGCACCGGGTGGGCCACAAGCAGGGCCCAGACCTCCTGCTCGGCCCCGGCCGAGGCGCGGCAACCGCGTCTGTGGTGACGAGTGGTCAGGTCGCTCGTCGGCCTGCTCGCGGGTGGGGGATCCGCGACGGGCTCTCGTCATCGACCGGACGGCCCGGCCGACTCGCGGGGTGACCTCATGGGAGCAGCGGCCCGCCGGCCCGAGACAGCCGAACTGCCAGGGCCAGCGGGGCCTGCCGTGCACCGGTCGGAGAGCGGGCCGGCTATTCGGCCGACTTCCAGGGGCGGGCGAACTCGTGCAGCGCCGTCTCGGCGGCCGGGGCGAGCATCCGGTCGTTCACCGGTGTGCCGGCCGGATGCAGGAAGTGGTCCAGGCCGTCCAGGGTGCGCAGGCCCGAGCCGGTGGCGTGCGTGCGGGCGAGTGCGGCGAGCAGCGGCGTCGTGGTCGCGCAGGGCACGTTGGTGTCCTCGGTACCGCAGGTGACCGTGACGCGGGTGCCGGGGCGGATAGCCCGGGCGACGTCCGGCGGGTAGACGGCGTCGTCGCTGCGGACGAAGCGGGCGTTGTTCGGGCCGAAGAGCGCGTTCAGCAGCGAGGCGAGCGGCGGCAGCAGAGCACTCGTGTCGGTGGGGCGTCCGGCCCGGAAGTCGGCGATGGCGGCGGCCACGCCCGACTTGTTCGCCTGGGTCACCGGCTCGGTCAACTGCCCGGCCGCCGCGGCCTGGTCGAGCTGGGTGTCGAGCTGGGCGGCCAGGAGGTCCAGCAGGCGCTCGTCCTGCGGGGCGAGCAGTGCGAGGCCGGCCGGCGCGGGCCGTACCGTCCGGGCGAGGAGCAGCGCCTGCAGTCCGCCCTCGCTGTGGCCGACGACCAGCAGGGCGTGCGGGTCGGTCTCCGGCTGGTCGCGCAGGGTGGTGTAGGCGGCTGCGGCCTGGCGGGTGAAGGCGGCGAGGTCCAGCCGGCCGGGGTCGCCCTGGTAGGCGCCGGCTCCGGTGCTGCCGGTGAAGTACTTGTCGAAGCGCAGCGTTATCACGCCGTCGGCGCCGAGGGTGCCGGCTATCAGCGCCAGGGTCCCCGGGGTGAGCTGGGGCGGCTCGTCGCCGTTGCGGTCCGTCGGGCCGCTGCCGGGCAGTAGTAGGGCGGCGGCGAGGTGGTGGCCGGCCCGGTGGGCGGGCACGTGCAGGGTGCCGTAGGCGGTGGTGCCGTCCACCGTGAACTGCACCGCGCGGTCTGCGGCGGGGACGAGTGCGGCCGGTGCGGCCGCGTTCGCGGCGGGCGCGCCCAGTCCTGTCACGGTGACCGCGGCCAGTGTGACGGTGATCGCTAAGGTGCTCCAACGCATATGTTCCATACCCTTCTTCATGGGTTGTTCGGATCATTCGTAAGATCGGGACGCCCAGGGGTGCTGGGCGTGGCTGTCATGTGTTAGCCGATGTTG
>NZ_JBHJVK010000111.1:0-16105 GCF_042264695.1 Kitasatospora sp. NPDC056138 | reverse complement strand
CGCGCCGGCCGGGGGTCGCCGCCGCGGGCGGGCGCCCGCCCCCCCCCGCCCCCCCACACACCAGCCCGCCGCCCCCCGTCTCCCCCGGGGCAGGCCGGTCTGCTGTGTCGGACGGGTCCGCACAAGGCCGCTCGGGCGGCACCGCATCACAGCGCCGGACGGCAGCGCACCGCATCACGGCGCCCGACAGCACACCGCAGGGCAGCACCGCGGCCAGCGCACCGCATCACAGCGCCCGATGGCGGCACCGGATGGCAGAACCGGGCGGCACCGGGCGGCACCGGGCAGCGGCGGGGTGACCGACTGGCGGTCCGCGCTTGACGTGCCGGGCTTCCCTCCGCAACGATCAGCCCATGGACACCGGCACCACCCTGGTCTGCCGCCTGCACGTCGATCTGCGACGCCAGGCGAGCGACATGTGTGCCTGCTGACGGCTCTCCCCTCCCTGTGACGTCCGCCAGGGCCTGAGCCGCGCTCCCGCGCCTCCCTTCTTCACGTCCTCCCGCCTGTCGTACGCCCCTGCACTCCCCGTGCATCCGCGTCCGGCAGCCTCCTTCGGCCTTCCCGAGGATGCCCCATGAGCCTTGATCTCGTGAGCCCTGATCTCGCCCCAGGTCTCGCCTCTGCCCCTGCGCCTGTCACTGCTGCCGCCGACGTGGCGCGGCCCGCCCCGCTCTCGCCGAACGCCCTGCGCAGGATCGTCCGCGAGCTGGCCGAACAGCCCGACCGGTGGCTGCCCCGGGTCCGGCTCGCCGCCGAGGACCGCTGGTACGAACGGCTGGAGCTCACCGAGGACCACGAGGTCTGGCTGATCAGCTGGCTGCCGGGCCAGTCCACCGGGTTCCACGACCACGGCGGTTCGCGCGGAGCCTTCATGGTGACGCTGGGCGAGTTGGAGGAGCTGTCGCTGGGCGGCCCCGGACAGGGACTGCTGATCCGGCGACTGGCCTCGGGCACCGCCCGGGCCTTCGGTCCCGAGTACCTGCACGATGTCCGGAACACGGGCGGCGGCCCGGCGGTCACCATCCACGCGTACTCACCGCCGCTGGAGTCGATGTCCCGTTACGAACTGCGCGCCGAGGGCCTGGTGCGCACCGCACTGGAAGGACCGCAGCAGTGGTGACGACGATCGAGGAACTGGTCGAGCGGTCGCGGGCCGGGGTGCACCGGCCGGGACCGACGGAGGCGTACCGGGCAGCGGCGGAGGAGGGCGCACTGCTGGTGGACATCCGTCCGGCGGCGCAGCGGGCACGCGAGGGCGGTGTCCCCGGCGCCCTGGTCATCGAGCGCAACGTGCTGGAGTGGCGGCTCGATCCGACGGGCAGTCACCGCATCCCCGAGGCGACCGGGCACGAGCTGGCGGTGATCGTGGTCTGCTCGGAGGGGTACGCCTCCAGTCTGGCCGCCGCGAGCCTGCGCGAGCTGGGTCTGCACCGGGCGACGGATCTGGACGGCGGTTTCGTCGCCTGGGCGGCGGCGGGTCTCCCGACCGTGGACGGCACCGCCGACGGACCCGGTAACCGGACGGCACCAGTGGGCAGGGCGGCGCCGGGGAACGGGACGGCGCCCGGGTGCCTGCTCGGCCGGGCCTACCAGCGCGACGAGGCAGGCGGGACAGGCCGGGCAGGCGGCGAGGACGGGGCAGACGGCGAGTCGTAGCGCGAAGTAGGGAATGACGCACGGAATGAGAAGGTTTGTACCCGCCGAGGACGGGGAAAGCCGTCACGATCCGAAGACCAGTTCGAGTCGGGCGTGATCCGCCGTGTCCCGACATCCGCTCCAAGAACCGAACGGCGCTCGAGCGCCGAAGCTAGGATCCCTTCCGTGATCAGATTCGACGGCGCCGCCAAGCGCCACCCCGACGGCACGATCGCCGTCGAGGGCCTCGACCTGGACATACCTGCCGGTCGCACCACCGTGCTGGTCGGCCCGTCAGGCTGCGGCAAGACCACCATCCTGCGGATGGTCAACCGCATGGTCGAACCGACCGCAGGCCGAGTACTGCTGGACGGTACCGACGTCTCCGAACTGCCCGCCGCCAAGCTGCGCCGGGGCATCGGCTACGTGATCCAGCAGGCCGGGCTCTTCCCGCACCGCCGGGTGATCGACAACATCGCCACCGTCCCCTATCTGCTCGGCTGGGACCGCAAGAAGGCCCGCGCCCGCGCCGCCGAACTGCTCGAACTCGTCGGTCTGGCACCCGAGCTGGCCAAGCGCTACCCCTTCCAGCTGTCCGGCGGCCAGCAGCAGCGGGTCGGCGTGGCACGGGCGCTGGCGGCCGACCCTCCGGTGCTGCTGATGGACGAACCCTTCAGTGCGGTCGACCCCGTGGTCCGCACCGGGCTCCAGGACGAACTACTGCGCCTTCAGGGCGAGTTGAACAAGACCGTACTCTTCGTCACGCACGACATCGAAGAGGCCGTCCGACTCGGCGACCAGGTCGCGGTCCTGCGCGAGCACGGCCACATCGCACAACTCGCCGACCCACACACCCTGCTGACCGCCCCCGCCGACGAGGGCGTCGCCGCGTTCCTGGGCCGCGACCGCGGCCTGCGCGGCCTCGGCCTGCTCCCGGCCCGCGGCGTCGCCGTCCGCCCGCTCACCGAGGGCAGCCGGCACGGCGGCTGGGACCTCCGGCTGGACCCGAACGGGCGGCCCGCCGGCTGGGTCGACCTCGACGGGCCGGCCGAGCCGCACCCGGCGCCGGTCTTCCACCCCGAGGTCGACACCCTGCGCAGCGCCCTGGACGCGGCCGTCCTCTCCCCCGCCGGCGCGGTCGTCGCCGTCGACGCGGACGGCAGGGCCGTCGGCACCGCCACCCGGGAGGCGGTCCTCGCGGCCCTGACCGGCCTCCGGCCCACCGTCCCGACCACGGCGGACCGGGCCGAACCAGACCGGGCCCCGCAGCGCCCCGACCCGCAGCACCCCGACCCGCGACGTCCGGAGGCACAGCGCCCGGACGGTCTGGACGAGCGGCCGGTGAGCACCGATGGACGGTGAGCCGCTGGTCCGCTGGTACTGGATCGGGGACCACCTCGCCTACCTGCGCGACCTCACCCTCGACCACGCGGTGATCGCCCTCGTCCCGGTGCTGATCGCCCTACTGGTCGCCGTTCCGCTGGGCCTCGCCTGCGCCCGCTTCCCCCGGCTCTACCAGCCGCTCTCCGCCGTCTTCAACGTGGTGTACGCGCTGCCCTCGCTCGCGGTCTTCGTCGTGCTGATCCCGTACACCGGGCTGGCCACCCGCGCCACCGTGATGGTGCCGCTCACCTTCTACGCCCTCGCCGTGCTGCTGCCCACCACCGTGGACGGGCTGCGCTCGGTGCCTGACTCCGTACGGCAGTCGGCGACCGCGATGGGCTACGGCCCGTGGCACCGGCTGTCCGCCGTCGAACTCCCGGCCGCCGTCCCGTACCTGGTCTCCGGACTGCGGGTCGCCGCGGTGTCCAGCATCTCGCTGGCGGCGGTCGGCGCCCTGATCGGCAGGGGCGGCCTCGGCTACCTGTTCATCGACGGCTTCCAGCGGACCTTCCCGACCCCGATCGTGGCGGGGATCGTGCTGGTAGCCGCGCTCGCGCTGGTCACGGACCTGCTGCTGATCCTGGCGCGGCGACTGCTCGCCCCCTGGGCCGTCCGCCCGGAGGCCGCCCGATGAACTGGATCGGCTGGCTCACCACCTTCTTCACCGCGCCGGCCCGGCAGAGCGGACCCGACGCGATCGCCCACCGGGTCGCCGAGCACCTCGCGCTCTCCGGTGAGGCCCTGTTCTACGCGGCGCTGCTGGCTGTCCCGCTCGGCCTGCTGATCGGCTACACCGGGCGCGGCGCGGTCGCGGTGACCGCACTCACCGGGGTCGCGCGCGCCCTGCCCACCCTCGGACTCGTCACGCTCGCGGTGCTGGTGGGCGGCGTCACCGACACCGCCATCCTGCTGCCGCTGGTCGCGCTCGCCGCACCCCCGGTGCTGGTGGCGACGGTCGAGGGCATCCGGGGCACCGACCCCGACCTGCGGGACGCCGCCCTTGGCATCGGCCTGACGAACCGCCAGGTCCTGTGGCAGGTCTGCCTGCCGAACGCCCTGCCCACCATCCTCTCCGGGCTGCGGACGGCGGCCGTCCAGGTGATCGCCACCGCCACGGTCGCCGCCTACGTCGGCCTCGGCGGGCTCGGCCGGTACGTCATCGACGGGCTGGCCACCCGCGACTTCCCGGCGACACTGGGCGGTGCACTGCTGGTGGTGCTGCTCGCCGTCGCCACCCAGCTGCTCTTCGCCGGACTGATCCGGTACGCACTGCCGCGCGGCGTGCGCGCCCAGCGGGCGGCCGGCGCCGAGACCGCCCGCAGCTCGTGAACCGGGGGCACCCGCCCTCCGTCCCCCGCCCACAGGTCCACCTCCCGCGCCGGTTCCGGCCGCGGAGCCACGAAAGGGAACCCATGACCACCCGTCTGCTCAGGACCGTCGCCGCCGTTGGCCTACTGCTCGGAGCGGCGGCCTGCTCCTCCTCCGGCAGCAGCAACCCGCTGGACGCCTCGTCAGGATCGTCAGGATCGTCGGGCGGAAGCGGAAGTACCGGCGGGAAGACCGTTGTGGTCGGCTCGGCGAACTTCCCGGAGAACGTCCTGCTGGCCTCGATCTACTCGCAGGCCCTCAAGGCCAAGGGCGTCAAGGTCGAGGAGAAGTTCAACATCGGCAGCCGCGAGGTGCTCTACGGCCAGCTGCAGAACGGCAGCCTGACGGTGCTGCCGGAGTACAACGGCGCCCTGCTCGGCTACCTGGACGCCAAGAACACCGCCACCGGCACCGAGGCGGTCAACGCCGCGCTGCAGAAGGCCCTGCCGTCCTCGCTGGGGATCCTGGACTCGGCCCCGGCCGAGGACAAGGACTCGCTGAGCGTCACCCAGGAGACGGCCGACAAGTACCAGCTGAAGAGCATCGCCGACCTCTCCGCGAAGGCGGGCGAGTTCGCCATCGGCGGACCGCCGGAGTTCAAGTCCCGCCGCGAGCAGCAGTTCAAGGACATCTACGGGCTCACCTTCAAGGAGTGGAAGCCCACCGGTGACACCACCGCGAACGCCCTGAAGGACGGCTCGATCCAGGTCGGCAACGTCTTCACCACCGACCCGAAGATCGTCCAGTTCAAGCTGGTCTCGCTGGCCGACCCGAAGAACCTCTTCAGCTCGCAGAACGTCACCCCGCTGATCAACAAGGCCGGTGTGGACGCGACGGCGGCCGGCGCCCTCAACGCCGTCTCCGCGAAGTTGGACACGCCGGGCCTGACCCAGCTCATGAAGCGGGTCTCCGTCGACAAGGAGGACCCGTCGGCGGTGGCCAAGGACTGGCTCAAGTCCAACGGCCTCGGCTGACCCTCGACACCGCACGGCGACACCGCACGACGGCCCCGCACCTCGGACTCCCGAGGTGCGGGGCCGAGTCGTGCCCGGCTCCCGTCGTCGCCGCCACCGCCATGCCGCCGCCGCTGCCGCCGCCACTGGCCTCGTCGCCGCCGCTTCCACCGCCACCGCTGCCGCCGTCGACGAGACCCGCCGCGCACGCGGCACCGGGCGGGAGTCATCCGGCACCGCGCCGACCCGGCCGTGCCGTTGACGAACCGTCATCTCCCTTGACAGCCGAGTGGTCCAGACCAACCATAGGCGGTGTAGTTCCGACCGGGATGCACTGTGGGGGTGTGACCACCGGCCGGCCGTGCGCTGTTTCCCGCACGCCGCACCACCCCTGCAGGGCCCGCGTCAGACACCGTCATGCCCATTTCCGGGCGAACGGTCTTCACCTTCACGTCTGTTGGAGCATCCATGCGCCTGCACAGATCCATCCGTGCGCTACTGGCCGGCGGCGCCGCCCTGGCCGCCTCGGTCGGGCTGACCGTGGTGGGTGGCGGTGGTGCCGCCGAGGCCGCGAGCCACACCGCCACCCACACCGCCGCCCAGGCCGCGACCCCGCTGCCGCAACACGTCTTCGCCCCGTACTTCGAGGCGTGGACCGGCCAGAGCCCGGCGGCGCTGGCGAGCCAGTCCGGCGCCAAGTACCTGACCATGGCGTTCATCCAGACGGCGAGCAAGGGCACGTGTACGCCGTACTGGAACGGCGACACCAAAATGCCCATCTCCTCGGCCCGGTTCGGCGCCGACATCGCCACCATCCGGGCGGCGGGCGGCGATGTGATCCCGTCCTTCGGCGGCTACACGGCCGACAACACCGGCACCGAACTCGCCGACAGCTGCACCGACGTGAACGCGATCGCCAGTGCCTTCGAGTCCGTCATCACCACCTACGGCATCAGCCGGATCGACCTCGACGTCGAGGACAACTCGCTGACCGACACCGCCGGGATCGACCGCCGCAACAAGGCGATCAAGCTGGTCGAGGACTGGGCCGCCACAAACGGCCGCAGCATCCAGTTCTCCTACACCCTGCCGACCACCACCGGCGGGCTGGCCGACAGCGGACTCAACGTGCTCAAGAACGCCGTGCAGAACAACGCACGGATCGACGTCGTCAACATCATGACGTTCGACTACTACGACAACGCCCCGCACAACATGGGCAACGACACCCAGAACGCGGCGACCGGCCTCCACAACCAGCTCGCCGAGCTGTACCCGGGCAGGACGGCCGCACAGCTGTGGGGATCCATCGGGGTCACCGACATGCTCGGGATCGACGACTTCGGCGCGGCCGAGACCTTCAGCGTCGCCGACGCCGGCAACGTCTACAACTGGGCCACCGGCAAGGGCATCAACACCCTCTCGTTCTGGGCGCTGCAACGCGACAACGGCGGCTGCGTCGGCACGGCCGGCAGTGACAGCTGCTCCGGGATCAGCCAGAACGCCTGGGACTTCACCCACGTCTTCGCGCCGTTCAGCAGCGGTGGCAGCGGTCCCGGTCCGGTCACCGACGACTTCTCGGTGAGCGCCTCCCCCGCCGCCGGTTCGGTCTCGCCGGGCAGCAGCCTGCGCAGCAGCATCGCGACCGCCGTCACGGCGGGCTCGGCGCAGTCCGTCGCCCTCGGCGTGAGCGGCGCGCCCGCCGGGGTCACCGCCACCGTCAGCCCCGGCTCGGTGAACGCCGGGGACAGCGCGACGCTGAACATCTCCACCACCTCCGCCGTGGCACCCGGAACCTACCCGCTCACCGTCACCGGCAGCGCGACGTCGGGCAGCCACAGCGCCACCTACACGCTGACCGTCACCGGCTCCGGCGGCGGAGCGAAGTCCCTGGCCAACGGCGACTTCGAGAGCGGCAGCCTCAGCCCGTGGACCTGCCAGAGCGGTGGTGCCGTGGTCACCACCCCGGTGCACACCGGCAGCTACGCGCTGTCGGCGGCGGCCGGTGCGAGCCAGACCGGCGAGTGCGACCAGACCGTCACGCTGGCCCCCAACACCAAGTACACGCTGACCGGCTGGGTGCAGGGCAACTACGCCTACCTCGGCGTCAGCGGCGGTGCCACCGCGAGCACCTGGACCTCGGCGGGCGGCTGGACCAAGCTGACCGTCCCGTTCACCACCGGCGCCGGCGGCACGGTGACCGTCTACCTGCACGGCTGGTACGGCCAGGGCAACGTCTACGGCGACGACTTCTCGATCGCCTGACCGCACGCCCGCACCGGGGCGCGCGGGGCGCCGATCGGCCGACTGCACGCACGGCCGCATCGGCGCCCCGCGCGCCGCTCCCGGTGGCCCACGGGATCACCGCCACGGCCGTCATCCCGGCAGGCTGCGACAACACCCCTGACGGAGTGGGGCGTCGGCACGATCAAGCCGGGTGGCCCCACCGCCGGCGCCGGCGCGACCGCGGTCGGCCGCGACTTCGGCCCGTACCCGCGGAGGCCGCCGCCGGCATGCACGCGACGTCGGCGAATTGATGTGACGTCAGCTCTCCTCGCGCCACGGACGGCAGAGTGCGGTGAAGGCGATGACGGCGAGCACCGAGCAGCTCAGCACCACGGTGCCGAGCAGCGTCGCGGAGGGGCTGCCCCCCGCACTGCTCAGCGGGGCCACGATCGCGCCGCACAGGAAGGTGCCGGTGCCGATCAGTGCGGAGGCCGAGCCCGCGGCGTGCGGGGCCATGGTCAGCGCCTGCGCCATGGAGTTGGGCAGCACGATGCCCATGCTCGCCATCAGCAGGAAGAGTGCGGGCCAGACCCCGGGCAGGCCCAGGTGCCAGACGGTGGTGACGAGGACGACCGCGGTTCCCGCGGTCCCGGCCCCGCCCAGACCGATCAGCATCAGGGTGGGCGCCGGGAGTTTCCGGACCAGCACTCGGCCGTTGAGCTGGCTGAAGCCCACCACCGCGATGGAGTTGGTGGCGAAGACCAGGCTGTACAGCTGCGGCGAGATGGCGTACTCGGTCTGCAGCACCGAGGAGGAGCCGCTGACGTAGGCGAAGAGCGCGCCGAAGCCGAAGGTGCTGGTGAGCGTGTAGCCGAGGAAGCGCCGGTCGCGCAGCAGGTCGCCGATGGCGTGGACGGTGCTGCCGATGCCGTCGGCGTGGCGCCGCTCGGGCGGCAGCGACTCGCGCAGCGCGAGCACGGCGCCGACGGTGAGCAGCGCACCGAGCAGGGCGAGGGCGACGAAGGTGCCGCGCCAGGAGGTGAGGTGCAGCAGCTGGGCACCGAGGACGGGTGCGAGGATCGGGGCGAGCCCGGATATCACGCCGATCGAGGCCATGAAGCGGATCATCGCCACGCCCTCGTACCGGTCGCGGACGACGGCACGGGCGATCACCAGGCCAGCGGCCCCGGCGAAGCCCTGCAGGCAGCGTCCGGCGATCAGCAGCGGGACCGAGCCGGCCAGTGCGCAGACCATGGTGGCCAGGGTGTAGAGGGTCATGCCGACGAGCAGCGGGGACCGGCGGCCGAGCCGGTCACTGAGCGGACCGAACAGGAGCTGGCCGAAGGCCATGCCGAACATCGATCCGGTGAGGGTGAGTTGGGCGGTGGCCGCGGTGGACCCGAGGTCGGTGGTGAGGGTGGGCAGTGCGGGCAGGTAGAGGTCCGTGGTGAGCGGGCCCAGTGCGGCCAGCCCGGCGAGCACGGCCACGGTGGCCCGGCTCGGCGGTCCGCCCTGGGGCTCGGTCAGGACGGTCTTGCTCGCGGCGGTGGCGGCAGCGTCGGACGACTGGTCACCGGTGGTGCCCAGGGTCGGGCCTGGCATGGGGCTCCTCTGCGGGTTGGTCGGGTACGTCCGTCCTACCGCAGCGGGCGGGTCCTCCGATACCCGGAACCGGTACTGTTCCCAGTCGTACTCCGCCAAGTCCCGCCCCACCGGGCCGTACTGTGTCAGCTCGTGCCGTTCCGGGCCGTCCGGTCAGCCGGCGGTCCTGCCGGCCTTGCGGGCCGCGGTCACGACCGCGTTGTCCTGCCAGCCGTACAGCTCGTTGCCGACCAGGGCGACGTTGTAGTAGCCGCACCGGGCGGTGGCCTTGGCGGGGATGTCGCCGGGGAACCAGGACGCCTTGAGGTGCACCGCGCCCTGGGGGGTGCCCTTGCTGCATCCCTCGGGCAGCTCGCGGTCCGGCAGGGACGCCTTCAGCAGCCGGTCGCCGCCGGTGGTGGACATCAGGTACGACACCTTGGTCGCGCCGTCCGGCAGCCAGCCGGGCATGGACTGGCGAGCGGCCTTGGCAGCGCTGCCGGTGGCGTACGTGGCGGCGACGCGATGCCTGCTCTCCAGGACGTCCGCGGTCTTCGGGACCATCGCGACGGCACCGAGCGCCACCCCTCCCGCAGCCACGACACCCGCGAAGGCCCTGCCCGCGTTACCCATGATGACGACCCTCGCCTCTCGTTCCGGTCTGCGCTTCCCCTCCATCCTGACGGCTGGTACCGGGCCCGGCGATAGGCACGAGGTACCGAACGCCCTCCACCCAAGGGCGTACCCGCCCCCGGGATGACCCCCCGGTCGGCCCCCCGGGTCCGGTACCAGGGTCCAGTAGCGCTCCCGTAGCGGGGTCCGGTACAGCGGACGGGGCCTCAGACAGTAGGCCGGAACGCGTGGACGAGCTCGATCGGGCCGACGACGTGCCGGTTGAACTCGGGCAGCTCCTCCGCCGGCACCCAGAGCTCCAGGATGGTCCGGCCGCCGGCCTGCCGAACGGGGTAACGGGCGAGGAAGTCGCTCTCGACCTCGAACCTGGTGACGTAGCCGACGCCCGAGGCGGGGACGTTCCAGTCGCGCGCGATGCGGACCGCGTAGTCCTCGTTGAGCACCGGGTAGAAGATCGGCTGGTCCGGAAGCCTGGGCGGCCAGGCCCGCCAGCCGGACTCCGCGACGAGCGCCAGCTCCTCGGGGCCGGTGGGGCGCCAGAGGGTGGTGGTGTGCGGCGCGGTCATGGCCCGGCTCTCCGTTCGGTGTCGGCCTCGGCTTCGGCTTCGGCGTCGGTGGAGCGCCGACCGTAGCGCCGGGGCTCCGGGCCTGACCAGTGCTTTTCGCTCCAGGTCCGGCTCGGGGCCGGGCCGGGCCGGGCCGGCGAGTGGGCACCAGGAACGGCCCCCGGCCTCGTTCAGCCCGGCGGTGGGGTCCTCGGCCGCCTCCACGGGCCGACCGTACGTCAGCGGTAGGCCGACTCGCCGGTGATCGCCTCGCCGAGCACCAGGGTGTGGATCTCCGCGGTGCCCTCGTACGTCAGCACGGACTCCAGGTTGTTGGCGTGCCGGAGCACCGGGTACTCGACGGTGATGCCGTTGGCGCCCAGGATGGTCCGGGCACTGCGGGCGATCTCCATCGCGGTGCGGACGTTGTTGAGCTTGCCGAAACTGATGTGCGCGGGCCGGCACTGCCCGGCGTCCTTGAGCCGGCCGATCCGGACCGCGACCAGGTACGCCTTCTCGACCTCCAGCATCATCTCGACCAGCTTCTGCTGGGTGAGTTGGAAGCCGGCGATGGGCCGCTCGAACTGGATCCGGCTCTTCGCGTAGTCCAGTGCGGTGGTGTAGCAGTCGCGGGCCGCACCGACGGTGCCCCAGAGGATGCCGTACCGGGCCTCGCCGAGGGAGGAGAGCGGGCCGCGCAGCCCCTGCACCCCGGGCAGCACCGCGTCGGCGGGCAACACCACCTCGTCCAGCGCCAGTTCGCTGGTGACCGAGGCGCGCAGCGAGAGCTTGCCGTGCACGTCGGTGGCGGTGAACCCGGGGGTGCCCTGCGGGACGAGGAAGCCCCTGACACCGTCCTCGGTCTGCGCCCAGACGACGGCGACGTCCGAGATGCTGCCGTTGGTGATCCACATCTTGCTGCCGGAGAGCACCCAGTCGCCGCCCTTGCGGCGGGCCCTGGTCCGCATGTTGGCGGGGTCGGAGCCGAAGTCCGGTTCGGTGAGGGCGAAGCAGCCGATCGCCCGGCCCGCGGCCAGCTCCGGCAGCCACTGCTGCTTCTGCTCCTCCGAGCCGAAGGCGTGGATGGAGCGCATGGCGAGCGAGCCCTGGACGGAGACGAAGCTGCGCAGTCCCGAGTCGGCGGCCTCCAGCTCCATGCAGGCGACGCCGTACGCGACCGCCGAGGAGCCGGTGCAGCCGTAGCCGTCCAGATGCATTCCGAGGACGCCCAGGCGGCCCAGTTCGGGGGCGAGTTCACGGGCCGGGAAGACCCCGCGCTCGAACCAGTCGCCCACGTACGGCCGGATCTGCTCGTCGGCGAACTTCCGCACGGTGTCCCGGATCAGCCGTTCCTCGTCGGTCAGCAGCTCCCCCACGGCGAGCAGGTCTGCCGGGTCGAGGCGGGCAGGGGTCGTTGCCATTCGGACTCCTCGGGACGGTGCGGCGGGCGCGGCGGGGTGGGCCACGGCGACGAGTATCGCGTACGACGACGCGGGTGGGTACGAGACGCTGCCCACACCGCGGTCTTCCGTCACCGACCCTTCCGGTACGGCATCTTGACGCGGTCACGCCCGGCTGGTTCGCTTCCCTTCACTGTAAGGAAACTTTCCTGATGTGACGGACTCCCGGGACGGTGACCCATGCGTTCGCGAACCCCGCTCCGCCCGCTCCTCGCCCTCGCGACCACGGCCGCTCTGGCCGGCGGCGCGCTCGCCCTCGCGCCGGCCGGCCAGGCTGCGACGGCGGTGGCCGCCGCCGATCCGGTCGGCCTCAACGCCCCGTACGAGTACCTGGGTTGGGGGAGCCCGCAGAAGCCGACCGAGGTGATGGCGGCGACCGGGGTCAAGCAGTTCACCCTCGCGTTCATGCTCAGCGACGGCGGCTGCAACCCCAAGTGGGACGGCACCCGGGCGCTCACCGGCGGCAGCGACCAGAGCACCGTCAACGCCATCCGGTCGGCCGGCGGCGACGTGGTGGTCTCCTTCGGCGGCTGGAGCGGCAACAAGCTGGGCGAGAAGTGCGGTTCGGCGAGCGCACTGGCGGCGGCCTACCAGAAGGTCGTCGACGCCTACCGGCTCAAGGCGATCGACATCGACATCGAGAGCACCGAGGTCTCCGACGGGACCGTGCGGCAGCGGGTGGTCGACGCGCTCAGGACGGTCAGGGCCGCCAACCCCGGCCTCAAGGAGTACGTCACCTTCGGCACCACCCCGACCGGCCCCGACTCCGACGGGCTCGACCTGATCAGGAAGGGCGCGGCGGCCGGGCTGGCGGTGGACGGCTGGACCATCATGCCGTTCGACTTCGGCAGCCACAGCGGCTCGATGGGCACGGTCACCACGAAGGCGGCCGACGGACTGAAGAACGCCGTGGCGCGCGCGTACGGGTACGACTCCGCCACCGCCTACCGGCACATCGGGATCTCGTCCATGAACGGGAGGACGGACGAGGCCGACGAGACCGTCTCCACGGGCGACTTCACCACCGTCTACAACTACGCCACCGCCCACCATCTGGCGCGGTTCACCTTCTGGGCCGTCAACCGCGACCGCGCCTGCGCCTCCGGCGCCTCCGCGGGCGACTCGTGCAGCGGGATCGGCCAGTCGCCGTACGCCTTCACGAAGATCGTCGCCAAGTACCACGGCTGAGCGCAGGACCGGGCCGGTGACCGCACGGCCACCGGCCACCGGCCGCCCCGGCCGACCTCGCGCTCAGCGCCGGGCGCCGAGGGCCGCCTCGGCGAAGTTGTCCCAGTGCCCGCCCGAGACGAGCGGGATGCACACCCAGTCCCGCATCGGACGGCCGCCCGCCGGGTCGAAGAGGTGCGCCCCCGGCAGGTGCAGCGCCTCGGCCTGCGCGGGCGTGTCACGGCCCAACCGGCAGACCAGTTCGCCTTGGTGGAGGCCGGCGAAGGCCCTGCCTTCGGCGTCCTTCAGGCACGGCATGCCGAACATCTCGGAGCGGACGGCTCCGTGCGGTACGAGCCCCTCGGCGATCTCCTCGTAGCGGGCCGCCGGGTCGGTTGCGTCGGTCATGCCGCCATGCTGCACCGTGCGGGCCCGCTCCGCCTCACATCGCGGCCGAGCGCCCCGGTCGGGTTTCGACCGCGAATAGATCTTGAGTCGGCGGGGGTCGATGAGTAAGGATTGGAGTCCGTGACCACCACTGTACAGACCCCGTCGGACGCGTCGCCGCCCTCCGCGCTGCTGCCCACGGCACCCATGCCCACCGCGCCACTGAGCATTGCCACCGCACAGGCCGCGCTCGCCCCGCTCGACGTGGCGGCGAACGCCGCCACCGCCGCCGCGCTGGTCCGCCGCGCCGCCGACGAGGGCGCGCAGCTGCTGCTGCTCTCCGAGCTGTTCCTCACCGGCTACGAGCTCACCGGCATCGCCGCCGACCCCGACCGGCTCACCGTCGCACCCGACGACCCGCGCCTGGACCCGCTCGCCGCGGCCTGCGCACAAACCGGCGTCCCGGTCGTGGTGGGCGCACCGGTACGGGACGCGGACACCGGCCTGCTGCACATCGCGGCCCTGGTCCTGGACGGCTCGGGAGCGCAGGCCGCCGCCTACCGCAAGCAGTTCGCCACGCCGACCGAGCGCGCGGCGGGCTTCGCGCCGAGCGAGAGCGGCGGCTGCACGGTCCGGCTCCGCGACTGGCGCCTCGGCCTGGGCATCTGCTGGGACTCCGGCTTCCCCGAGCACGCCCGTGCCGCCGCGCTCGACGGCGCCCACGCCTACCTGGTCGGCGCACTCTTCGGCGCGGGCTCCGGCGCGCACCAGGTCCGCACCCTCTTCCCCGCCCGCGCCATGGACAACACCCTCTACACCGTGCTGGCCAACCACATCGGCCCGTCGGGCCCGTACGTCGGCTGGGGCCACAGCGCCGTCTGGGGTCCGGACGGCACCCTGCTCGCCGACGCGGGCGAGGCCGACCCCGGCCTGGCCGTCACCACCCTGGACCCCGGGGTGCTGGCCCGCGTCCGCGCCGAGGAGCCGGTCCTGCTCCAGCCCCCGCTGCACGCCCCGCCCGCCCGCCGCAACACCGCCGTGCTCGGCTGACCGGACGCACTCCAGCAGCCCGGGGAACCAGCGCGGGCGCCCTGTCGCGAGGCCGCACGGGCGCTCGCGCGGATTCCCGCGCCCCCGATCGCGCCGCCCCTCCCGCCCCGCGGCGGACTCCCGGAAATACCTGGGCCCGCCAGGGAGCTCTGATGATCAGATGTCGGCAATCAGGGAGGTGTCGCACCATGGACGGCGGCGAGCAGGAGTACCGGGTCGAGCACGACTCGATGGGTGAGGTCCGGGTCCCCGCGGCGGCGAAGTGGCAGGCGCAGACGCAGCGGGCGGTGGAGAACTTCCCGGTGTCCGGCCAGCGCCTGGAGCGCGCGCACATCGAGGCCCTGGCACTGATCAAGGCGGCGGCCGCCAAGGTCAACGCGGAGCTCGGCGTGCTGGACCTGGCGACCGCGGCGGCGATCCGGGAGGCGGCCGGGGAGGTCGCGGCCGGGCGCTGGGACGACCAGTTCCCGGTGGACGTGTTCCAGACCGGGTCCGGCACCTCGTCCAACATGAACACCAACGAGGTGATCGCCACCCTGGCCACCGAGCGCCTCGGCCGCCCGGTGCACCCCAACGACCACGTCAACGCCAGCCAGTCGTCCAACGACGTGTTCCCGTCCTCGGTCCACATCGCCGCGACGGCGGCCGTCACCGGCGAGCTGATCCCGGCCCTGGAGCAGCTCGCGGCGGCGCTGGAGCGCAAGTCCGCCGAGTTCGCCGAGGTGGTCAAGTCGGGCCGCACGCACCTGATGGACGCCACCCCGGTCACCCTCGGCCAGGAGTTCGGCGGGTACGCGGCGCAGGTGCGGTACGGGATCGAACGGCTGTCCGCGTCCCTCCCCCGGGTGGCCGAGCTCCCGCTCGGCGGGACGGCCGTCGGGACGGGCATCAACACCCCGCCCGGCTTCGCCGCCGCCGTGATCGCCGAGGTCGGCCGGGCCAGCGGCCTGCCACTGACCGAGGCGCGCAACCACTTCGAGGCCCAGGGCGCCCGGGACGGCCTGGTGGAGCTCAGCGGGCAGCTGCGCACCATCGCGGTCGGCTTCACGAAGATCGCCAACGATCTGCGCTGGATGGGCTCGGGCCCGCGCACCGGTCTCGGCGAGATCAACCTGCCGGATCTCCAGCCGGGGTCCTCGATCATGCCGGGCAAGGTCAACCCGGTGCTGCCCGAGGTGGTGCTGATGGTCGCCGCCCAGGTGATCGGCAACGACACCACCGTCACGATGGCCGGGGCGAGCGGGAACTTCGAGCTGAACGTGATGCTCCCGGTGATCGCCCGCAACCTGCTGGAGTCGGTCCGCCTGCTGGCCAACAGCGCCCGGCTGCTGGCCGACCGGACGGTGGACGGCGTCACCGCCAACGTCGAGCGGGCCCGGGAGTTCGCCGAGTCCTCACCGTCCGTGGTGACCCCGCTCAACCGCTACATCGGCTACGAGGAGGCCGCCAAGGTGGCCAAGCAGGCGCTGGCCGAGCGCAAGACCATCCGGCAGGTCGTGGTGGAGCGCGGTTACCTGACCGAGGGCAAGCTGACCGAGGCTCAGCTCGACGAGGCGCTGGACGTCCTGCGGATGACCCGCCCCTGAGCCCCGCCGGCCGCAGCGTGGGGGGGGGGGGGGCCCCCCCCCCCCCCCCCCCCCCCCCCCGGGCCGGGCCCCCGCCCCGCCCCCCCCGGGCCGCCCCGCCGCCCGGCCGGGGGGGCCCGGCCCCCGGG
>NZ_JBHJVK010000110.1:0-17653 GCF_042264695.1 Kitasatospora sp. NPDC056138 | reverse complement strand
CCCCCTCGAAGGGGAGCCGGGCCCGCGGCCGTCGGATGCTCAGAGCTACTCGTCCTCCGGGATGGTGATCACCCAGTGGGTGTCCTGGCGGGGGCGCAGGTAGAGGAGCCAGTACAGCGAGGCGGCGACGGTGATGCCGCCGGTCCACAGCAGGGCGGTGAGGTCCAGCTGGGTGAGGACGTAGCCGAGCACCACGATCAGCAGCACCGGCAGCACCGGCCACAGCGGCTGGCGCCAGGCGGGGGCGTTGCGGTGCTGCCCGCGGCGGGAGAACAGGGCGGCGACGGCGACCAGCAGGTAGAGCGCGGCGACCGCGACACCGGTGATGTTGGTCAGCATGGTGTTCGGGACGAAGCAGAGCACCGCGCCGGGGACACCGACGGCGAGGGTGGAGATCCAGGGGGCGCTGAAGCGGTTCAGGGTGCCGAAGGCCCGGTTGACGGGCGCGGGCCAGGCCTGGTCGCGGCCGGAGGCGAAGAGCACCCGGGAGTTCTGGATGACCATGACGATGCCGGCGTTGATGATGGCCAGCGCGATGCAGAGGCTGATGAAGGTGCCGACCGCGGAGTTGCTCCAGCCGACCACCATCGTGGAGATGTCGCCGCCGGTCAGCGTGGCCAGGTCGGGGGCGCCCATGGTGATGGCGACGACCGGGACGATGATGACCACCACGGAGAGTGCGAGCGTCCACAGCACGGTGCGGGCGACGTTGCGGCGCGGGTTCTCCAGCTCCTCGGAGAGGTAGATCGCGGTGCTGAAGCCCTGGGTGACGAAGAGCGCGGTGCCCATCGCGGCCAGGACGGCGGCCATGCCGACCGGGCTGGTCGCGCCGCCCGTGTCCGCGGTCACGCCGTGCAGCAGGCTGCCCATGCCGCGCTCGGTGTGCGCGAAGCCGAGGAAGGACACCACGGCGGCGGCGATGACCTCGAGGACCAGGAAGATGCCGGTGATCCAGGCGTTGGCCCGCAGGTCGAGCAGGCCGGCGACGGTGGCGGCCAGCATCACGCCGGCTCCGGCGACCGCCGGGTCGACGTGCACGATCGGGGCGAGGTAGTCGGCCGTGCCGAGGGCGATGACCGAGGGCACGATCATCACCACGATCAGGGACTGGATGAACACCAGCCACCCGGTGAAACGACCCGCCAGGGTGCCGACCATCGCGTACTCGCCGCCGGCGCTCGGGACCAGGGTGCCGAGCTCGGAGTAGCAGAACGCCACCGCGACACAGAGGATCGCGCCGATCCCGATGGTCAGCGCGGTCGCGGTGCCCAGGCTGTTGAAGAGGCTTGGCACGATCACGAACAGCGAGGAGGCCGGGGTCACGCAGGAGAGCGTGAGCAGGGTCCCGCCCACGACACCGAGCGAACGGCTGAGCTTCTTCGGCGCCCCGTCGAGGCTGTCCGTCGCCGCAGGGGGGGTTGCGGCGACTGGCGGGCGAAGCGTGTCGGTCATGAGCGTTCCGATCGGCTCGGTGAAGTCCTGGGGAGGGAGCGCTATCGCCTCCGCTGGCTGGTGTTGGTCCTGGTCGCTCCCGAGGAGCCATGGAACCGTGCCGTATAGATCGCGTCAACGGCCGAACTGCTTCGGAATCCGCAGGTCAGCGTGGGTTGAGCCGAGGATCCGATGGTTGCAGACGGTGATCGTCAAGCATGTCCCATTTGTTACCTTCGCCACGTTGTATTTGAATCGAAGGTGAACGAAAGATTGCGCCCCATGAATCCATGGTCGTCCGCCGCGTGGGCTTCTGCTGGCCCAGGCGCCCCTCCGAGTGCGGCAGCCGCTCGGCCGGACAACGAGAACCGCAGCAAAGTCATGCAAGAAACTCGATAACGTTTCAGCACCTGGGACGACGGAGGCCGGGTCCGTACCGGACCCGGCCTCGTGCTGTCACTCGGTGTTACGGCGTGGGCAGCCAGCCGACCTGGATGGTCTGGCCCGCGGCCATCCGGCGCGTGACGTACACGCCACGGCCCGGCGGCAGCGCCTGCGGCTTGACCGTGCCGAGCAGCGCGCCCTCGTTCTTGTCACCGGAGAGCAGCAGGCCCTGCCCGCCCAGCTCGCGCATCCGCTGCATCACCGGCTCGAACATCGAGCGGCCGGCACCACCGGCGCTGCGCGCGATGATGATGCGCAGACCGATGTCACGGGCGAACGGCAGGAACTCGGCCAGCGGCGCCATCGGGTTGCCGGACTGGGTGGCGACCAGCTCGTAGTCGTCCACGATCACGAACATGTCCTTGCCGCTGTACCAGCTGCGGTTGCGCAGCTGCTCCGGCGTGACGTCCGGTCCGGGCAGGCGGCGGGCGCAGGCCCCGCGGAGCATCTCCACGATCGAGGACATGGCGGGCGCTGCCGCCGCGTACTCGACCAGGTACTCCGGCGGCACCACGCCCAGCAGCGAACGGCGGAAGTCGCCGATCACGATGCCGGCCTGGTCCGGGGTGTAGCGCTCGGTGATCTGCTTGATCAGCATCCGCAGCACCGCGGACTTGCCCGACTCGCTCTCACCGAAGACCACGAACAGCGGGTCGCTCTCGAAGTTGAGGAAGACCGGTGCGAGCTCGGTCTCGTCCACACCGATGGCGACACCCAGCTCGGGGTGCTCGTAGCCCTTGGGCAGCGTGTGGCCGTCCAGGACGGCGGGCAGCATGCGCACCTGCGGGGCGCGCGGTCCGGTCCAGGCGGCGTTGACCGCCTCGACCAGGCCGGCCACGCCGGCTCCGAGGTCCTCGGTGCTGGACGAGCCGTCCAGGCGGGGCAGACCGGCCAGGAAGTGCAGCTTGGCCGCCGTGATACCGCGTCCCGGCGCGCTCGCCGGGACGTTCTGCGCGACCTTGCGGTCGATCTCGGACTCCATCGAGTCGCCGAGACGCAGCTCGGTGCGGTTCTGCAGCAGGTCCTTGAGGGCCGGGCGGACCTCGGCGTACCGGGCGGCGGTCAGGATGACGTGGACGCCGAAGCCGAGACCGTTCTGGGCGATGTTCGAGATGATCGGCTCGAGCGCCTCGTAGTCCTGCTTGAAGGTCAGCCAGCCGTCGATGATCAGGAACACGTCGCCGAACTGCTCGTCCGGCAGCTGCCCGTTGGCCCGCCGGGTGCGGTAGGTGGCGATGTTGTCGATACCGGCCGTGCGGAACAGCTCCTCACGCCGGTTGAGCACCCCCTGCACCTCGCTGATCAGGCGGCGGACCTTGTCCTGCTCCAGCTTTCCGGCGACCCCGCCGACGTGCGGCAGGCCCGCGATGCTCTGGAAGCCACCGCCACCGAAGTCCAGCAGGTAGAACTGGGTCTCCAGCGGGGTGTGGGTGACCGCGAAGCCGGCCACCATGGTCCGCACCAGGGTGGACTTGCCGGAGCGGGGACCACCGACGATCAGGCCGTGACCGGCCGCACCCGAGTAGTCCTGGTACAGCACGTCGCGGCGCTGGTCGCGCGGCTTGTCGACGATGCCGACCGGCACCACCAGGCGGCCCAGAGCACCGAACTCCGGTGAGGTGAGGCCGCGTTCCGGGGTGACCTGGAGCGGCGGCACCAGCCCGTCGATGCTGGGTGCCTCCTCCAGCGGAGCCAGCCAGACCTGGTGCGCGGGCGGGCCCTGGCCGATCATCCGCTGCACGAAGACGTCGAGCATGGTGTCGAGCAGCGAGTCGTCGACCTCCTCGACCTCCTCCACGACCTCCTCGACCACCGGCTCGATGATCGGCACCTCGGCGGCGGTGAACAGCACCGGCTGCGCGGTGATCACCTGGCCGCCGCTGGTCCGCTGCTGGCCCGGCGGCCGGTAGGGACCCGAGACGTACGCGGCACGGAACCGCTCCATCACGTCGGAGCCGAACTTCAGGTAGCCGACACCGGGGATGGGCGGCAGGTGGTACGCGTCCGGCACGCCGATCGCGGCCCGCGACTCGGCGGCCGAGAAGGTCCGCAGACCCAGGCGGTAGGAGAGGAAGGTGTCCAGACCGCGGAGCTTGCCCTCCTCCAGTCGCTGCGAGGCGAGCAGCATGTGCATGCCCAGCGAACGGCCGATGCGGCCGATCTGGATGAACAGGTCGATGAAGTCCGGCTTGGCGGTGAGCAGTTCGGAGAACTCATCGATGATCATCAGCAGCGAGGGCAGCGGGTCCAGGGCCGCACCGGCGGCGCGGGCCCGCTCGTACTCGTTGATGTTGGCGTAGTTGCCCGCGGCGCGCAGCAGCTCCTGGCGGCGGTTCATCTCGCCCTCGATCGCGTCGCGCATGCGGTCGATCAGGGTGGCTTCGCCCTCGAGGTTGGTGATCACGGCCGCGGTGTGCGGCATCTCCGCCATACCGGCGAAGGTGGCACCACCCTTGAAGTCGGCGAGGACCAGGTTGAGGACCTCCGAGGAGTGGGTCACGGCAAGCGCCAGCACGATGGTGCGGAGCACCTCGGACTTGCCGGAACCGGTGGCGCCGACGCACATGCCGTGCGGGCCCATGCCCTGCAGCGAGGCTTCCTTGATGTCCAGCCAGACGTACTCGCCGTTGGTGCCGACACCGAGCGGGACGCGCAGCTTCTCGGCCATCGGGCGCGGACGCCAGTGCCGGGCCGGGTCGAAGGCACCGGGGTCGCCGGTGCTCATCATCTCGGTGAAGTCCATGCTGACCAGCGACGGGTCGCCGTCGTCACCGCCGGCCGAGACCCGGAACGGCGCCAACTGGCGGGCCAGCGCCTCCGACTGCCAGGCGGACAGCGTGTCGGGAGCGCCCGAGTAGGAGGCCCCGGAGGCGGACTCCAGCAGCAGCTGGTCCTTGGTCAGCGAGATCACCAAGTGTCCGCTGGGCTCGTCCATCTCACCCGGGACGACCTCGATCACGGTGACGCCCTGCACGCCCTCGGCCCCGGCCAGCACCGAGTCCGGTGGCACCGAGGCGCCATCCATGATCACCACGATGTGCGGCTGGTCGGGGGAGGGAACGGCATCCCTGGAGAAGCCCTTGCGGCCCGCCAGTTCGTTCTCCAGCAGGTACTCCAGCTCACCGAGCCCGGTCGCGATCAGGCGGCGGGAACCCGCGCCGTCGCTGTCCTTGCGGTGCTGGGTGTGCGGCAGCCACTTGGCCCACTCCCACTCGTCCACCGCGCCGGGCGCGGCGGCGACGGCGACCATCAGGTCGTCCGGCGAGTGCAGGGTGGTCAACTGGGCGATCATCGCCCGGACGTTGCCGTACACGGTGTCCGGGTCGCCGCAGACGGTGATGTGGTAGAAGGCGCGCAGCGAGACGGCCAACGGCAGGTCCTGCAGGGTGCCGTGCGCGGTGAGGAAGTTCTTCATCGCGGCGGCGGCCAGCGGCTCCAGCTCGTCCAGCGGCGCGGTCTGCGGCGCCACCAGCGGAGTCGACAGCTGCTGCGGCCCCCGGCCGAGCCGGATCTGGGCGAAGTCCGGGTCGCCGGGCCTGCGTTCCCACAGCCGGCGCCCCTCCGCCACGATCGACCACAGCTGGTCGGGCTCGGGGTGCAGGAACAGCTGCGCACCGCGCTGGCGCTCGGCGGTGCGGCGCACCTGGCGGCGCATCTGCTGCAGGTACTTCAGGTAGTCACGGCGCTCGTCGGCAGTGCCCGCACTGCCGCCCTTGCGCGCCTTGATGACCTGCGCCACCGCCATGCCCGCGGTGGAGGCGATCATCAGGACGCCCATCATCTTCATCGGGCCCTGGGCACCGGGAGAGAAGAGGAACGCCGCGGAGCCGCCCATGCCGAGCATCGGCAGCAGGGACATCAGCCAGTCCTCGCCGCCCGACCTGGGCAGCTCCGGCGGAGGTACCAGCTCCACCGGATCGTCCGGCACCGCGGGCGGATACGCCCGCGCCGGACGCTTGACGGTAACCACACTCATGCGACCTCCTCGCTTCGCGCGTCGGCCGCTTCGCGAAACTCGCACCTTCTGACGGTTCGCTCGCTTCGCTCGCTCACTGGCATCAGCCCTCACGCACTGGATACGTACGGGTGAGGGCGCCCCGTGTGATGATGACGCCGCCCCCGCTCCGCCGACCGCAAGCGCTCCAGGGTCGCGCGTATCCGCCCCCGTACGCCTTGCGCAGGGGCCGATCCTACTGGTCTGCCCGGACCGCACGACCACAGGGGCGAAGCCTCGTCGGTCGTAAAGAAAAGGGTGATCCGCCGTCACCCTTCGTCCACAGGTGCACCGGAGCGCCGGTGCGGCCCGGGGCCGGTGGGAGCGCCGGGCCCGCTGGCGGTAGGGTAACGCCGCGCCAATTCTCATCCGGGTCGTGCGAGTTCCGCTCCGGTGGGATCGGGCCGCGCCGACGAACGGCCAGTCAACAAGGGGGAGAGCGCCCGTGAGCGAGCTCTGCGAGCGAACCATCAGAAGCTGCGCGCTGCGCGAAGCGCCCGCCGAGCCCTGCGAGGCGAGCGCATGAGCGCAAACGCTACGACCGGATTCTGCCGGGTCACCGTGGTGGCGCCGGACAGCCGGATCGACGTCGCACTGCCGGAGGACGTGCCGCTCGCGGACGTCTACCCCGAGGTGCTGCGGCTCTCCGGCCAGACCCAGATCGACGGTGCACCGACCGGCTTCCACCTAGTCCGCCGCGACGGCACGGTCCTGGACAGCGGCTTGCCGCTGGCCGCCCAGCAGGTGCGCGACGGCGACCTGCTGAGCCTGCGCCCGTTCGCCGAGTCGCTGCCGCCGGCCGTCTACGACGACGTGGCCGACGCCATCGCCAGCGCGGTCGAGGAGGACCGCCGCTTCTGGAGCCCCGAGCTGATGCGGGCCTTCGGCCTGATCGGTTCGACCGTGCTGCTGGTGATGCTCGGTTTCGCGCTCTGGTTCTCCGACCTGCGCCACGACATGCACAGCCTGCCGGGCATCCTCTCCGGCGTGACCGCGGTCGTCCTGGTCGCCTTCGCCGCGATCCGCGCCCGGGTCTACGACGACCACGACGCCGGGCTCGCGCTCGGCCTGGGCGCGCTGCCGCACACCCTGATCGCCGGCAGCGGCATCATCGCGGTCGCGCACACCGGCGACGGTCCGGGACGCCTGCAGTTCCTGGTCGGCTGTGTGGCCGTCCTGGTGGTCTCGGTGCTGCTGGTCGGCCTGCTGCCGGAGAAGGACTCGGTCTTCGTGGCCTCCTCCTTCCTCGCCGCCGCCGGCACGCTGGCGACCTTCGCGGGCGTCCTGCTCTCCGGCACTCCGGCCACCCACATCGCCGCCGTCACCGGTGTCGCCGCCATCGCGGTGATCGGTGTGCTGCCCGCGCTGTCCGCCCGCTTCGCCCGGCTGCCCGTCGGCTTCAGCGCCCCCGGCCAGGCCCGCACCCGCAGCCGCGACTTCGCCGAGGACGGCAACCGCGCCGAGACGGTCCAGTACGAGCGGATCGCCCACCAGGCGCGCCGCGGCCACGAGGTGCTGGTCGGCCTGGTCGGCGGCTGCGCCGCGGTGCTGGTCGGTTCCTGCACCGTGCTCGGCTTCAGCGACACCATGTACGGCGAGCTGCTGGCGCTGGCGGTCGGCGTCTCGACCATGCTGCGGGCCCGGCTGTTCCGCTACACCGCGCAGGTCTTCAGCCTCACCATCGCCGGCCTGGCCGGCCTCGGTCTGCTGATCGTCGGCCTGTCGCTGCACACGCCGCTGTTCATCGTGAAGGCCGCCAGCTCCACCGCGGTCGACCTGCGCACGGTCTGGCTGGCCGCCTCGATCGCCTTCGGCGCCGCCGTGCTGACGGCCATCGCGCTGGTCGTGCCGCGGCTCGGTGTCTCGCCGTTCTGGGGCCGGATCCTGGACATGGTGGACGGCCTGATGCTGATCTCGCTGGTCCCGCTGGCCCTTGCCGTACTGGACATCTACGGTCTGGTCCGCGGCGCCACCAGCTGACGCCGGGGCCCTGCCACGCGCCCGCCTCCGCCCCGCTGCCGGGGTGGACGGCGGGCGCTGGTACGCTTGGGCCGTCCGAGTTCTGTCAGATCCTGTGCTTCCTACCAGGATCACTCGGACCAGAACCTGAAGGAGATGCCGTGGCTCTCGCCGCCGACGTCAAGAAGCAGATCATCGCCGAGTTCGGCCAGAAGGAGGGCGACACCGGCTCCCCCGAGGTCCAGGTCGCCATGCTCTCCCGCCGTATCTCGGACCTGACCGAGCACCTCAAGTTCCACAAGCACGACCACCACTCGCGTCGTGGCCTGCTGATCCTGGTCGGCCAGCGCCGTCGTCTGCTGCAGTACCTGGCCAAGAAGGACATCGAGCGCTTCCGTGCGCTCGTCGACCGTCTGGGCATCCGTCGCGGTGCCGCCGGCGGCGCCCGCTAAGTCCGCCGTGAGGGGCGGCTCCCCTTCGCGGGGGAGCCGCCCCTCGCTGCATCCCCGCGCAGCGATCCGCAGTGAGCGCCGCGGGAACTCCCCACGAGAGTCCTTTCCACACGCGTGGTAATGGCGGGCTCTGTAGGGTGTGAATTTGTAAGGTGAAGGGCATGCCCGGTCATGGTGTCGCGAAGACGCCGTGAGAACCGGGGCAACGCGACATCACCGAGCGGGCCGCTGGCTTCAAACGGAAGCCGCCCGCGTCCCAAGGAGCGTCCACACGCGACCGCCGACCAGCTGGCCGAGAGGCGCCGGTCCTCGGTAGTGGCCGCCGGGAGTCCCACGAACGGACAGCCCGGAGGCTTCGATCGAAGACCGGCCCAGACTGCCCGGGCCACAGGCAGGCAAAGCGCAGGGGCGCTCCTCGGGAGACGTACGAAAGAGGAGATCTTCCAGGTGGAAGAGAACGTGTTCTACGCCGAGGCCGTCATCGACAACGGCAGCTTCGGCACCCGTACCATCCGCTTCGAGACCGGCCGCCTGGCCCGTCAGGCCGCCGGCTCCGCCGTGGCCTACCTGGACGACGACACCATGGTGCTGTCGGCCACCAGCGCGTCCAAGCAGCCGAAGGAGCACTTCGACTTCTTCCCGCTGACGGTTGACGTCGAGGAGCGGATGTACGCCGCGGGCCGGATCCCCGGCTCGTTCTTCCGTCGTGAGGGCCGGCCCTCCGAGGACGCGATCCTCACCTGCCGCCTGATCGACCGCCCGCTGCGCCCGTCCTTCGTCAAGGGCCTGCGCAACGAGGTCCAGGTCGTCTGCACCGTCATGGCGCTGAACCCGGACCACCTGTACGACGTGGTGGCCATCAACGCCGCCTCCGCCTCCACCCAGCTGGCCGGTCTGCCGTTCTCCGGCCCGATCGGTGGCGTCCGCGTCGCCCTGATCAACGGTCAGTGGGTGGCCTTCCCGACCCACAGCGAGCTGGAGTCGGCCGTCTTCGACATGGTCGTCGCCGGTCGCGCCCTGCCGGACGGCGACGTCGCGATCATGATGGTCGAGGCCGAGGCCACCGACAAGACCATCAAGCTGGTCGCCGACGGCGCCGAGGCCCCGACCGAGGAGGTCGTCGCCGCCGGCCTCGAGGCCGCCAAGCCGTTCATCAAGGTGCTGTGCGCCGCGCAGGCCCAGCTGGCCGCCCAGGCGGCCAAGCCGACCGGCGAGTTCCCGGTCTTCCTGGACTACCAGGACGACGTGCTGGCCGCCCTGACCACCGCGGTCAAGGACGAGCTCGCCCAGGCGCTCACCATCGCCGGCAAGCAGGAGCGCCAGAACGAGCTGGACCGCATCAAGGCGATCGCCGCCGACAAGCTGCTCCCGGAGTTCGAGGGCCGCGAGAAGGAGATCGGCGCCGCCTACAACGCGCTGACCAAGAAGATCGTCCGCGAGCGCGTCATCAAGGACAAGGTCCGCATCGACGGCCGCGGTGTCACCGACATCCGCACCCTGGCCGCCGAGGTCGAGGCCATCCCGCGCGTCCACGGCTCGGCGCTGTTCGAGCGTGGCGAGACCCAGATCCTGGGTGTCACCACCCTGAACATGCTCCGCATGGAGCAGCAGCTCGACACGCTCTCCCCGGAGACGCGCCGTCGCTACATGCACAACTACAACTTCCCGCCGTACTCCGTCGGTGAGACCGGCCGCGTGGGTGCGCCCAAGCGCCGCGAGATCGGCCACGGCGCCCTGGCCGAGCGTGCGCTGCTGCCGGTGCTGCCGACCCGCGAGGAGTTCCCGTACGCCATCCGCCAGGTCTCCGAGGCGCTCGGCTCCAACGGCTCCACCTCGATGGGCTCGGTCTGTGCCTCGACCATGTCGCTGCTGAACGCCGGTGTGCCGCTGAAGGCCGCCGTCGCCGGTATCGCCATGGGCCTGATCTCGCAGGAGATCGACGGTGAGACGCACTACGTCACCCTGACCGACATCCTGGGTGCCGAGGACGCGTACGGCGACATGGACTTCAAGGTCGCCGGTACCCGCAACTTCATCACCGCCCTCCAGCTGGACACCAAGCTGAACGGCATCCCGGCGTCGGTGCTCGCCGCCGCGCTGAAGCAGGCCAAGGACGCCCGCCTGCACATCCTCGACGTGATGAACGAGGCCATCGACGCGCCCGACGAGATGTCGCCGAACGCGCCGCGCATCATCACCATCAAGATCCCGGTGGACAAGATCGGTGAGGTCATCGGCCCCAAGGGCAAGATGATCAACCAGATCCAGGAGGACACCGGCGCCGAGATCACGATCGAGGACGACGGCACCATCTACATCGGTGCCGCCGACGGCCCGGCCGCCGAGGCCGCCCGCACCACGATCAACCAGATCGCCAACCCGACCATGCCGGAGGTCGGCGAGCGCTACCTGGGCACCGTGGTGAAGACCACGACCTTCGGTGCGTTCGTCTCGCTGATGCCGGGCAAGGACGGTCTGCTGCACATCTCGCAGATCCGCAAGCTCGCCGGTGGCAAGCGCGTGGAGAACGTCGAGGACGTGCTCGCGGTCGGCACCAAGGTGCAGGTCGAGATCGCCGAGATCGACCCGCGCGGCAAGCTCTCGCTGATCCCGGTCATCGAGGGCGAGGAGGGCGGCGAGGCCGCCACCGCGTCCGAGTGACGGCCGGCAGCTAGCTGACTCCCGCGGCCCGCACGCCTCGCTGAGCGTGCGGGCCGCACCCTGTTGTTCCCACGTACGGAGGTACCCCCGTTGGCTCAGGCCTCGGCGGCAACGCAGCGACCCGGCACCACCCGCACCCTGCTCAAGGGCGCCGACGGCGCCGGCACGGTGCGCCGCACTGTCCTTCCCGGCGGCCTGCGGGTCGTCACCGAGACCCTGCCGACGGTCCGCTCGGCGACCTTCGGCATCTGGGTCGGAGTCGGCTCCCGGGACGAGACCCCGGTCCTCAACGGGGCCACCCACTACCTGGAGCACCTGCTCTTCAAGGGCACCGCCCGGCGCAGCGCGCTGGACATCTCGGCCGCCCTGGACGCGGTCGGCGGCGAGATGAACGCCTTCACCGCGAAGGAGAACACCTGCTACTACGCGCGGGTGCTCGACACCGACCTGCCGCTGGCCATCGACGTGGTCTGCGACATGGTCACCGGCTCGCTGATCCGCGAGGAGGACGTGGAGGCCGAACGCGGCGTCATCCTCGAGGAGATGGCGATGGCGGAGGACGACCCCGGTGACGTGGTCCACGATCTGTTCGCCAAGGTGATCTACGGCTCCTCGCCGCTCGGCCGGCCGATCCTGGGCACCCAGGAGACCGTGACCAACCTCAGCCGCGACCAGATCGCCGGGTTCTTCCGCCGCCGCTACAAGCCCGAGCAACTGGTCGTCGCGGCGGCCGGCAACCTCGACCACAAGAAGGTGGTCCGACTCGTCGAACGCGCCTTCGCCCCGGTCCTGGCCAACGCCACCGGCCACCCGGCCGAGCTGCCCAGGTCCGTCAAGGCGCTGCGCACCGCCGGCAAGGTCGAGGTGCTCAACCGTCCGACCGAGCAGGCCCACCTGGTCCTCGGCCTGCCCGGCATACCTCGCCACGACGAGCGCCGCTGGGCCCTGGGCGTGCTCAACGCGGCCCTCGGCGGCGGGATGAGCTCCCGCCTGTTCCAGGAGGTCAGGGAGAAGCGCGGTCTCGCGTACTCGGTCTACTCGTACTCCACCTCGTACGCGGACAGCGGCCTCTTCGGGATCTATGCCGGGTGCCAGCCCAAGCGGGTCGAGGAGGTGCTGAAGATCTGCCGCGCCGAACTGGCCAAGGTGGTGGAGGACGGCATCACCGCCGAGGAGCTGCACCGGGCGATCGGGCAGATCTCCGGCTCCACCGTGCTCGGCATGGAGGACACCGGCTCGCTGATGAACCGGATCGGCAAGGCCGAGCTCTGCTACGGGCACCACCTGTCCGTGGACGAGATGCTGGCGAAGATCGCGGCGGTCACCCTGGATGACGTCCGGGCGGTGGCCCGTGATGTGCTGGGGGCCTACCGGCCCTCGCTCGCGCTGATCGGTCCGATCAACGACAGGCGGGCGGCCGCACTCGCCGACCTGCTGCACTGAGAGGGTTACTGAGATGACGCTGCGCGTTGCCGTGATCGGGGCCGGGGGACGGATCGGTTCGGAGGCGGTCAAGGCGGTCGAGGCCGCCCCCGACCTGGAGCTGGTGGCCGCCCTGGGCCGCGGCTCCGAACTGGAGGAGCTGACCCGGGCCGGTGTCCAGGTCGCGGTCGAACTGACCCACCCCGACTCGGTGATGGGCAACCTCGACTACTGCCTGCGCAACGGGATCCACGTGGTCACCGGCACCACCGGCTGGACCGACGAGCGGCTGGCCACCGTGCGCGGCCTACTGGCCGAGACCCCGGGGACCGGGCTGCTGATCGCGCCGAACTTCTCCATCGGCGCCGTCCTCGGCATGCAGTTCGCGCAGGCGGCGGCGAAGTACTTCGAGTCGGTCGAGATCGTGGAGCTGCACCACGACCGCAAGGCGGACGCCCCTTCGGGCACCGCCACCCGCACCGCGCAGCTGATCGCCGCCGCCCGCACCAGGGCAGGCCGGGACCCGCAGCAGGACCCGACCACCCATGCCCTGGAGGGCGCGCGCGGCGCCGACGTGGACGGCGTGCCGGTGCACGCGGTGCGCCTGCGCGGCCTGCTGGCCCACCAGGAGGTGCTGTTCGGCGACAACGGCGAGACCCTGACGATCCGCCACGACTCGCTGCACCACAGCTGCTTCATGCCGGGCATCCTGCTCGGTGTGCGCAAGGTGGTGGACCACCCGGGCCTCACCTTCGGCCTCGAACACTTCCTGGACCTGTGAGCCCCGAATGACCTCGCGCACCGGTTTCTTCCTGCTCTCCGGCGTCCTGCTGCTGGTCGCCGTCATCTGCGTCGGCGAGGGCGTCCAGCTGATCGCCACCGGCAAGGTGCTGGGCATCGGCATCGGCCTCTGCGCCTTCGTCATCCCGGCGATCGGGGTCTGGTTCCTGCGCCAGACCATCCGCTTCGGCCGGGCCAGCGAGCGGCTCGCCCGCGAGCTGGAGGCCGAGGGCGGGCTGCCGGTGGACGAGCTCAAGCGCACCTCGGGGGGCCGGATCGACCGGGCCTCGGCCGACGCGGTCTTCGCCAGGCGCAAGACCGAGGCCGAGGCCGCGCCGGGCGACTGGCGGGCCTTCTTCCGGCTCGCCGTCGCCTATGCGGACGCGGGCGACGTGCCGCGCGCCCGCAAGGCGATGCAGCACGCCATCAAGCTGCGTGCGGCTCTCGACTCGGTGGCGGCGGGCTAGGCTGTCGCCGTCACAAACGGCTCATCTCAGGAGGATCTTCGCGTGAGCGACGGACTGGATCTGACCCCGCAGTTCCGCAGCGACGTCAGTGTCGAGCTGGTGCGCAGTGCTGCGGCCGACTCCGACGTGATCTGGGCGGCGCGCGTCTCCACTGCGGGTGAGCAGTCCCTGGAGGCGCTCCAGCAGGACCCGGAGAAGTCCAAGGGTCTGATCAACTTCCTGATGCGGGACCGTCACGGCACCCCCTTCGAGCACAACTCGATGACCTTCTTCATCAGCGCGCCGATCTTCGTCTTCCGCGAGTTCCACCGGCACCGCAGCGGCTGGTCCTACAACGAGGAGTCCGGCCGCTACCGCGAGCTGGAGCCGGTCTTCTACGTCCCCGGCGAGGACCGCAAGCTGATCCAGCAGGGCCGCCCCGGCAAGTACGAGTTCGTCGAGGGCACCTCGGAGCAGCACAAGGTCGCGACCGAGGCCATGGAGTCCTCGTACCGCGCGTCCTACCAGGCGTACCAGGAGATGCTCAACGCCGGTGTCGCCCGTGAGGTGGCCCGCGCGGTGCTGCCGGTCGGCCTGTTCTCCTCGATGTACGCCACCTGCAACTCCCGGTCGCTGATGCACTTCCTCTCGCTGCGGACGAAGAAGGAGAACTCGGCGGTCCCGTCCTTCCCGCAGCGCGAGATCGAGATGGTCGCCGAGCAGATGGAGGCGGCCTGGGCGGAACTCATGCCGCTCACCCATGCGGCGTTCGAGAAGCACGGTCGTGTTGCGCCCTGACCTGGGCGGATAGGCATATGGGCGGGTCGCCTGGCATGTCTGGATTGCGGCTTGTCAAGGCGCTACCTAGGCTCAAAACCACGGATTCCGGTGCTGCTTGAACCCCCGAGCAAGCAGCACCGGAATCCCATGTCAGGGCCCGCTGCCCGCCCGTTGAAACCCCTGCGGAACAGCACACCTGTCCGAACCCTGGACCGGCCTGGTAGTCGCCCGGCCGCCTACGAGTAGTTTTGGACGCATGGCTCCGACCTTCACCCCTCAGACTCCCTTCGGCCGGGTCCTGACCGCGATGGTGACCCCGTTCACCGCAGACGGCGGTCTCGACCTCGACGGCGCACAGCGCCTGGCCGCGCACCTCGTGGACTCCGGCAACGACGGCCTGGTGCTCAACGGCACCACCGGCGAGTCCCCGACCACCTCCGACGCGGAGAAGGCCCAGCTGGTCCGCGCCGTGGTGGAGGCGGTAGGGGACCGGGCCCACATCGTCGCGGGCGTCGGCACCAATGACACCCACCACAGCGTCGAGCTCGCCCGCCAGGCCGCGGCGGCCGGCGCCCACGGCCTGCTGGTCGTCACGCCGTACTACAGCAAGCCCCCGCAGGAGGGCCTCTACCGGCACAGCGTCACGATCGCGGACGCCACCGAGCTGCCGGTGATGCTGTACGACATCCCCGGCCGCGCCGGAGTCGCGCTCAGCACCGAGACGCTGGTCCGGCTCGGCGAGCACCCGCGGATCGTCGCCAACAAGGACGCCAAGGGCGACCTCGCAGCTGCCAGCTGGGCGATCGCCCGCAGCGGCCTGGCCTGGTACTCCGGCGACGACATCCTCAACCTGCCGCTGCTGTCGGTGGGTGCGGCCGGCGTGGTCAGCGTGGTCGGCCACGTGGTCGCCGCGGAACTGCGCACCATGATCGACGCCTACCTGGCCGGCGAGGTCGGCAAGGCCACCGCGATCCACCAGAGCCTGCTGCCGGTATTCACTGGCATGTTCCGCACCCAAGGCGTCATCCTCAGCAAGGCGGCACTGGAACTCCAGGGCCATCCGGCCGGACCGCTGCGCCTGCCGCTGATCTCCGCCACGCCGGAGGAGATTGCCCGACTGAGGCTGGATCTCGCCGCCGGCGGGGTACACCTGTAGCAGACACAGACGTGCGCGCCCCGGCTCGCCGGGCCCTCCGCGGGCCCGCCGCTGGACCGGATCGAAGGCGCGAGAGCACCAGGACCTGAAATATAGGAAACCATCGAAGCACGCACGCCATATGTCTTCCGGGGGAGAACCCCAGGCATATGGCGTGCGCCGTGAGGAGAGTCTTTTGAGCCACCCGCATCCCGAACTCGGCGCGCCACCTGCCCTGAAGGAGGGCGCCCTTCGCATCACCCCGCTCGGCGGCCTCGGCGAGATCGGCCGCAACATGACGGTCCTCGAGTACGGGGACCGCATGCTGATCATCGACTGCGGCGTCCTCTTCCCCGAGGACGAGCAGCCCGGCGTCGACCTGATCCTGCCGGACTTCAGCTACATCCGGGACCGCCTGGACAAGGTCGACGGCATCGTCCTGACCCACGGGCACGAGGACCACATCGGTGCCGTCCCGTACCTGCTCCGGGAGAACCCGGACATCCCGCTGATCGGTTCGAAGCTCACCCTCGCCCTGATCGAGGCCAAGCTCGCCGAGCACCGGATCCGCCCGTACGTGCTGGAGGTGATGGAGGGGCAGCGCGAGCGGATCGGCCCCTTCGACTGCGAGTTCATCGCCGTCAACCACTCCATCCCGGACGCTCTGGCGGTAGCCGTGCGGACGCCCGCCGGCATGGTCGTCGCCACCGGTGACTTCAAGATGGACCAGCTGCCGCTCGACGGCCGCCTCACCGACCTGCCGACCTTCGCCAAGCTGGCCGAGGAGGGCATGGACCTGCTGCTGGTGGACTCCACCAACGCCGAGGTCCCCGGCTTCATCCCGCACGAGCGCGACATCTCGGCAGCCCTGCGGAACGTCTTCGCGAACGCCGACCGCCGCATCATCGTGGCCTCCTTCGCGAGCCACGTGCACCGCATCCAGCAGGTGCTGGACGCGGCCCACGAGTACAAGCGCAAGGTCGCCTTCGTGGGGCGCTCGATGGTCCGCAACATGGGCATCGCGCGTGACCTGGGCTACCTGAAGGTCCCGGGCAACCTGATCGTCGACGTGAAGACCCTGGACGACCTCCCGGAGAAGGAGGTGGTGCTCATCTGCACCGGCTCCCAGGGCGAGCCGATGGCGGCGCTCTCCCGGATGGCCAACCGCGAGCACCAGATCCGCATCGTCGAGGGCGACACCGTGGTGCTCGCCTCCTCGCTGATCCCGGGCAACGAGAACGCCGTCTACCGGGTCATCAACGGTCTGACGCGCTGGGGCGCCAAGGTCGTGCACAAGGGCAACGCCAAGGTGCACGTCTCCGGCCACGCCTCCGCCGGTGAGCTGCTCTACTTCTTCAACATCTGCAAGCCGCGCAACCTGATGCCGGTCCACGGCGAATGGCGCCACCTGCGGGCGGCGGCCGACCTGGGCATCGCGACCGGTGTGCCGCGCAACCGCACGGTCATCGCCGAGGACGGCGTCTGCGTGGACCTGGAGGGCGGGGTCGCCCGCATCGTCGGCAAGGTCCAGGCCGGTTACGTCTACGTCGACGGTTCGTCGGTCGGCGACATCACCGAGGCCTCGCTCAAGGACCGTCGCATCCTCGGCGAGGAAGGCTTCATCTCGGTCTTCGTGGTCGTCGACTCCAGCAGCGGCAAGATCGTGAGCGGTCCGACCATCCAGGCCCGCGGCTCCGGCATCGACGACGGTGCGTTCGCCCCCGTCGTGGCCAAGCTGGAGGAGGCGCTGACGAAGTCGGCCAACGACGGCGTGCTGGAGGTGCGGCAGGTCCAGCAGCTGGTCCGGCGCACCATCGGCAAGTGGGTGGCGGACAACTACCGCCGCCGGCCGATGATCCTGCCGGTCGTGGTCGAGGTCTGATCGGCTGTCACGGTTTGACGTGGGGCAACCCGGCGCGTAATGTTCTCCGGGTTGCCCCACGAGCCGTCGGAAGTTCTCGAATGAAATTCGAGAGCGGGAAACGGGTCGGAGAACTCTGCTAGAGTTCGGGAGCGCCGAAAGGCGAAAGTAAATCCGATGAAATTCGGTCCGGAAACGGAGCGGAAAACATCTGATAAGCTGGAAACACGAAAGAACGAAGCGCCCGGAGGGCCCGCTGGAAGGCGGCCTGAAGGAAGCGTCCGTTCC
>NZ_JBHJVK010000109.1:0-18143 GCF_042264695.1 Kitasatospora sp. NPDC056138 | reverse complement strand
GCGGGCCCCCCGGGGGCCCGCGCGGTCGGTCAGAACTGGCTGCGGCGCGCGCTGGGACGGACGGGCGAGGCCTGCTCGGGGCCGCGCAGCGCGAAGGCTGCGGCGCGGGTGCGCTCCAGCCAGCTCACGACCTGGCGCAGCGTTGCGGGGTCGAGGTGGCGGGTGAGGTCGCGGACGGCCTGGTGGTCGTCGTCGGTGAGCGCGTGGAGGCCGGCGCGGTCGAGGGCGGTGTAGAGAGGCTGGGCGGCAGTGCCGGCGAGGCGGCGGTGGGCGGCGGCGGCGGTGGTCTGTCGGGCCTGGTGGGCGGCCTCGCGGGCGCATTCGGCGACGTCGTGGCGGTGGCGCTCACGGCGCAGCGCGTGCTGGAGAGCGGTGTCGTGGTCGGGGTCGTAGCGCTCGGAGCGAGTCTCGGCGGTGTGGTCGCGCACGCGCTGCCACTCGGCGCAGACGGTGGCCGCGGTGGCGTGGGCGGCCTCGTCTCCGGCGTCGGCGTGCCGGTCGGCGGCGCGCTCGTCGTCCCGGGCCCGGTGCAGGGCCTGCTGGACGGTCTCCAGGGTCATCCCCGCCGCCCGGCGGCAAACCCGGCTGCGGATGCCGCCGAGCAACCCGTCCTCCTGGTCGTCGTCCTCCGGGGCGTGCTCGGGGCGGCCCGGGTGCTGGGCGAGGGCGGCGTGCAGCGTCGCGCCGGCCTCCCACGCCTCGGGGTGGACGACGGGCTCCGGCAGGCCACCGCCCGGGCGGGCGCCGAGGACGATCCGGCCCTCGACCAGGGCCACCCAGCCGTCCAGGCCGTCGACGTCCTTCTCGGTCCAGCCGCGGGCCAGATCGGCGCCCTGGTGGAGGGTGCGGATGCCGTCGTGGCCGGTCCAGCGCAGCCACATCGCGCCGCGCACCAGCGGGGAGTCGTGCATCGGGCGGCCTAGGTAGTGTCGTCAAAGTGATCTTCAATGCCGCTGCGTTTGGCCATGAGGGCGCAGGTCAAGGGCGCGAAGGAGGCATTTTCGTCACACCTGGTAGATCAACTTGCGAACAAGCAAAGTGATCCGGGCGAGCCGGCCTCTACAGCGCGGCCGAGGGCGCCCGGTCGCAGCTGATCTTCCCCGAGTTACCCGGTGCGGCGTGTGATCAGGGCCTCCAGGCCGTCGAGGATGCGCTCCAGGCCGAAGTCCAGCGCCTGGTCCCGGCCGTCCTGCGAGACCATGGCTGCGGCGAGCGCGGGAAAGCGGTCGGCGTGCCGGTGTACCAGGGCGCCGAGGACGGCCAGAAGTTCCGCCTCAGGTGAGCCGCCCGGCCGGGCCGCACGGGCCTGCTCAGCGATACCCCGGACGTGCCCGGCCAGCAGCACCGCAGCGTCCATCCGCTCGGGGCCGGTCAGCCCATGGCCGTCCAGGGCTGCGACCACCCGCTCCAGCCAGCCGAGTTCCTTGGGGCCAATCACCCGCGGTCCGACGGTAGCGTCGAGCAGCCACGGATGCTCGGTGAACGACCACGTCAACGTCCTTGCCCAAGCCGTTAGTTGCTCGCGCCACCCGAGCTCGTCCACGGCCTGCGGCGGTTCGCTGACCGCGGCCTCCACCATGAGCGCGACCAGCTCCGCCTTGCCGGGCACATAGCGGTAGAGCGACATCTTGGTGAAATCGAGCAGCCCGGCCACCTTCTGCATCGAGACGGCGCCGAGGCCCTCGGCGTCCGCGATCTCGACGCCCGCGGCGGCGATTCGCGCCAGGCTCAGCGCGGGCTTCGGCCCCCGGGACGGCTTTGCGGGCGGTCCCCAGAGCAGCCGCACCGCCTCGTTCACTTCTTCGCCCACTTCCCGCTCCGTCCCGCGTTTCCGGCTGCCCCTTGCGAGGCTACCTAACTGCGTCTACCGTACACAGCAACAAACAGTGTCTACCAGACACAGTTATTCGACAGCCTCGGATGGAGTGGTTCACGTGAGCACCAAGGTCCTGATCTCGGGCGCGAGCATCGCCGGCCCCGCACTGGCCTACTGGCTGGGGCGGTACGGCTTCGAGACCACCGTCGTCGAGCTGGCCCCCGCCCTGCGCGGCGGCGGCCAGGCGGTCGACTTCCGCGGCGAGACCCATCTGACCGTGCTGGAGCGGATGGGCGTGCTCGACGAACTGCGCGCGCTCGGCACCGGCGGCAGCCCGATCACCTTCGTCGACCGGCGCGGCCGTCAACTCCTCCACCTGCCTGCCGACTTCGCGGGCGGGGACGTCGAGGTCCCGCGCGGGGAGCTCGCCCAGGCGCTGTACCAGCGCAGCCTCCCGCGCACCGAGTACCTCTTCGGCGACTCGATCACCGCCCTGGAGGAGACGCCCACCGGCGTCCAGGTGGCCTTCCAGCACGGCGCGCCACGCGAGTTCGACCTGATGATCGGCGCCGACGGGCTGCACTCCAACGTCCGTCGGCTCGCCTTTGGCCCGGAGGAGCGCTACGTCCGCCACCTCGGCTACTATGCGGCCACCTGGCAGCTGCCCAACTACCTGGGCCTGCCCCCCGGTTCGGTCGGTCTCAACGTCCCCGGCCGGCTTGCCGCGGTCGGCGCCGACCACCGCGACCCGACTCGGGCGGGTGCCTTCTTCGTCTTTGCCTCGACCGAACTCCGTTACGACCGCCACGACGTGGCGCAGCAGAAGACGCTGATCCGGGACGCCTTCGCAGGCCTCGGCTGGGAGGTGCCCCGGCTGTTGGAGAGCCTGGGGCAGGCCCCAGAGCTTTACTTCGACTCGATCAGTCGGGCCGACGTCCCCGCCTGGTCCACCGGCCGGATCGCCCTGCTCGGCGACGCGGCCTGCGGGGCCACCATCGGCGGGATGGGCACCGGCACCGCCGTGGTGGCGGCCTACGTCCTGGCGGGCGAGCTGGCCCGGGCCTGCGGCGACCACCGCACCGCCTTGGCCCGCTACGAGCACGCCCTGCGCGACTACGCCCAGGGCTGCCAGAAGGGCGGCGACCGCACCGGCCCGTTCCTGGCGCCCGGCACTGCGACCGGGCTGCGGGTGCGCAACGGGCTGCTGAACCGGCGCTGGATCCTCGACAAAATGCTGGAGATGGGCAAGCAGATCAGCAGCGTCGACCTGCCCGACTACGCGGCCGAGCTGTCCAACGCCGCTGCGTTCAGCGTCGTGGGCGGACGGGTCGGCCCTCGGGCAGCACGCCGGTCACGGTGACCACCTGGTCGCGGGCGGCTCGCGGGGCGTCGGTGAAGCTGTGCGCCATCGATCCTTGGCCGCACAGGGTGCTCTCGGTACTCGCTGACAAAGCCACCCGTTGGCCCCAACGTGGGCGGGAAGGACGGAATAGTGCACGGTCGGAATAACCCCCTCCCGCCAGTAGTGCGCGCCCTGACCCGCCAGTGCGCCACCACTACGACAACCGCCACCGGCCGCACGCGTCACAAGATCGTGGGCAGGGTGTTCAAGCACCGCAAGCTCACCGGCGACGAGGCTGAGTGGGTCGTCCTGCCCGTTGTCCACGAGGCCGTCGAGGTACTCAAGCGGATCAACAATGACCCCGACCTGCTGTTCGGCTACTGGGGCGCCCCCAGGAACAGCGCCCTCATGCTCAGCGGCCTATACAAAGGCCTGCGCAAGTTCCGCGACCATCTCAACGACCTCTTCGGCACTCCCGAGGATCCCTTCATCCCCCTCACCGCCACCGCCGTGGCCCGCCCCGGGCCCTCCAGCGAAGCCGCGCACGATGAAGCAGCAGAAGACGACGCCCCGCAAGAGGAGGCGATGGAGCGGATCACGGCCTGGGCGTTCGAGACTCGGCAGTTCCGCCGCACCCTGGCCTGGTACATCGCCCACCGACCCTTCGGCGTCGTCGCCGGCAGCCTGCAGTACAAGCACGCCCGGCTCACCGTCTTCGAGGGCTATGCCGACACCTCCGCCTCCGGCTTCGCCGCCGAAGTCCAGGCAGAGGAGGCCATCGCCCGCCTGGACCTGCTCGAAGACCTCTACCGAGACTGGCTGCACGGTGCCCGCACCGGTGGGGCCGCAGCACCCCGGATCGACGCTGAGTTCGAGCGCATCCGCCATGAGCTGGGCGACCTGCCCGGCTTGGTCGCTGACCCCGTACGGCTACGCGTGATGCTGGAGCACCTGGCGAAAATCCTCCACCCCGGCATGCTGAGCGACTGCTTCTTCCAGCCCACCACCGCCCTGTGCCTCACTCACCGGACAGACCGGCCCGCCGTGGCCGCCGCGCCGGCGCCGGCCACCAACATGTGTCTGCGCTGCCCCAACGCCCGCCGCACCGCACGCCACCAGCCCCGCCTCGAACTCGCCTTGGCCCAGGCCCGCACCCTCCTGCCCGATCCGCGCGCACGCAGCGGCGCCCAGCAGATTCCGCCGCTCCAGAAGGCCGCGCTCGACACCTATACCGGCCTGCTGGAGCGCGCCCTCGCCGAGATCACCGACCCGAAGGAGTACCCGTGACCCTGGCCAGCACCGACGACAAGCTCTCCCAGGCCCTGACCCGGCTGCTGGCCGGCCAGCCGAGGTGCACCAACGGCGAGCTCACCGTCACCAACCTTTGCCTGGAAGCCGGCGTCGGCCGCGACTCCTACTACCGCTCGACAATCAAGGACCGCTTCGCCGAATGCCGGGCCAACGCACACGCCCAGCAGCCCGAGGCGGCCCGCCTGCGCGACGAGCTCCGCGAGCTCACCGCCGCCCGGAAAGCCGACCGCCGCGAGCACGCCCGTGCCCAGGCCGCCCTGGAGGAGCTGGTGCGCACCTACGCCAACCAGATCCAGGTCCTCACCCTGCTGGGCGACGAGCTCGCCCGGGAAAACGAGCGCCTACGCCACCTCCTCGTCGAGACGCCGGGCTCGGTCACCGCTCTCCGGCCGGCCGGCAGCCCGGCGCTTTGCCCCGGCCGACCACCGCTCCAGGAGCCCTCATAGCGGTGCATGTTGGGTTCTCTGAACTATTCAGGTTGAAGGTCTGACGGGGGTGCGGGCAGCATGATCCGGAGCTCGTCGGGAGCGGTCCGGAGTCGGGTTTCATCCGTTTGGGGGATCAGTGGAGGAGCCACCGTTCGGCGTGCTATTGACAGCGAGTGGGGACCGAAGGATCGAGCTCGTCCAGGCAGTTCGATCTGTGACAGGGCTGAGCGCTTGGCGGAGCAAGCAACTGCTTGAGGCTGCTCCGACCATCCTCGTCGCTGAGACATGGTTCGAGAGGGCAGAGCAGGCGGCGAGGTGCCTCAATGAACTCGGCGCCCAAGCCGATTTGGACTGCAGATGGTGCAAACGGGTGATGTCGCCCGAGGACCTTCCGGTGGATCCGGGTCCGTGCTCCTCGCCCTATATGGCACCGACAGGCTGCCCGGCGAGCCGGGCCAGGTCTTGATCAGGGAGCTTCTCTGAACTACGTAGTCATGCGGATCATCGTTGCCTGATCCAGGGCATCTCCGTTGACCCCGTAGGCTGGTGCCAGTGCATGTGCACAACCAGGTAGTCCTGACCTGCAGTGTTTCCGGAGGGTGCCGGATTGGACACGTACGATGAACGACTGGGCAGGGACGTAGACGCCTGGGTCGAAGATCAGCTGGCCGCCTCGTCCGAGTGACACTCTTGTGCTCAGGCGGGTGTTCAACGACGGTTGCGGATCAGGCGGACGACGTAGATGGGACCGCCGATGGCGGCGCCGACGATGAGGGCCCAGAACGCGAAGTAGGCGGGGCCGGGGTGGAATCCGGTGGTGTCGGCGGCGGCCAGGACGGCGGCGAGTGGCTGGTGGGGCATCTGCTGGTCCTCGGGTGTTGACGGGTGCTGGGGTCAGATGGCGCGCAGGTTGGAGCTGGGGTGCTGGGCCCGCTTCGGAGCGGTGTCGTGCATCAGAGCGATGTAGCCGTCCTCGACGGTGGCGCTGACGCGATCCGCGTCCGGGGCAGGGGTGCCGGAACTGATGACCCGGTAGGTGGTGCCGGTCACGCTGGGGGTGACGTTGACGGTGGGCAGGCCGGGCGGCGGGGCGGTGGCCGACTGGGTGACGTGCCATACCATGCCCTCGGCACGGGCGGCAAGGTCGCCGATGGCGCCCTGGAACGCGACGCTGCCGCGCTCGATCACCACGACGTTCGGACAGGTCTGCACGATGTCATCGACGATGTGGGTGGAGAGCAGTACCGTCCGATCGCCTGCCAGGGTGGCGAGCAGGCTGCGGAACCGCAGCCGCTCCTCGGGGTCCAGCCCCACGGTGGGCTCATCGACGATCAGCAGCCGGGGGTCGTTCAGGATGGCCTGGGCGATGCCCACGCGGCGCTTCATGCCGCCCGAGTAGCCCTTCACCTTCCGGGTGGCGACATCGCTGAGCGAGACCAGTTCGAGGACCTCCTTGACGCGGGCGCGGCGGGCGCGCCGGTCGGTGATGCCCTTGAGCAGCGCCATGTAGTCGAGGAACTGGCTGGCCGTCAAGTCCGGGTACAGGCCGAGCTCCTGGGGGAGGTAGCCAGTGGTGGCCTTGACCTCCCGGCGCTGGCTGCGTGACACCAGGTCGGTGCCGTCCACCGCGACGGTGCCCGAGGTCGGCGCCAGCACACCGGTCAGGACCCGCATGAAGGTGGTCTTGCCGGCTCCGTTGGGACCGAGCAGGCCGACCATGCCCGTAGGCAGGCGCAGGTTGATGCCGTCGAGGGCGCGGACCTCGCCGCGCCGGAAGGTGACGGTCAGATCGGTGATGGCCACGTTGGGCGCGGTCATGACGGGCTCCTCCTGGTGAGCACGAGCTGGGTAATGACGAGAGCGGCGAGCCCCACGAGCAGCGGGAAGGCGATGCTGAGGACGGCCTCGCCGCCGGTCGGGTGCACTCCCCGGTGCGCGGCGTCGAGCATGATGCCGTGGAACCAGGCACCGGACGGGTACTCGCCGATGGCTTCGAAGGGCGTGCCGGCGAGGGTGGGGATTCCCGTGCGCGGGGGAACCATGTTTCCCCAGATCCAGTAGCCGAACAGACCGATCCGGTACAGCGCGGGCCCGGTCAGGTACGGGATGGTGACCGAGCAGGCCACGACGAAGATCAGCCCGGGCAGGATGATGGCGGCGAACGCTGCGAGGCCGACCGGGATCACCCCGGCCCCGTGCTGGGCGGTCAGGTAGCCGAGCAGGCCCGCCCAGGCGACGGCGACCGGTGTGATGGTCGCCGCGCCGGCGCCGATGGCCTTGCCCCACAGGCGCGGGCTGATGCCGGTGGGCGTCGAGGTCAGCAGGTCGTCCAGCCCCAGCCGGGCCTCCCGCCGGACGCGGTCCGCCAGGACGGCGCCGACGCCGATCGGGCACAGCATTATGAAGTTGAACGCCCAGTCCGCGACCAGCGTGGCGTGGTCCGTGGTGCTGGTGAAGCCGGGCGGGAAGGGCGATGCGCAGCGCAGCCCGATCAGCGCGAGCACGACCACCCAGACCGCCGGGCGGCGCACCTGCATCAGGTACTCGTAGCGGGAGGCCGCGACGGTCTTCGCCCACCAGCCGCGAGCTGCCGTCGGCGGGGCGGTTCGCTGAAGGACGGTGGTCATGCGGCATCGCTCCCCACGAATCGTCCGGGACGCCCCAGCAGCAGGCCGGCCGCGACGATGGCGGCGACGCCGACGGCGGGCAGGGCGATTCGGTTGACGGTCCATTCGTGCGCCGGGACCTTGGCGTCGACGCCCATGAACATGTACTGCGCCCGCAGAACTGTGTTGTCCAGGATGGCGGGCCGCATCAGGTACTGGGCCAGCCAGATGCCCCCGATCAGGCCGCTTGCGGCGGCCGGGCTGCGCAAGCCGATCGCGATGAGCATCGCCAGTGCGACCAGCCAGACCATCGGCGGGGCCCACACCAGGACGTAACCGCCGGTGCCCTGCCCCACGGGCCAGGCGTGCAAGGCGCGGAACACGACGGCGTCCACCAGCGTGACCAGCGCCGCCGGAAGCACCACCAGGCCGACACGCAGGAGCAGCACCCGGCGGTAGACCGTGCTGGTCATGACCAGCTCGGCGCCGGTATCACGCCCCACGATCGAGGAGGCCGCGACGGCGGTGCCGAGCGGGGCGAAGCCCGCCAGGACCGCGCCGGCGGCGAGGTCGAGGTGCTCCGCGTCGGCCCCGGTGGCATGCATGACGATCACCAGGATCGCGCCACCCAGCGTTGCCACCAGCGCCGTCACCGGCGGGGCGATGCCGATGACCCGCAGCTCCAGACGGAGGCGGGCCCAGATGGACCGGTTCACGTCCACCTGCCGGCTCGTGCGGGCCCCGCGTCGCTGCGGGGTGTGTCGAGGTCTCGTTGCATGCCGTCAAGCCTGCTCACACCGACCGCGGCCCGTACCGGCCAAAAGTACTGATCGGGCGGATCGGAGCGGTCCTTTTGGCCAGTACACCGGCCGCGACCGGTTCCGTAGTCTGAGCGCCGTGAGTGTAATGGAACGGCTCGCCGCACTGGCCGCCAGACGAACCAACGTCCTGCTCGGGCTTGCCTTCGCGGCGGTGCTGGCAGCGACGGCCTACTGGCATGCCATCCACGCGGGCCGCCCGGGCTGGTTGCTCGACTGCGGCGCCGGTGTGGCGGTGTGCGTCGCGGCGCTGCTGCGGGAGCGCAACCGGATGGTCGCCGCAGCCGCCGGCCTCTCCGTCACGGCCGTCACCGTGCTCGCCTCCGCCCTGGGGTACCTGACCGGCCAGCCCGGCCTCGCCGCGTCCCTGGCGCTGACCGTGCTGGCCGGTTCCGCGGTCCGAGGTCTGCCGTCCCGGCAAGCCGCTGTGGTCGCCGCGGCCGGGCTTGCGGTCACCGCTCTCGGCTGGCTGGTGACCACCTCTCAAGCCGCCAGCACGATCCACATGGGCGTCCAGGGCTGGGTGGCCGGCCTCGGCACCGGGCTCGTGCTGCGCCTCCTGGAGCATCGCCGCCAGGCCACCATCGAGGCGGTTCGACGAGACGAACGCCTGGCCCTGGCCCGGGAGTTGCACGATGTGGTGGCCCACCACGTCTCCGGCATCGTGATGCACACCCACGCCGCCCAGATCATGCTCCGCAAGCAGCCCGACCACCTCGGCAGCGCCCTGGCGGACATCGAACGCTCGGGTACCGACGCCATGGACGCGATGCGACGGGTGGTCGCCCTGCTCCGCGACGCGGAGGACGGCGCCGCCGTCACCGCGGGACCGGAGCAACTCATCGACCTGGTGCGCCGCTTCGAAGAGCACGGACCGGCCGTCGACCTCCGGCTGCCCGCCGGGACGCCGAGCTGGCCGTCCGTGGTCACCGCCACCGTGTACCGGGTCGTCCAGGAATCCTTGACCAACATCGTCCGCCACGCCCGCGGCGCTCGCGCTGTCACTGTCACCATCGACCAGGACCGTACGGACATCACAGTCGAGGTCGGTGACGATGCTCCGTCGCACCCCCCGAGCCGCCCCTCCCCGCGCGGCGGCTACGGCCTGGTCGGCATGCGCGAGCGCGTTGAGGCACTGGGCGGTACGCTCAACGCCGGTCCGCAGCCGGGTACCGGCTGGTCGGTACGGGCCACCCTGCCCCTGCAAGCCGGAGACCGCCGATGAGCATCAGCGTGCTGGTCGCCGACGACCAGGCCATGATCCGCACCAGCCTGCGCCTCATCCTGGAGGACGAGCCCGACATCACCGTCGTCGCGGAAGCACGCGACGGTGCCGAGGCCGTCGCCCTAGCCCGCCAGCTGCGGCCCGACGTCTGCCTCATCGACATCCGCATGCCCCGCCTCGACGGCATCGATGTCACCCGCGCTCTCGCCGGCCCGGGCATCGTCGACCCGCTGCGGGTCGTCATCGTCACCACCTTCGGACTCGACGAGTACGTCCACGGCGCCCTCCAAGCCGGAGCCCTTGGATTCGTCCTCAAAGACGGCGACCCCACCCTGTTCACCGCCGCCGTGCGGGCCGCCAGCATCGGGGACGCCCTGATCTCCCCGTCGATCACCCGGCGCCTGCTCCGCAACCTCGCCCCCGTCAAAACCCCTCCCGCCCTCCAGCCCAACACCCCGCTCACCGACCGGGAAACCGACGTCATCCGCGCTGTCGCTCGGGGCAACACCAACCAGGAGATCGCCGCCGCCCTCTTCATTTCCGTCAGCACCGTGAAGGGCCACCTCACCGCGATCCAGAACAAGCTCGGAGCCCGCAACCGCAGCGAGATCACCGCCTGGGCCTGGGAATCCCACCTCATGCCGGGCAGCGCAGACCAACGGAACAGCGGCCGATAGCACCAGCGGCGGTGGGTCTAGTCAGGAGGGGGACTGGGGGGATCCCCGACCGCCACGCGATGGCGCATGAGAGCAACGGACGCAAGTGCGCGAGTTCCACATTTACAAGCACTCGGCGCCGTTCGGCGACAACCACACCGCCAGCTCGACGTGCTCACCGCAGCCGGCTGTCACCGGCTCTTGCGACACGACAGCCGCTGCGACACCTTGACAGCCGACATAACGGTCTGATGACCGTGCCGGTAGCGCTGTACGCGGCGACAGAGTCGCACACCGTGGGCTTCCAGCAGATCCAGCGCGGCACCGCGGACCGGGTGCGCAACAAGCGGGTGAACGAACGCACCGGAGAAGAGGTCCCGTACAGCGAGATCGTCAAAGGCTTCGAGCTGACCGAGGGCGAGTACGTCATCGTGGAGCCGCAGGAGCTGGAGCGGCTCTCCCCCGGCCGGTCCACGACCATCGAGATCACCGGCTTCGTCGACCTCGACCAGGTCGACTCGATCTTCCTCGACACCACCTACTACCTCGGCCCCCGCGGCAAGGAGTACACGAAGATCTACGCGCTGCTGCAGAAGGCCCTCGAGCACTCCGGCAGGGCCGGGCTGGCCCTGTTCTCGATGCGCGGCAAGGAGTACCTGACCGCAGTACGGGCCGAGGGCGGCCTGCTGGTCGCCCATACGATGCACTTCGCCGACGAGGTCCGCGACCCCCGCCGGGAGGTCGACGACCTGCCCGCCGCCGACACCACGGTCGGTGAGAAGGAACTGAGCGTGGCCGAGCAGCTGATCGAGATGCTCGCCGTCGACTGGAATCCCGACGACTACCGCGACACCTTCGCCGACCAGGTCCGCGAACTCATCGAGGCCAAGGCTTCCGGCCAGGAGATCGCCGTCTCCCAGGGCCCCGCGGAGAAGCCCACCAACGTGGTCGACCTCATGGAGATCCTCAACCGCAGCCTCGAGACCGCCCACGCCCGCAGCGCCGATCAACCAGGCGGCCCAACCCGAGCTGAAGCCGCGTCGCCATCACGCAGCCGTACCCGCAAGACCGCGCCCAGCCCCAGCCGGGCTCAGCCGAAGGCGGTCGGCGGGAAGAAGAGCACCTCCACCGCGAAAGCCCGGCTGGCGGCCGGCGCGGCGGGCAAGAAGCGCACCACCGCGTCGAAGAAGGCCATCGCGGAAGACCTGGGCGCGCTCACGAAGGCCGAGCTGTACAAGAAAGCCACCGCGTTCGACATCCCGCACCGCTCGACCATGACCCGGGATCAGCTCCAGGACGCCGTCAAGAAGGCCCGGCGTCGCCACCTGCGCACCGCGTCCTGACAACCCGCCGGGTGACGCCGACCGGGTGCCCTGTGGTCCCGCAGTTGAAAAGCCCATGGGATCCGCCTGGCACCTTGATCGGTCCACACTACCCGGCTCAATCAGCGCCTTGCCAAGATCGCCGTGCAGTACACCAGCGCCGACGAGTGGTACACACTCACCGGAAGCCCCAGTCCCGTACCCGACGGCGGCCTCCAGGCCCTGCTTGTCAAGGTCCTCACCCGCATCGAAGCTGGCCGCGAAGCCGAGTCACCCACTGAGGCCTGTGCGCGCAGGACCCTCTGTGCGCACAGCTTCGCTCGCCATTCTGCTGGCTCCGGACTACGTGACGTCGCCGCCCAGCCGTATGATCGCCGACAGAGCCTCAGCCGATCCAACCTGACGCGGCAGCCCGTTCAGGATGACAGCCGAGAGCGACACAGGATCGGACCACTCCAAGATCAGCAGGTCACGATCACGAGCATAGAAGTTACGGCCCCACACCGTGCCGAGCTCGGCGATCTCCGGAAACGCGGAAAGGCTCGGAGCGATCACACGCGACCACCCGGCCCGCTCGATCTCCAAGTCCCAGAACCCTGGTCCAGCCAGCATCACGACTCCCTCGACCGGTGGCTACGCGTGGCTTTCTTCCGAGCGGTCTTCTTCGCAGGCCCCCGCCGCCGGTGCCTTCGACTGCTCCCCCTCGGTCCGCTCCACCGCGGCCTTCAGGATAGCCATCAGGTCCGTCGCCCCCGTCGCCGACAGCAGCTCCACGGCGTACGCGTCGTTCCTGCGACGGGTCGAAGTCGCCGGAGATCGTGTCCACCGGCTGCCGGGCCAGCGCAACCTCCTCGCGGTATGTGATCATCCTCTTGGCGATGGCGGTCAGCGTGGACCACCTCCAACTGCGCTTCCCCCTGCCCACCATGCCCGTGATCGCCGGTGGGCCCGGCCTTACCGGCGAAGAGCTTCGCACTCCCGGCAACGCCGGTCCGACGGCCACCGCGTGCCGCCCACGTGCGCAGCGAGACTTCTTCCTAGCCGATGCACTCGCTTGTCCTTCCGATTGTGGCTGTGACGCAGGGTCAGCTCACCGACCTGTCGTCCGCGTGGGGGGAATAGGGCGGAATAGTCCAGCGAAGGACCGACTCGCCAGCGAGGGATTCGAGCGTGGCCGGGTAGACCTGCCCGTAGGCGCGTTCACCGCGGTGGCGCATGGAGTGGTCGCCCGGGTCCCAGCCGATGCCGAGCACCGGGCAGCCGCCAACCTCCGCGAGGCCAGCCAGCAGGGGGTGACTCCAGCTGGCCCGGTTCAACCGGTGGAAGTCGGTGTGGGCGTCGACCGCAATCATCAGCCCCTTCCCTGGACCTTCGAGCAGCCACGTCCCCAGCCTTTCCGCGATCGCCTCTGCCTCGGCGAGCGGCAGGTCGAGCCACCCGCGCGGGCCGGATCCACCAGGGTGCTGAGAGACACGCTCACCGCCGAACTCGGCGTGAACGTCCTCCGCGTATCTTCCCCAGTAGGTGACGTCGGCCAGGCCGTCGACGGACTCGCCGTCCAGGCCGGCGAAGCCGTCCAGGACCCCTGCGTCGCCCGGCACCATGCCGCACCGGTCCACCGGCAGGTCGCCCAACACCAGCGGCCCGACGCCGCGGTCCTCGGGCCACGGCAGACCGAGGTCCACCTCGAGGATCGAGATCGACGGCTCACCATCGAACGGCGAAGGAGACGTGAGCGCCCGCACCGGGAGCGGCCGGTTCGCGACAGCACCCACGGCGATCGCCTCGCCGCTCCACGGGCGAGGCTCCCCACCCGCGGGCTCGTACAGGTGGCCGCCACCCGACGCCGCTGCTTCGAGGGCACGCTCGGACAGCGCTCGGCCGGCCTTGGGCCAGAAGTCGATCCAGGCCGCCATGCCCAGCACGAGGACACCTGAGGGGGCCGTGACGGCCCCGAGGTTGACATAGCTCTCGGTCACGCGCCGATTGAAGCCGCCCGAGCCCCCGTGATCAAACCGTCCGGATGGCTGCCGCGCACGTGCGGTGCTTCTAACGCTTCCTGGTCAGGCCACAACCGGGCATTCCTCAGCGAATCGCCCGCCGCGACTTCACCCCCGGCAAGTACCGCCAGCCGTCAGGAGTAGAAGTCCTGGCCGTAGACCTCGCGTGGCAGTGTGAAGTCGTCCGGACGGTCCCGCCGGAGCTCCTCGTAGCGCTGATTGAAGACGTCCAGTGCCTGGGGAGTCGTGCAGTTCCGTGCCTCTCGGATCGCCTTGAGCGCAAAGAAGATCCGTTGCTCCAGGATGTCGCGGTCGACGCTTGCAGACAGCTGTCTCATGAGCCCGGCGGCGTAGCGCATGGCGTTGAGGGCCTGTCGTTTCCCCATCAACCGCGGTCAGCATCGAACTCGCTGGCTCTCTTGCCAAGCCGGCCTGCCACTGTCACCGGACGCCGAGGTTGCCGTCCGACTAGCCTCGATCTTTCGTGACGGTCCGTCAGTTTGCTGGCGGGCCGTTCCGGCTGTTTGGGCTGGCGGTAGGCATGTCTGTGGCCCGGCTGTCGCGCCGGATGGGCGCCGGGTTCCACGGCTCCGGCAAGGGAGCGTCTCGTCGGGAGGGGATGTCGTTGCTGGTCAGCCGGGGAGGGGCAGTGCTTGCAGGCGTTCGAACGCGGTGGTGATCACCTGGGTCCAGGGCCAGTGCCGGGCAAGGCGGAGCCAGCGGTGCCCGCCGGTGGTGACGAGCCGGCCGGCGGTGGAGAAGAGGCGAAGTCGCAGGCGCTTGGGCTCCCAGCGCCGTGCGGGCCCGTTCAGGGCGAGCATCGGCATCCAGGCCAGCAGGTCGAGGGCGAGCTGGACGACCTCCAGCCAGATCTGGTTCTGGGCCGCGTCGTGCAGGGGCAGGTTGCGAAGGCCGGTGTCGCGGGCCGCGCGGATGCGGTCCTCGGCCCTGGCCCGCTGGCGGTGCCGCAGTTCCAGGGCCGCGATCGCTGTGCCGGTGGTGCTTGTGGCGAAGCAGGTGATCCTCATGCCGTCGGCGTCGGTGATACGCAACTGGGCTCCGGGGTGGGGGCGTTCCTTGCGGGCGATCAGCCGCATGCCCTTCGGCCAGCCCTTGAGGACGTCGCCGGCGAGCTCCGCGACCCAGGCGCCGTCGCGCACGGATCCGTCCGGCTCGATCGCGGGTGTCCAGGCCGAGGCGGGCATCAGGAGGACGGCCTGGTGGATCGCCTCGGTGATGACCATTCCGACCGAGTAGGACAGCCAGCGGCCGCGCTTGGTGAGCCAGTTGAGGAACTCGTGGGTGCCGCCGCCTGAGTCGGTGCGGACCAGCGTCCCGCGTCCGCGCCGGTGCTGCTTCGGCAGCTGGGCCAGTGCCAGGCGGGCGGTGGCGATGTGGTCGGCGGCGGTGTTGCTGCCCGCGTTGCCCGGCCGCAGCATGGCCGCGACCGGCTCGCCCGAGCCCTGTCGGCCGTGGTCGACGAACGCGACCAGCGGGTGGTGGCCGAAGGTCTTCTTCCAGGTCGCGGTCGCGTCCTGCTTCTCGGAGTGGGCCAGGACCAGCACGCCGTCGATGTCCACGACCACCTCCCCTCCCGTGTTCGGCGCCGTGTCGCCGGCCAGTGTCCAGACCCGCTCGCGGACTTCGGCCCGTGCCCGCCGCACGGCCGCCAGTGCCCGGGGGCCGGCTGCAGCGAGCGCGTCGACCAGCCGCGAGTCGGTCGGGTCCGAGGCGACCGGACCGAACAGGGCGGGCTCGGCCCGCAGCACCGCCACGTCGGCCAGGCAGTCCCCGCCGAGCGCGACCGCCAGGGCGAGGTCGAGCAGGACCTTGCCCGGGTCGTGCACCGCCCGAGGCTTGCGCCACGGCTCCAGCGCTGCCGATAACGCGGTATCCAGGCCGATCCGACGGACGGTCTCCACCAGCAGCACCCCACCTGCCTGCGACACCACACCCCCGCCGTATCCCCGGACGCGGACACGCGGATAGGACCGACTACGCTTCTTCGCCTGGAGAGTGCTTCTTTCACTGCGGCGACAGGACCCTAGACAAGCCCTATCGTCCCAGGTCAGAAGCACTCTCTTGCGTTCTGGCGAGCAGTCAGATCATCACCTCGCGAAAGCCCGAGGCTAGGGTCTGTCGCTTGGATCACGTCGGATCAGTGAGCGGAATTGACGGGCCCCTTCTGCCCATGGGCGGGCAGGAGGGAGCGTGCCTCGGCGGTGCGGGGGCCCTCCCGCCGAAGGCTGGGCGCGTCGACCGCCCGAAACTGGCGACCCCGCTGTCGCACGGACGGAGTAGTTCCCTCCGTACTCCCGCCATCCTCCCGCCGGCCGGCCGAGCGGCCGGAACGCCGGGGTCCGGCTGTGGCGGCAGCCGGGCCATGGGGCAGGATGACAGTCCGTTCGGAATGCGCATATCCGATCCAACGCGGCTGCGCACAAATCGACCTGACAGGCGACAAGGTGACGACACAGCACGTACGGCGGCCAGCGGCGGACCGTTCCCTCGCCCTCCACGCTGCGGGGGCGGGACGGTGACCCGGGACCTGGTCCTGCACGACTGGGTGGTGGCCGGCATCGCGCTGGCCTCCGGCAGTGTGGCCGGTCTGGTGCTGCGGGCTCTGATGAAGTGGCTGGGCAAGCACGCGAGCAGGACCAAGTGGAGCGGGGACGACATCATCGTCGACGCGCTGCGCACCATCGTCCCCTGGGCGGCCGTGATCGCCGGGGGCGCGGTGGCCGCTTCGGCCCTGCCGCTCACCGCGCGGATCGGGGGGCTGGTCGACCAGTCGCTGACGGCCGTGCTCATCGTCATCGCGACGATCAGCGCGGCCCGGGTGGTGGCCGGGCTGGTGCAGTCGATGGCCGCGTCCCGGACGGGCGTCGCGGCGTCCGCAACCATCTTCGTCAACATCACCCGCATCGTGGTGCTGTCAATGGGCGTCCTCGTGGCCCTAGAGACCCTCGGGGTGTCCGTCGCCCCGCTGGTCACCGCCCTCGGCGTGGGCGGTCTCGCGGTCGCGCTGGCGTTGCAGGACACCCTCGCCAACCTCTTCGCGGGTGTGCACATCCTCGCCTCGAAGACGGTCCAGCCGGGTGACTACATCCGGCTCACCAGCGGGGAGGAGGGGTACGTCGTCGACATCAACTGGCGCAACAGCGTGGTGCGCAACCTGTCGAACAACCTGGTGATCATCCCCAACGGTCGCCTGGCGCGGACGAACATGACGAACTACTCCCAGCCCGAGCAGAAGCTGTCGATCCTGGTCCAGGTCGGGGTCGGCTACGACAGCGACCTGGAGCACGTGGAGAGGGTCACCCTCGACGTCGTCGACAGCGTGATGGCCGACATCAGCGGTGGCGTGCCCGACCACGAGGCCGCCGTCCGTTTCCACACCTTCGCGGACTCCAGGATCAACTTCACGGTGATCCTGGGCGTCGGCGAGTTCAGCGACCAGTACCGGATCAAGCACGAGTTCATCAAACGCCTGCACCAGCGGTACCGGACAGAGGGCATCTCGATCCCCGCGCCCACGCGCACGGTCTCGCTGCAGCAGGACGGGGCGGGCACACCGTCGTCCCTCCCGACGGTTCCGCACCAGTGGGAAGCGTCGTCCGAGGTGCTGGCGGACCGGCGGCGGTAGCCGGCGATTGACCGCCCGCGCCCCCAACGCTCAAAGATCGATTACGGGACAGCCCTTAGCTTGTTCTTTATCTACCAAGATCGTCCGGGCTTGCCGATGGCCTTGAGGTTCTCGGGGCGTTTGACGGTCTTGCCGACGTCGTAGCGGGGTGCGCGGTGTTTGTTCCTGGCACCGGGTGGCCGTCCGGGGCCTGTGCTTCTGGGTTCGGGAACACGGGTCGGGCAGGTGAGGTGGGGGCGGATGTTCCTGAATCCCCGGCGGACCCGGGCCGGGGTGAGGCGGTCGGCGGTGGTGGGTTTCTCCCAGGGGCGGCGGAGGTCCGCGGCGAGCGGTCGGGCGAGCCTGAGCTGGGTGCGGGCGACGATGAGGATCCAGGTCCAGCGGTCCGCGGCCTCGGGGGTGCGGAGTTTCGGGGTGAGGTGTCGGGAAGGATGTCGAGGAGACCCCAGATCTGTTCGCCGGTACTGACGGTCAGCAGCTGCTGGCACCTCCACTGCAGCGGCACCTCGGGACGGTGCGTAAGCCGCTGCACGAGCGTAGGGAACAGGTAGTGCGTCACCTCTGCGGCGAGGTGCTCTCGGAGCCAGTCGACCGGGAGACGCTGGCTAAGAAGTCATCTCATTTGGAGATTCGGCGGTAGCAGATGAGTGCTGCGGCGATGCTGGCGAATGCCGCGAAGTGGTCGGCCTTGACCTCGTAGCGGCGATGGAGTCGGCGGAAGCCGTTCAGCCAGGCGACGGTCCTCTCGATCACCCAGCGGTGCCTGCCGAGGCGGTTGGAGGATTCGATGCCGCGCCGGGCGATGCGTGCTGTGATCTGCCGTCGGCGCAGGTAGGAGCGAATGAAGCGGTGGTCGTAGGCTTTGTCGCCGTGCAGCGTGCCGGGCCGGCGGCGCCTGGGACCGCGGCGCGAGCGGATCGGCGGGATGGCCTCGGCCAGCGGGATCAGGGCCTGACTGTCATGGACGTTGGCA
>NZ_JBHJVK010000108.1:0-18796 GCF_042264695.1 Kitasatospora sp. NPDC056138 | reverse complement strand
GGGCCGAACCAGCCGACGGCCGGGAGGGTCGGGACGTCGGAGATCAGCACCACCCGTCCCCGGGCCGGCCCCTGCACGGACGGACGGCAACTCCGCCACCGCACAACGGCACCGAGCCCCCGGTCGCGACCTCCGCCACCCGTCGGGCTACCGGATCGCCGCCACGGTGGCATCGCTGACGTTCCGCCAGGCGACGCCGGCCTCCGCGAAGCCGGACTCCCGCAACCGGGCCACGTGCCAGTCGGCGGAACGGCTCTCGGCATCGGCGTGGGAACCGTAGACGGCCCGGCGGGCGACGACGTGCTCCGCCAACAGCGGGTCGGCCGCCGCGGACTCCCACCACTCGGCCCAGTCCAGTACGCCCTCCGCCCGCTCGCGCTCCTGGCGGCGGCGCTGGAACGCCTCGTCGGCGGCGTTCAGCGCGGGAATGCCGGGGTCGGGGGCGTGGTCGGCGTTGAGGAAGACCCCACCGGGGCGGAGCAGACCGGCGAGGTCACGGTAGAGGCGCAGCAGCGCATCGGCCGGCAGCCAGTGCAGGGCGGTGGCGGTGACCACGGCGTCGAACGGACCGGGCGGGAGCCGGTGGACCCAGTGCGGGTCGGTGAGGTCGGCGGCGACCAGGGTGAGCCGGGGCTCGGCGGCGAAGTGCCCACGGGCGATGGCGAGCAGCGCCGGGTCGAGGTCGACGCCGACGCTCACGGCGCCCGGCAGGCGGGCGAGCAGTCGTTCGCTGATGCTCCCGGTGCCGCAGGCGAGGTCGAGGACGCGCGGTTCGGGTCCGGCGACGGCCTCGACCACGTCGAGCATCGCCCGGAAGCGATCCTCACGGTCGGGCAGGTACCACGTCTGCTGGCGGTCCCAGCTGCGTTGCCAGGCGTTCCAGTGCTGTGCATCCCCGTGCTGTGCATCCCCGTGCTGTGCATCCCCGCGCTGTGCATCGACGCTGACGGTCATGCCCCACTCCCCACAGATCGGTAATAGGCTTTCTCAGGAGGGTCTGTTACCAATCTAGCTGCGCCCCGTAAGAGCTGTAATCCCAGACCAGTCATTACATCTCGCTCGACTTTCGCCCCTCCGCCGGGCTCTCACGTAGAGTTCGCCGGTACGGCTGATACGGGCAGGACGAGTGGGAAGCAGTAGGCAGGGATGACGGCGGGCGCGGCCAAGCAGGCGGACCAACAGGCAGACGAGCGGGCAGCAGAGGCACCGGGCGAGCAGGAGGAGATCGACTTCGGCCCCGGCATCGACCCCGAGCGGCTCGAACTCTGCCTCGAGGTGCTCGCCGAGCTCGACGAGCTGCACGTGGACCACCCGGACGCGATCACCGTCCGGCAGGCCGTCGGCGGCATCTTCCGCACGCTCAAGCAGCGCCGCCGCCAGGAGACCCGGGCCCGCAAGACGGCCAACGACCGGGCCGTCACCGCCCTGACCGCCACCGGCGCACCCGGCCGGATCGACGACGAGACCCGGGGCGTGATGGGCCTCAGCACCGTCACCACCACCGAGATCGCCGGGATACTCGAGCGCCCGCGCAGCTGCTACACCTGCAAGGGCCGCTACGTCGAGGTCGACGCCTTCTACCACCAGCTCTGCCGGACCTGCGCCGCGCTCAACCACCAGCGCCGCAACGCCCGCACCGACCTGACCGGGCGCCGCGCGCTGCTCACCGGCGGCCGGGCGAAGATCGGCATGTACATCGCGCTGATGCTGCTCCGCGACGGCGCGCACACCACCATCACCACCCGCTTCCCGAACGACGCGATCCGCCGCTTCACCGCGATGCCGGACAGCGCGGACTGGCTGCACCGGCTCAAGATCATCGGAATCGACCTCCGTGACCCGGCCCAGGTCGTGGCGCTGGCGGACGAGGTCGCGGCCGACGGCCCACTGGACATCCTGATCAACAACGCGGCGCAGACCGTCCGCCGCTCCCCCGGGGCCTACCGCGAGCTGGTGGCGGCCGAGTCCGCGCCGCTCCCGGCCGGCGAGCTGCCGACGTCCACCGTGATCGGCCGCTTCGGCAGCGGCGGTGTCGACCTGCGCGCCCTGCCCGGCCAGTCCACCGACTCCACCGACCGGCTCACCCCGGCCGAGGTCACCGGCCTCGCCCTGGTCAGCGGCTCCGCCTCGCCCGCCCGGATCGAGGCCGGCACCGCGATCGACGCGGGCGGCCTGGTCCCGGACCTCGCCGCGACCAACAGCTGGATCCAGACGGTCGCCGAGGTCGATCCGGTGGAGCTGCTGGAGGTCCAGCTCTGCAACTCCACCGCGCCGTTCATCCTGATCAGCCGGCTGCGCCCGGCGATGGCCGCCTCCCCGGCCCGCCGCAAGTACGTGGTGAACGTCTCCGCCATGGAGGGCGTCTTCGCCCGCGGTTACAAGGGCGCAGGCCACCCGCACACCAACATGGCCAAGGCCGCGCTGAACATGCTCACCCGCACCAGCGCGGAGGAAATGCTGGAGACCGACGGCATCCTGATGACCGCCGTCGACACCGGCTGGATCACCGACGAGCGTCCGCACCCGGACAAGATCCGCCTCGCCGAGGAGGGCTTCCACGCCCCGCTCGACCTGGTGGACGGCGCGGCCCGGGTCTACGACCCGATCGTCCGCGGCGAACTCGGCGAGGACCTCTACGGCTGCTTCCTCAAGGACTACGCCAAGGCCGCCTGGTAGGACGCGCCGCAGCCGGCTCATCCCCCGGCAACCGCAACGGGCCCGACCCGTCGGCGGCCGGGGAACGGCAAGCAGGGAACGACGACCGGGGAACACCAACCGGGGAACGACGGCCACGGAACGGGACGGGAACGATGGCAGCACCCATGCTCGGGGCCGGAGTGATCGTCCCCGCCGCCGACGGCCGGGTCCTCCTCGGTCGGCGGATCACCGCAGGTGAGACGCCGACCTGGAGCCTGCCCGGCGGCAAGGTGGACCAGCCCGGGGAGTCCTTCGAGCAGGCCGCCGCCCGGGAACTCGCCGAGGAGACCGGGATCGTCCTGCCCCCGGAGCAGATGCGCGTGCTGGCGGTCCTGCTGGACCACCAGCTCGGCTTCCCCCGGCTGACCGCCGCCGTGCTGGCCCCGCCGACCGACGCCCCCGCGTACGTCACCGAGCCGCACGCCTGCGCGGGCTGGGAGCGCTTCCCCGTCGAGGCGCTGCCCGGCCCGATGTTCCACCCGTCGGCGCTGGTCCTCGGCGCCTGGCTGCCCGGCCTCGCCGTACCACCCGGCGCGTTCCGCTACCAGGTCGACCGGGCGTAGCCCCGGGGGCGGGGCCCGCCCGTCCCGCGAGCCGTCCCCGCATGCCGCCGGTGCGGCAGCCCGGGCTCGGGCGCTGCTCGCGCTCGGGCCGCGTTCGGTGGTGATCACCCTGGGCGCCGAGGGGGCTCCGGTGGCGGACGCGGGCACGATGCGGCGGGTGCCGTCCGTGGAGGTCGAGGCCGTGGACACCACCGGCGCCGGTGACGCCTTCACCGCGGCCCTGGCCCGGCGCCTCGGCGCGGGCGAGGACCTGCCTGACGCGGCGGCCTTCGCCGCGCGGGTGGGCGCGGTGACCGTCACCAGGAAGGGCGCGCAGGCGTCGTTCCCGACGGCGGACGAGGTCCCGTCCCGGTGACACGCCGGGTCGTACGGCGCAGCTCACCGGGTTGCCCGTGGGTTACCGGCGAACAACGATAAAACTACCGAATCGGTGGCCTGGCTTCCGGCCCAGGCTGCCGCTCGACCTGTGTGACCCCGGGGAGCGGCACGGTGGCGAGGTCTCCTGAGGAACGCGGAGTCCCGCACAGCGCTGGCGTGCGGGCCAGGTTGCTGCCCATGCTGCCTGCTCTGCTGCTGTTCCTCGGCCTGCTCATCGGCCTCGTCACACCCCGCAACATCAGGCCGGACGCCCTCCTCGCCACGGCCATGGTTGCTGCCGCCGCGCTGCTGCCCCTGCGGGGGACCGTGCTCACCGGAGTGGGCGCGTGCGCCATCTACGTCGGCCTGATGGCGGACTTCGACGCGCTGCAGGATGCGACCGCCTACTCCGAACTGGCCAGCCTCGCGGCGATCGCGGTGTTCGCCGTCTTCCTCAACCGCCTGCTGGACCGACGTGCCCATCAGCTGGTCCAGGTCCGCTCGGTGGCCGAGGCCGCCCAGCTGGCGGTACTGCACCCGGTACCCCACCACCTCGGGCACGTCACGCTGGAGAGCCTCTACCTGGCCGCCGCGGCGGAAGCCCGGATCGGCGGCGACCTGTACGAGGCGATCCGCACCCCGCACGGCGTACGGCTGCTCATCGGCGACGTACGCGGCAAGGGCCTGCTCGCGGTGCAGACGGCTGCGGCGCTGCTCAGCGCCTTCCGCGAGGCCGCCCACGACGCGCCCGACCTGCCCCACCTCGCGCGCCGCCTGGAGACGAGCATGAGCCGCTACGCCTCCCAGTACCCCGGGGTTCCGGGCTCGGAGATCGCCGAACGTTTCATCACCGCGCTCCTCGCCGAGATCCCGGACGACGAACCGGTCGTCCGGACCGTCACCTGCGGCCATCCGCCCCCGCTGCTGCTGCACCGCGGCGGGGTCCGGAAGCTGCAGTCCGCCGCTCCCTCGCCACCGCTCAACCTGGGCATGCTGGTGGGCGACGCGTACCACGTCGACCTCGCCCCCTTCCACCCCGGGGACCAGCTCCTGCTCTACACCGACGGGGTCACCGAGACCCGCGACCGCTCCGGCGCGTTCTACCCCCTCGCCGAACGCATCCGTTGGTGGAGCGGCGAGTCGCCCCGCCAGATCCTCGACCACCTCCACCGCGATCTGATCGCCTACAGCGGCGGCGAGCTCGACGACGACATCGCCGCCCTCGTCGCCCGGCGGGGCCGTTGAGCGGTCCCGGCTCCGGGCGGCCTGCCCGGGTGGGGGCCGCCGCAGGAGCGGTCAGCGCCGCCGCAGCCACCCGGTGAGCCATCCCCACGACGACGCGTGCTGCGGGACCCGGGCCTCCTGTTCGACGGCTGCCGGGGCCGCGACGGGCACCGGGGCAGGGGCGGGCGCCGGCGCGGGCTCACGCGCGGCAGCCGGCCGGCCCGGGGTGGGCTGCTCGGCGGCGAACTGGACGGGCAGCGCGTTCAGGTGCCGCGCCCAGGTCGACGAGGTCCAGCTCAACTCGGCTTCCGGGACGGCCAGCTGGACGTCCGGGAGCCGGGTCAGCAGGGTCTCTACGGCGGAGTCGGTGATGGCCCGGCCGATGTCCTGGCCGGGGCACTCGTGCGGTCCCCGACTGAAGGCGAGGTGGGAGCGGTTGCCGTGGAGCCGGGCGGTCGGGTCGGGACGGACGGCCGGGTCGACGTTCCCGGCGGCCAGACCGAGCAGCAGCAGGTCACCCGCCTTGATGTGGCGGTCGGCGAGCTCGGTGTCGCTGGTCGCCCAACGGCCCGGACAGACCATCAGCGGCGGCTCGTCCCAGAGCACCTGCTCGACCGCCTCCGAGACGGTCATCAGTCCGCCGGTCAGCGAGGCGTGGAAGCGGGAGTCGGTGAGCACCATCCTGAGGGTGTTCGCGATCAGGTTGGTGGTGGTCTCGTTGGTCGCCAGCATGACCAGCCGGAGGTGGTGCTGGACCTCCTCGTCGGTGAGTTCGGCGGGGTGGCCGATCAGTGCCGACGCGAAGTCACGGCCCGGGTTGGCGTGCTTGTCCTCGACCAGCTGCCGCAGGGTGTCCAGGATGAACTGGTTGCCGGACACCGCCTTCTCGTTGCCCTTGATCAGGGCCGCGCTGGCCTCGACCAGGTCCGGCCCGGTCTCCTCCGGCAGACCGAAGAGGTGGGTCAGCACCAGCATGGGCACGTGCTGCGCGTACCTGGCCAGCAGTTCGGTGCTGCCGTCCGCGCAGAAGTCGTCGATCAGCTGGTTGGCGTAGCGCTGGACGTGGCGGCGAATCCCGCGGCGGTCGAACTGGCCCAGGCTCTCGGTCACCGCCGCGCGCAGGCGCTGGTGCTCCTGCCCGTCGGCCGAGACGCAGTCGGGCCGCCAGCCCATCATCGGCAGCAGCGGGGAGTCCGGGGCGATCCGCCCCTCCTGCCAGTCCCGCCAGAGCCGGGGGTCGCGGGAGAACCGGGTGGGTGCCCGGGTGACCTCGACGTTCTCCCGGTAGCCGAGCACCAGCCAGGCCGGCACCCCGCCGTCCAGCAGTACCGGGGCCACCGGGCCGTGCTGGGCCCGCAGTTGCTCGTAGAGGCCCATCGGGTCGGCCTCCGCGACGGGACCGTACAGCGGTGTCACGCCGAGGCTCGCCGCGGTCGGCAGGTGCCCGCCTGCCCCGGCGGCGTGCGCCGGGCACCCCGGGGGCGGGACGAGGGCCGGACCGGCCGCCGTGTGGTCGGGGGGAAGGGTCGTCACGATTGCTCCGGGGAGGCGGCGAGGGTGTGCAGGTAGCGCATCAGGGTCAGCAGGACGTCACGGCTGGAGCCGCGATCCCGGGCGTCGCAGTCCACTATCGGGACCGAGTCGGGCAGGTCGAGGGACGCACGCAGCTCCTCGACCGGGTGGGCCGGCGCGTGCGGGAAGGCGTTGACGGCCACCACGAACGGCACGCCGCGCTCCTCCAGCCGCCCGATCACGTCGAAGCTGACCTCCAGTCGGCGGGTGTCGACCAGGACGACCGCGCCGAGCGCGCCGTCGAAGAGGCCGTTCCACAGGAACCAGAACCGCTCCTGCCCGGGGGTCCCGAACAGGTACAGCACCAGCTGCTCGTTGAGGCTGATCCGGCCGAAGTCCATCGCGACGGTGGTGGAGGTCTTGCGCTCGACGCCCGCGACGTCGTCCACGCCGACCCCGGCCTGGGTCATCGTCTCCTCGGTGGTCAGCGGCCGGATCTCGCTCAGCGCGCCGACGAGCGTGGTCTTGCCGACCCCGAACCCGCCCACGATGACCACCTTGACGGCGGCCGTGGTACTGGCCGGCAGGGTCTGCACCTGACCGGGTTCGACGAACCCGCGGGGCCCGGCGTTCGTCTCAGAGCTTCTGTAGTCCATGCATCACCGCTTCCAGCAGTTCGAGGTCCGGCAGCCGCGCCGCCTGGATCGGGGCCCGGGCCTCCACACGGTCGGTGGCCAGCAGGTCGGCGAGCAGCACGGTCACCACGCTCATCGGCAGCGAGAGGTGCGCCGAGATCTCCGCCACCGAGAGCGGGGCGTTGCACATCCGCAGGATCGCGGCGTGCTCCGGCTGCATGCTCGGCTGCGGAGTGGCGCGGGCCACGATCAGCGTCACCAGGTCGACCACGGCCTCCTCGGACGGTCGGCTGCGGCCGGCCGTGATGACGTAGAGGCGCTCCGGGCCGGAGTTGTGCCAGCGCTGATTCGGTAACGTCATCCGGCCAACCCGTCGACTCGGGGAGGACTGGTCAGGTGCTCACCGATCCTCGCAACCAGGTCACGCATGCACTGGCCGATCAGCCCGGCGTCCACGCCCTCGTCCGCCAGCACCGCCAGGTACGCCCCGGCGCCGGCCGCCATCAGGTAGAAGAAACCGCCACCGACCTCGATCACCACCAGCCGCATCCGGCCGTCGCCGTGCGGGAACTCGGCGGCGACGGCGGTCGACAGGCTCTGCAGACCCGCGCATGCCGCCGCGAGCCGGTCCGCCGTGTCGGTGTCCGTACCGTACTGAGCCATCCGCAGGCCGTCCGACGACAGAACCACCACGTGGCGGGTCTGCGGAACGCTCATCGCCAGATCCTTGAGCATCCAGTCGATGTTGGGCCGGTGGTGCATCATTGCTATTCACCCTTGTCTGACGACTCGTCACCGGCGGTGCGGCCGGGAGCGGTGGTGCTGCTCCCGCCGGACACGCCGTTCTGGAAGGCTGCCATCCACAGGCCCGGCTCGACCGGCGGGGCCGCCGGCGGCTGGGTGCGGGGAGCAGCGGCCGGTCCGGTCGCGGACCGCGGAGCGGCCGGCGCGACGGCCAACGTGCGCCTGCGCCGCTGGGGCAGCCCGTGCGCGTTGCGCTCCACCTCGGACGGCTCGTCCACGACGTCTCCGGCCATCATCGGCTGCGGGCCGCGCAGCTGCCGGGCGGCAGGCACGCCGCCGGTTCCGGAAAGGGGTGCGGTCGCCGGGACGGTGGTGATCAGGTCCGACGGGATGACCAGCACCGCGCGGACCCCGGCGTACGCGGAAGGACGCAGGGACACGCGGAAGTTGTTGGTCCGGGCCAGCCGGCCGACCACGGACAGGCCGAGTCGGGGCGCCTCGCCGAGGTCCGCCAGGTCCAGGCCGGCGGGTGTGTCGGACAGCACGCGCTCGACCCGGCGGCGGGCCTCCTCGCTCAGGCCGACGCCGCTGTCCTCGATCTCGACCGCGACCCCGGAGGGGATCTCGATGGCGGTCAGGTGGACGCGGGTGTGCGGCGGGGAGTAGCGGGTGGCGTTGTCCAGCAGCTCGGCGAGGGCGTGGATCAGCGGCTCGACCGCCGGTCCGACCACGGCGACCTCGGACACCGAGTGGAGGTCCACCCGCTGGTAGTCGACGATCCGCGACATGGCGCCGCGCAGCACGCTGAAGAGCGGGATGGGGCGGTGCCACTGGCGGCCCGGCCGGGCGCCGCCGAGTACCGCGATGCTGTCGGCCAGCCGGCCGATGAGCGCGGTGCCGTGGTCCAGGTGCAGCAGGTCGCCGAAGACCTCGGGGTCACGGCCGTGCCGGTCCTGCATCTGCCGCAGGTCCTGGGCCTGTTGGTGGACGATCGCCTGTACCCGGCGGGCGATGTTCACGAAGGAGCGCTGGGCCGAGTCGCGGAGGTCCTCCTCGGCCTGCACGGCGTCGACCACGGCGCTCAGCAGGGTCTGGTGGGCGGCCCGGAACTGCGGGTCGGGGCCGGCCTGACGGGCGGAGCCGCGCAGGATCTCCTCGGACGAGGCACCGCTCTGGATCCGGGCGATGGCCTCCGGCAGGACGACCTCGGCCAGCCGGACCGTCTCGGCCTCGTGCTCGACTATCCGCTGCTTCCACCGGCCTTCCAGCTCGGCGATCCGGTGGCCGAGTTCGGTGGCCTGGGCCCGGGAGGCGGCCGCCGCGCGCGAGCGCCGCACCGCCTCCGCCACGGCGAGGGCCACGGCTGCGGCGACCGCCGCTCCGCACAGGTAGACCGCCGTCCGGGAGCCCGTGGGCACGGCGTACACCGCGACCGCGACGAAGGCGGCCAGTACCGCGGGAGGAAGCACCCACATGGCGGCGGAGGCTACTCGTTCGCTTCCAGGTGGTGATCCAGCGCGAACCATCTGCATCCTCGGGGAGTTGACGACCATCGGGCGAAGGGGTGGCGCACGCCTCCGGACTCGGAGGCGGGTCGGCCGGCTGGCCCGCAGTGCGGGCATCGGCAGGATCGACCGGGACGCCTCGGGGCAATCCAGTTCAATCGGTACACAACGTTTGCGCCACACGGATCATAGCGGGACCCGTGCTGTCGGCCACAACAATCGGCCATGTTCGCACTTGACTTGATCAACGATCAGATAGGCCGCCGGCCAGCGAGGTTGTCGGCCGAGGTCAAGGAACCTGAACTGAACCTGCCACAACATGGCTGAATCCTTTCGGTTTAGAGCAACTTGAGGTCACTCCTGGTCGACAACCCTGGTGCGGACGGTTTCAGACATGGCGTAATGGGCACCAACGGGGCAGCTCAGGGCCGGGACCGCCGAGTCCGTTCCAGCACCGGAGCCGGAGCCGTCCCCGCATCCCGCGCAGCAGCGCGGAGGGAACGGCATCGGTTCCGCGAATCGGCAGCGTCTTTCAGCCAATCAACGCAAGTGGAGAGGTGTGCTGTGAACCCGCAGGATCCGGACCGGACCTCACTGGGCGTCAATCTGCTGCTCTACGACGCCGACGGCCGGGTACTGCTGGCGCTGCGCTCCGGCACCAGGTGGGCCGACGGCTACTGGCACGTCCCGGCCGGCCACCTCGCGGCGGACGAGACGCTGCCGGAGGCGATGGTGCGCGAGGCCCGCGAGGAACTCGGCCTCGGCATCGACCTGGCCGATCTCCGGCACGTGGTGACCGTGGACTACCGCGAGGGCTCCGCGATCAGGGCACTGACCGCCTTCTTCACCGCTCGGAACTGGACCGGCACACCGGTCAACCGGGAGCCCCAACTGTGCCGACGGCTGGGCTGGTTCCCGCCCGACCGGCTGCCCCGGCCGATCTCCCCGATCAGCGCGGCCGCGATCCGGGCCGGAGCCAACGGACAGGCGTACGAGACCTGTTGGCTGGACGGGCCGCTCCAGCCGGTCTGAGCGGCCCCGCACGCGACCACCGCACCGCACGCAGCCGGCCGCCCCCCGTGCAGCCGGCCACGAACCCATGGACTCAGGAGCCGACATGACACCCTTCCCCACCACGCACGCCCGGAACATCCCCGCGCGGGTGGATGCCGAGCTCACCACCTTCCTCGACCGGAAGATCGTCGAGCTGGGTGCGCTGCAGGCCGGCGAGGCCGCGCACCTGATCAAGGACTGCGTACTGGAGGGGGGCAAGCGCCTGCAGGGCATGTGGTGCTACTGGGGCTGGCAGGCGGGGGGCCGGGAGGACTGCCCGGAGATCATCAAGGTCGGCGCGGCCCTCGAACTGTTCCACTGGGCGGCGCTCATAGTCGACGACGTCTTCGACCGCAGCGACACCCGCCGAGGGCTGCCCGCCCTCCACCGCCGCCTCGCCGACCTGCACCTGGAACAGGGCTGGCACGGGGACCCGGACCACTACGGGCTCGTCCAGACCCTCTGCCTGACCGACATCGCCTGGGCCTGGTCGGACGAGCTGATGTTCGCCAGCGGCATGGACCCGCGCCTGCTGGCCACCCGCCGGCTGCCCAACGACCTGCTGCGGTCCGAGGTGTGGCTGGGCCAGTACCTCGACATGGCGGAACGGGCCCGCCGCACCCCCTCGTTGGACAAGGCGATGAACGTCGCCCTGCTGAAGACCGCCCGGTCGAACACGATGTACCCGCTGCAGTTCGGCGCCGAACTGGCGAACGCCCCGGCCGAGGTCATCTCGGCGTTCAAGCGCTTCGGCGAGGCGGTGGGCGAGGCGTACCAGCTCCAGGACGACCTGTTGGGCGTGTTCGGCGACGAGCGGCTCACCGGGAAGTCCAGCACCGACGACTTCCGCAACGGCTGCATGACCATCCTGCTGTCCTGGGCGATGGAACACGCGACCCCCGCCCAGCTGAAGGTGTTCGAGCGCCACCACGGCGACCCGGACCTCGACGGGACGGGGGCCGCCGCGCTGCGCGCCGTGGTCGAGGAGACCGGCGCGAGGGCGAAGATCGAGGCGATGCTCGAGGACCGCCGGGCGTACGCGGTGTCGCTGCTCGACGAGGCCCCGATCGCCGACGAGGTGCGGCGCGCGCTGACCGAGCTGGCGGTCGCCGATCCGGTGCGGGCGGGGATGGCTGCGGCGGCGGTCGCCTGAGCCGCGGGCGGACCCGAGGCCGCCGGGGCGGCCCGACCGAGGCGCCGGGGCCGTTCCCCACCGCTTGGGCCGGGCCGCCGGAGCGGCGGGGAACGGGCCCGCCGTCTCCTCGGGCGGGGAAGTCTCCGAGTCCCGGCACCACCTGGGTACGGTGAGGGGGCCACCCACTCCGACCAGGGGAGACAGACCGTGTCCTTCGCACGTCCAGCCACCGCCACGCCGAGCTCGCGGATCGGTCTCGGCCTGGCCGCGGTCGGCCGGCCCGGCTACATCAACCTCGGCCGGGCCGAGGACCTGCCGGCCGAACGGACCGTGTCCGCGATGCGCGAGCGCGCCCACCAACTCCTCGACGCGGCCTACGCGCAGGGCGTGCGCCACCTCGACGTGGCCCGCTCCTACGGCCGCTCGGAGGAGTTCCTCGCCGCATGGCTCGACCGCCGCACGGACGTCCGCGACGTCGTGGTCGGCAGCAAGTGGGGCTACACCTACACCGCGGACTGGCAGGCCGACGCCGAAGTGCACGAGGTCAAGGACCACAGCGTGCAGACGTACGACCGCCAGGTCGCCGAGAGCCGGAGCCTGCTCGGCAAGCGGCTCGACCTGTACCAGATCCACTCCGTCACCCCGGACAGCCCCGCGCTCACCGACACCGTCCTGCACGGCCGGCTGGCAGCGCTCGCCGCCGAGGGCGTGCTCATCGGCCTCTCGACCAGCGGCCCGCAGCAGGCGGACGCCATCCGCGCCGCACTGACCGTCACCGTGGACGGGGAACCGCTCTTCCGCAGCGTGCAGGCCACCTACAACCTGCTCGAACCCTCAGCCGGCGAAGCACTCGCCGAGGCGCACGACGCCGGATGCACCGTCATCGTCAAGGAGGGCATGGCCAACGGACGCCTCGCCGGGCGTCCCGCCGACGAGGCGGCGTCCACCGTCCTGCACCGGGTCGCCGAGGAGGCGGACGCCACCTGTGACGCGGTGGCCCTGGCCGCCGTCCTCCGGCAGCCGTGGGTCGACGTGGTCCTGTCCGGCGCCGCCACCGCCGACCAGCTCACCAGCAACCTGCGTGCCGCCTCCGTGGCACTCGACGCCGCCCAGTACGCCCGCCTCACCACCCTGGCCGAACCCGCCCGCACCTACTGGCAGCACCGCTCCCGACTCCCCTGGAGCTGACCGCCCTCGGGCCTCGGGCCGCCACTGCGCCCCCGGGGCCCGACCGGCACCTCCCGCACCACCCCGCACACGGCACCGGGACGGTCCGGGCCCGCAACGGTGTCCTCACCGCGACCGAGGCCGACCGGGTGCGGACCCTGTGGGAGGCAAGGGAGTTGACCCGGCTCCCGGGAACGAGAACGTCCGCTGCGGGCCCGCCCGCGCCGACACCTGCACCCGGTCGATCGACGTCGGCAACGCCCGGCCGTGCCGGCCGAACCCGGCCGCCGCCGCTGGGGCCCGCCGCGTGACGAGAGCGGCCGGATCGTGCCGCAGCCGCTTCCGGTCCTCGCTCCGCCATGGATGGGGGCCGGCGATGTTCAGCACCCCGGCCGCTCCCCGGGGCCCTGGACGGCGAGCAGGTGGGCGTCTGTCACATCGGCTGTGTCCACGCCCCGGTGGAGCCGGCGCCGGGCCCGGACCGCCGGCGGTTCGGGGAAGCACCTGGCGATGCGCAGGGACGCCGTGCTCATCGCGCCCGCCGCAAGGAGCGCGAGGCGTTCGGCCGCGAGTTTCGTCTCGTCGTAGACGTCGCGCGGCCGGCAGGCGACGTCCCCGGTGCCCCGGACCGCCTCGTCCGCCGATTCCGACGCGTACCCGTACACCGAGGTCGAGCTCGTGCAGCCGAATCGGCCAGCCCCCGCAGCCGACGACGCCGGCAGGTCCCGGGTCGCCCCGACGTCGACCTGCCGGAACTCCTCGCCCGAACGCACACCGGCGTGCGGCGCGCGCAGGGCCGCCGCGTGGACCGCCGCCCCGGCCCCGGACTGCACGTGGCGCCACGCCGCAGGGTCGTCGGCCGACCGGCCGCGGACCGACGCGAGCCGCGCGACCGTTTCGCCACCACACCCTCGAACCGGTTCACGATCCGACCAGCCGTCCCCCAGTGGCGACTTGACACGGCATCGGCTCATCGTCGACAGTCTTATTCGGCAATGGTTTTCATCTTCGACAAGGAAACGGCAGGTCGACCCCGGCTTCCTGCACGGCCCGGCCGCCCCGCAGGCACCCGCCGCCCTCAGCTGACCGATCCCGGCAGCTGCACTCACACCGACGAAAAGGATCACCGCCATGTCGCTCGACGTCTCCCCCGCCCTCCTCGCCCAGGCCGAGAACGGCGAGGTCGGCGAAGCCGACTTCATCGACACCGTCCGCGCCTCCCTCCCCTACGCCTACCGGGTCGTCGCCGGCCTCAGCACCGAACTCGGCACCACCGCGGAGGAGTTCGTCGACGACAACACCACCCCGACCGACGCCGAGCGCGCCCAGCTGCTCCGTGCACTCGCCAGCAACGCCATCCGCGGCAGCCTGGAGAACCACTTCGGCGTGAAGCTCGCGTTCGTCAACTGCCACCGCGTCGCCGCCTTCCGCCCCGGCGCCGAACAGACCGACACCTACCGCGAGTTCACCTCCCTGCGGACCCAGATCCTCAACCAGACCCCCGAACTGCGGAGCTGCTGACCCGCCGCTCCCGCACAGACCTGTGGGCGGCACCGTCGCGCCGGTGCCGCCCACAGCCACAACCTGGTGAGGGCGATCTGGCCGGACCACCCGCGCCCGCCCGTCGGCTCCACCGACGCGAGACCGCGGCCGGCCGGCGGGCCCTGGCCCGGCGCACGGGTTTCCGGGCCGTTCGCCGGGCCAGGGGGTCAGTGGGTGGTGGTGACGGTCAGGTGCGAGGAGGAGATCTCGGCGCCCTGGCCCCAGAGCCGGCTGCTCGCCGGGCTGTTCGGGTCGACGAAGGTCTGGGGAGTCGGCTGGCCGCTGAGCGGGGCGTAGTAGTAGCCCGGCGTGGTGTCCAGCTGGACCAGGCCGCGGCCGTCCTGGCCGGCGCCGTCCATGATGGTGAAGGTCCCCAGGCCGCACAGGAGTTGACGCGGCGCGACGGTCTGGTCGGTGCCGCCGTGGTCGGTGACCAGGTGGGACCGGTCGGCCGGACGGGCGCCGAGGCTGGTGACGCTGTACACCGGAATGCCGTTGATCTTCCAGGTAGCGCGGGTGCGGCTGTTGTCCAGGACGATCTGGTAGTTCAGGGACGCGCCCTTGGAGATGGTTGCGACCGGCACCGCATAGGCGAAGGCCGAGTACGTGGTGTCGGGGTAGCGCAGCCGCTCGTACCAGGCGTACACCGTGTTGTTGGTGACGTGGAAGTCCATCAGGACACCCGTCTCCAGGTCGGCCACGACCATCGCGCCGTTGGCGAGCCGCAGGTCGGCCTGGGGGTCGGCGACGCCGGCGCCGAACGGGTTGGCCTCGGTCTTGCGGGTGGTCACCGAGAGGTTGGCGTCACAGGCCCAGCGGCCGCTGCTCGGAGTGTCGTAACCGGCGAAGCCCGCCGTGGAGTTGTGGTTCGCGAAGGTCAGCCACTTGGTGTGGTCGCGGTCACCCGCGCCACCGGCCGACTGCTGGGCGGTGCTGAAGGCGAAGGCCGGGTTCCCGGTGGCCGGGTCGGTCCCGGTGGGTATCACGTGCAGGCCGTTCGCGTCCGTGGTGGGGATGCCGTCGCCGCTCGGCATGCCGGGCGCGGGCCACAGCTGCCACTTGCCGGTACCGGAGGTGTCGAAGCCGCTCCGGAAGTCGTCGGTGAAGAGGGTCGTCCTCGTTTCGTCCGCGGCGCGGGCGGGGGCGGTCGCGACCGGGATGATCGCGGAGGCCAGGGCCAGTGCGGCGGCGGCGCGGACGAGACGCCTGGTCGGGCGCATAGGGGTAGTACCTTTCAAGGGTTCGGGGGTTCGGTGCGGAGATCTCGGCGGGGGACCGGCCCGGCCTGGACGGCGGGCCGGCCCCCGTGCCCGGCGGGTTCAGCGCCCGGTCTCCAGCAGCGCGGCTATCGCGTCGGCGTTGCCCGCCTCCATCAGTTCGTCCTCCGGTATGCGCTTGCCGTACTCGCGTTCCAGGATGACGGAGAGTTCGAGCATGACCAGGGAGTCGATCTCGATGTCGGAGAACCCGGTGGTGGGGGTGATCTCCCCCTCCACCGCGAACTTCTCCACCAGGAGTCCGACGATCCGGTCGGCCACAGCACTCATGGGTTCTCGCCTTTCGATGCCGGTCGGCCCTGCCTGGGCCGGCCTCGGTACGTGGTACGGATGCGGCGGACGCGTTGCTAGTCCCCCAGGACCTCGCTGACCTTGATGTCGGGCCAGGTCAGCGCGGTGGAGCCCCAGTTGAGCCCGACACCGAAGGTGGTGGAGAAGATCCGGTCCCCCACGTCGAAGGTCCCGGCCGCACCGGCGTGGGTCAGCGCCAACGGGATGGAGGCCGCCGAGGTGTTGCCCACCCGGTCGATGTGCAGCAGGACCCGTTCCCGGTCCACCGCCAGCAGGTCGGAGACGGCGTACAGGATCCGGGAGTTCGCCTGGTGGCCGGCCAACCAGTCCACGTCCGAGGCGTCCCAGCCGATGCGGTCGAGCAGCTTCGCGGAGGAGGAGCTCATCCGGTCCACCGCGTGGGAGAACAGCTCCTTGCCGCGCATGGCGAGGAGGTTGTCCTCCTCGCGCGGGGCCTGGCGGTGGGAACGCTGCCGGGATCCTCCGACCGCGAGCAGCGCCAGGTCGTGGAACTCGCCGTCGCTGCCGAGGTCGAAGCCCTGGAACGCGCCCGGCTCGTCCGGGTCACCGGCCCGGAGCACCGCCGCGCCGGCGCCGTCGCCGAAGATGATCGCGGAGGCACGGTCCCGGTGGTCCAGCCTGGTGGACCAGATGTCGGCCCCGATCACCAGCGCCCGGTCGATCAGACCCGAGGAGATCGCACCGACCGCGTTGGCCATCCCGTAGACCCAGCCGGTGCAGGCCGCCGAGAGGTCGTACGCCCACGGGTTGCCGAGGTCCAGCCGGTGGGCGATCTCCGGTGCGGTGGCGGGCATCGGCTGGTTGGGGGTGCTGGTCGCGAGTACCACCAGGTCGACCCGGCCACCCCCGGCGGACTCCATCGCCCGTTCACCGGCCGCGATCGCGAGGTCGCCGGTGACCGTACCGGGGTCGGCCCAGTGCCGCTGCCGGATACCGGTCCTGGTCCGGATCCAGGTGTCGTCGCTGCCGACCAGCTCGCCGATCTCGTCGTTGGAGACGATCCTCGGCGGCACCATGGCGCCGAGCCCCTCGAGTACCGCGGCCCTGGTCATGCCGCCGCCTCCGTCCCGCCGCGCCGGGCCCGGTCGGCCGGCAGCCGGTGGGTCGCCGAGCAGCGGATCCGCATGTGCGCGAAGGCCGCGGCGATGTCGACCACGCGCCAGGTCTCCCCGGCCTTGGTGGTGAGCAGCTGCGGGTCGACCAGCTCCGCGGACAGCGGGGCCGGCCCGGACAGCGGCCGGTACGGGTCGCCGATCTCCAGCACGGCCTGCCGCATCCAGAGGGTGTTGCTCTCGGCACGGCTGACCGAGTCCAGGCCGTAGATCAGGATCTGGCCCAGCTGGATCGCGCCCACGAACACGTCGAGGGCCGACACAGCGCCGTAGCTGTAGCTCTCCAGCCCTCCCACCGGACCGGCCGGCGGTTCCACCGCGCGGCTGCCGAGCAGGGCGCTCGCCCGTCGCGCGGGCAGGTCCACCGACAGCTCCTCGATGGTCTGCGTCCTGCTCCGGTGGGCGGCGGCGTACGGCCGCAGCCGGGCCGGCCCCAGCAGGTCCTCGGGCGAGTCGTAGCGGGCGCTGCGGGCGGGGCCGACGGTGGCGGCCGGGAGCGGCGGATGCTCGATCTCCAGGCTCGCCCGCAACTCGCCCACCCGGCAGTCCACCACGGTCGAGCGCTCGGACGGCCGGGCGGTCGTCGCGTGGACGGCGAAGCCGTCCAGCTCCTCCTCGACCGGCCGCCTCCCGGCCTTCAGCTGCACCCGGCGCAGCCGCAGCCCGCGTCGCTGCGCGGCGTCCAGACCCAGTGCGTGGGTCAGGTGGAGCTCGGCGGCCTCGCCGGCGATCAGCAGGGCGTCGATGCTGCTCAGGTGCGGGGCCTGGTCGGTGGTGCCCTTCCTGGACCAGTCGGCCGGGTAGTCGACGGAGCCCCTGGCGTGGACCGTCCCGGTGCCGTCGGCCTGCGACACGACCTGGATGTCGGTCAGCCGCTGTTCCGCTCTTCGGTATCCGCTTCCGAAGAAGCGGCGCTCTCCGGGCCCGAGGTAGTCGTCCACGGTCTCCCGGACCGGTGCGTCGGGCGTCTGTGTCGTGCCGGTCATCTCTCTCCCCCGTGTTTGTTGATCACGGCGCCGAGCCGTGCGAAGAATGCATCCTTGGACTGTCGATGGAAGAAGTGCCCGCCCGGGATCACCTGGAGGGTGCCGCCCCGCAGCGAGTGCGAGGACCAGGCCGCCGCGTCCTCGACCGTCACCAGCGGATCGTCGGCGCCGGCGAAGACATCGATGGAGCAGGGCAGTTGGTAGCTGAGGTCGGTGTGCCGACAGCTCTCGCAGAGTTCGAGGTCGCCCCGGACCCGGGCGAGGTAGCCGGCGAGCCGCTGCGGCGTGCCGCGGACGGCGTCCGGCAGGCCGTCGAACTCGGCCAGCCGACGCGCGAGTCCGGCGTCGTCCAGGTGCCGCGCCGACTCCAGCGGGCGCGGCAGGTGCGGCGCCGGGTGGGCGCCGACCAGCAGCCGTACCGGCAGCCGACGGCCGGTCGCGGCCAGGAACCGGACGAGGTGGTACGCGACCACCGCCCCCATGCTGTGGCCGTAGCACATGTACGGATCGTCCAGACGCGGACCGAGCTGCTCCTGCAGCGCCGAGGCGAGCGAGGCCAGGTCGCGGCGGCCCGCGCCGAGGCCGTCCCGGTCGGGCAGGCGGACCGGGACGACCTCGGCCTTCGGCCCCAGCCGCCGCTGCCAGCCCGCGAACGAGGCGGTGCTGCCGCCCGCGTGATGGAAGGCGAACAGCTTGATCGGCGGCACGGCCGACGAGCGGGCGCGCGCGTCGGCGAGACGAACGACGGTGGCACTCAACGGGCTGCTCCTTCCCCACGGGATCCACTTCCCTACGGAATCCACGCCGGTGACAGCGGCGGGCGGCGGTGGGGGGGGGGGCCCCCCCCCCCCCCCCCCCCCCCCCCGGCCCCCCCCCCCCCCCCCTTCCGGGTCTTCCGGGCTCCCCGCCGGGAGCCTCCGGTGGCCCGGTCAGTTGGTGAAGGCGTCCAGGACCTGCTCGTACTCCTCGCACCAC
>NZ_JBHJVK010000107.1:0-19135 GCF_042264695.1 Kitasatospora sp. NPDC056138 | reverse complement strand
CCACAGCACCGCCGGCGCGCCGCGCTGCGCGCGCGGCCCGCGCCCCCCCGCAGCGCGGCGGCCGCCCTCCCCCCCACGCCGGATCGCCGCATCAGGCTCGCGGCGACGCCTCAGTCTCCGGTGTTGGTGGCCCAGACCGGACGGTTGTTGTGGTCGTAGACGACCACGTTGCCGTCGTCCTGCACGGCGAGATAGGCGCCCTTGTGCCAGGTGCCGGCCGCCCAGATCGGCTTGCCGTCGCGGTTGTAGAGCACGAAGTTGCCGTCCTCCTGCATCACCGCGTAGTCGGCGTTGGGCCAGGCGCCGGGCGCCTGCCATGCCGGGTGGTTGTCCTTGTAGAGCACGAAGTTGCCGTCCGACTGGACCCGCAGGACCGTCCGGCCGTTGCCCGAGACCCAGGCGTGGTTCTTGTGCAGCGTGGCCGGCGGATAGAAGTGGGAATCGCTCCTGACGCCCGCAGCGTCCCGCACACTGTGGCCGGTGGTGGCGGACGGGGCAGCGGCGTAGGCGCTGCCCGCCAGCACTCCGCCGACGGCCAGGGCCGTGGACGCGAGTGCGACGGAGAAGTAATTCCTGAACTTGGACACCGAGTTTCCTTCCATGAGAAGCAGGGCGGGACAATTAAATATCCACCGGGATCAAGGATGCAATAGATTTCGAGATTTCCGGGAATAGTATTATTTGCATTCATCAGTAAGCATGCGATCAGTCTTTCAACGGGAATGGGTTCGCCCGCCGGCCCGGCCTGCCGCTACGCTGACCCGCGATGAGACGCAAGACCAAGGTGCCGCCCGCACCGCTGCCGCAACGGCTGGGAATCGACCCGGTCCGGCTGCGCCTGCCCATGGACGGGCCGTGGACGACGGTGCGCGACCACCTGGTGGACCGGCTGCCGGTCCCCGCGTCGGCCGTCGACGACCTGCTCGGCGAGGGCGCCGTGGTCGGCACGGACGGGCCGCTCGCACTCGATGCGCCGTACGTCCCGGGCGCGTTCCTCTGGTACCACCGCGACTTCCCCGAGGAAGCCACGGTGCCCTTCCCGATCACCGTGGTGCACCGCGACGAGAACATTGTGATCGCGGACAAACCACACTTCATGGCGATGGCGCCGCGCGGGCAGCACGTCACCCAGAGCGCGCTCGCCCGGCTGCGCCGCGAGCTCGACCTGCCCACGCTCAGCCCCGCCCACCGGCTCGACCGGCTCACCGCCGGGCTCGCGATGTTCGTCATCCGGCCCGAGCACCGCGCCGCATACCAGGGGCTGTTCCAGGAGCGCCTGGTGCGCAAGGAGTACGAGGCCCTCGCTCCGTACGATCCGGCGCTCGACCTGCCGCGCACGGTGAGCAGCCGGATCGTCAAGGAGCACGGCGTCCTGGCCGCCCAGGAGGTGCCGGGTCCGCCCAACAGCGAGAGCCGGATCGAACTGACCGAGACCCGGGGCGCGTTGGGCCGCTACCGCCTCACCCCGGTGACCGGCCGGACCCACCAGCTGCGGCTCCACATGTGCGGCCTGGGCGTTCCGATCCTGGCGGACCCGCTCTACCCCGAGGTCCTGCCCGGCACCGCCCTGGACGACTTCCGCGATCCGCTGCAACTGCTGGCCAGGAAGCTGGAGTTCACCGACCCGCTGACCGGGGAGCGGCGCAGCTTCCGCAGCGGGCGCACGCTGGAGCGCTGGCCGGCCGGCCCCGGGGCCGCGGCAGTCCAGAGCCGCTGCTCCTGATCGGCCGCTGCTGCGGATCGGTCACTGCTGTGGATCGTGTCGGAGCGGCGCAGCCCGTCAGAGCGGCGCGGCCCGTCGCAGCGGTGCCCGGCGGGATCCGCCGCAGCAGCTCCGGAGCCCGGGCCCCGGCCGGTCGCGCACCGGTGCTCCCCGGCGTGCCGGGCGGCGGAAGGAACTGCTCGCCCCGGCCGGGCAGCGGTCCGCCCGCTCCGCGGCGCCGGGCTCGGCCGGCGAACGGCCCGGGGTACGGGTGGCGACGGTCGCCCCGACCTCCCCGGGGCCGCCGGGGGCCTCCTGCGCCCTGTCGCAGACCCGCGGCAGGTGGTGAACAGTAGGAAGGAGGCAACGGTTCCGGCAGGTGGGGCCGTCCAGGCGAAGGGCAGCCACGGTGTCCGACGACTCCGGGGGCTCCGGCGACCGGCGTCCGCACGCCGTCTCGCTCCCGCCCGCGAGCTTCCGCTGGATGGTGCTGGGCGGGATCCTGCTGACGGCCGCGACCGTCGCGATGGATCTCGCGACCGGACCGAAGTCCACCTTCTCCCCCGTGCTGACCGCCGTCCCGGTCCTGGCCGGGGTGGGCACCCGGCGGGCCATGGTGCCGCTGCTGGCCGGGGTGCTCAGCGCCGTGGTGGTGCTGGTCCTGATCTTCGTCAATCCGCTGGTGTCCCCGGTCATCCACGCCACGGCCGCCGGTGCGGTCCTCGCCGTCGCCATGATCAGCAGTGCGAACGTCGCGCTGGTCGCCGCGCGCGAACGGGAGCTGGTCCAGGTCCGCACCGTCTCCGAGACCGCCCAGCGGGCGCTGCTGCGTCCCGTACCGGCCCGGGTGGGCTCGCTGCAGATCGCCGTGCGGTACCTCGCGGCGGCCGCCGAGGCGCGGATCGGCGGCGACCTGTACGAGGTGGTCCGGACCCCGCAGGGGATCCGGGTGCTGCTGGGCGACGTCCGGGGCAAGGGGCTGACCGCCGTGGAGACGGCCTCCGACGTCCTCGGGGTGTTCCGCGAGGCGGCCAGGGCCGAGCCCGACCTGACCCGGGTCGCGGCCCGGCTGGACTCGGCCCTGAGGCGGGACCTGGGCACCGAGGACTTCGTCACGGCCGTGCTGCTCGACGTACCGCACGGCCCCGGTCCCGCTCTGGTGGTCAACTGCGGCCACCCGCCGCCTCTGCTCCGGACGGCCGCCGGGGTCAGCGAGGTGCGGCCGCCCACCGACGCCCCGCCGCTGGCCCTGCTGGGCCTGACCGGCGGGTGCTACCCGGCCAGGAGTGTGCCGTTCGGCGGCGGAGACCTGCTGCTGATCCACACCGACGGCATCTCCGAGGCCCGGGACCGGGCCGGCCGGTTCTACCCGGTGGCCGAGCGGCTGGCCCGGCTGCCCGAACAGGATCCCGGGGCCCTGCTGGACCACCTCATCGCGGACGTGCACGCCTACGCCGGCTCCGGGCTCGACGACGACGCGGCCCTGCTGGCGATCCGCCGTTCGGGCTGACCGGCCGCGTCGGCCGGGCTCCCGCCGGAGGGACCCCGGACGGTCCTGCTGCCGCCCGACCGCACCGGCCGGGCCACCCGTCCCGGACGTCCCGCCCGGGCACGGGTGAGCCGCAGCGGCGCCGAGCTGGGCCGGCCGGTTGTGCCGACGGACCAGGAGGCGGAGCGGGAGGCGAACCAGCCGGTGGATCAGCCGACGTGGACGCGGGGGCGCCGGTCGCGGTCGGGTTCCGCCTCGCGGAGCACCTCACGGGTGACGGGCGCCACCTCGCCCTGGCCGAACAGGAAGAACCGCAGGAACTGGGCGAACGGGTTCCCCTCGGTCCACTCGAAGTAGATGTGCGGCTGCTGGCCGGTGATGTCCCGGACGTGCAGCAGCAGGGCCGCCAGGGCGTTGGGGACGCTGGAGCTCTCCAGGGCGAGCACCCGGTAGCGGTCGTGCAGGACCTCTCCGCGCACCTGCAGCTCGGCCTCGAAGTCGGACGGGTCCCTGACGGTGACCTCCACGAAGACCAGGTCGTCGTCGGCCGGGATGTCGTTGTCCGAGTGGATCTGCCGGAGCTTGTCGCGGTACTCCGCCAGGTCGCGGCTGTTGGGCTCGTTGGCGATCAGCCGGATCGTCCGGTGCGAGCAGTCCCGTACGAAGCGCTCGGCCGTCTCGTCGAAGTCCACGGCGGTGACCCGGAGCTCGAAGGCGCGGGCGAGCCGGGACAGCAGGGAGACCAGGATGATCCCGGCGATGAAGCAGGCACCGATCTTCACGCCGTCGGGGCGCTCGGCGACGTTCACCGCCGTCGTGTAGAGGAAGACCACCGCGATGGCCGCGAAGGCCGCGGTCCAGCGGCGCTGCCCGGCCCGTCTGGCGGCGATGGTCACGGCGATCGCCGCCGAGCTGATGAGCACCAGGACACCGGTGGCGTAGGCGCCGCCCTGGGCGTCCACGTTGGCGTCGAAGATCCAGGTCACCAGGAAGGCGACGAAGGTGAGGACCAGCACCATCGGGCGTACCGCGCGCGCCCAGTGCGGTGCCATGCCGTAGCGCGGGAGGTAGCGGGGCATCAGGTTGAGCAGGCCGGCCATGGCCGAGGCCCCGGCGAACCAGAGGATGAGGATCGTGGAGAGGTCGTAGACGCTGCCGAACGCCCCGCCGAGGTACTGGTGGGCCAGGTAGGCCAGGGCGCGCCCGTTGGCCTTCCCGCCGTTCTGGAACTCCTGGGCCGGGATGAGCAGGGTGGTGATGAAGCTGGTGGCGATCAGGAAGACGCTCATGATCGCCGCAGCCGTGGTCAGCAGCTTCCGGGCGCCGCGGATCCGCCCGGCGGGCCGCTCCTCGGTGTCGTCGGGGTCGCCCTGGATGTGCGGCATGACCGCCACACCGGTCTCGAAGCCGGACAGGCCCAGGGCCAGCTTGGGGAAGACCACCAGCGCCACCCCGACCATCAGCACCGGGTTGCCGTGCTGGGCGGTCAGCGCGCTCGACCAGTCCGTGATCACGTGCGGTGAGGCGAGGACGTGCCAGAGCCCCACCACCACGACGACGACGTTCAGCGCCAGGTAGACCGCGACGAGCGCCACCGCCAGCCCGATGGCCTCGGTGAAGCCCTTGAGGAACACCCCGCCGAGCAGGGCGACCAGGAGCAGCGTGATGATCACCTGGTGGCCGTGCAGGGTGCTGGTCAGGTGCGGGTTCTCCACCAGGTGGGCGGTGGCGTCGGCCGCCGAGAGCGTGATGGTGATCAGGAAGTCGGTCGCGGCGAAGCCGAGCAGCGTCAGGACGAACAGCTTGCCCTTCCAGAAGGACAGCAGCCGCTCCAGCATGGCGATCGAGCCCTCGCCGTGCGGGCTCTCCTGCGCCACCCGCCGGTACACGGGCAGTGCGCCGAAGAGGGTGACCGCCACCAGGACGATGGTCGCCACGGGGGACAGCACGCCGGCCGCCAGCGCGGCGATGCCGGGCTGGTAACCGAGCGTCGAGAAGTAGTCCAGCCCGGTCAGGCACATGACCTTCCACCACCGCTGTCCGTGCTGCGCGGCGGGGGCCTGGGCGTGCGGGCCCGGGTGGTGCTTGGCCATGTCGGACAGGCCCTCCAGCATCCAGGCGCGCAGACGCTCCCGCGCCGAGAGCGTGGGGCCGGGATCGACCGGGGCTGGGGTGACCATCGCGTACTCCCGTAGCTGTGAAAGATCTTCCCGCCGGGCAGACGGTCAGGTGAGAGTATGCGACCGCCGGCCCGTCCTCGGTAGTCGAAACTCCGGCCGACCGGATCACCGTGCGGACGTGGTGACCCGGTGCGGCGGCGTCGGTACTCGAACGACCGTTCCCCGCCCTGCCGGGGACGGCCAGGCGGGTGGGTGGCCGGACGTCCGGGCACCCGGACGGCCCGCCGGATCCTCACGAGTTGATCACACTCACCCCCGGGCCCGGTCCCGCTCGGTCCCACTCGGTCCCGCCGAGCGCCGACGGGGTCGGGCCGTGCACCCGGAGAACGCGCGGCCGGTGGACGCACCGGAGCGACCGTCGCAACCGGCGTCAAGGGCCGGTCGGCCCTGTTGCGCAGGGGCGAACAGGCCACTACCACACGGCAGTTGGCCGATGGCTAGGCTTCGCGCCATGAAGATCACCAGGACCGGCGAGTACGACCGACTGCTCGCCCGACACCATGCGATGCGCCTGCGGCGGCAGATTCTCAGCCCGACGGGCCCGTCCCCCGAGCGCCCCGCACTCGGCGCGGGCACGGGCCCGTACGACGGGCACGACGGATACGCCGACCAGCAGCTGATCCGGGCGCAGCTGGATCTGGTGACACCGTTCGACGGGCTCATCGAGCACCTCTACGCGGTCATGTTCCAGCGCAGGCCGTACCTGCGCACCCTCTTCCCCGAGTCGATGGAGTTCCAGCAGGACCACCTCGCCCGGATGTTCCGGTACCTGATCGACAACCTGCACCGCCCCGACCACGTACTCGCGGTGCTGCGCCAGCTCGGCGGCGACCACCGCAAGCTCGGGGTGTGGCCCGCGCACTACCACGCGTTCGAGGAGGCGCTGGGTGTGGCGCTGCGCGGCCGGGCCGGGGCCGCGTGGACGGCGGAGCTGGAGCAGGCCTGGCTGCGGATGCTGCGGTTCGCGGTCGGGGCGATGGTCGACGGTGCGGAGTCGGCCATCACCGAGCCGCCCTACTGGCGGGGCCAGGTGGTCCGGCACGAGCGCCGGGGGCCGGACGTCGCGGTGCTCGGCGTCCGGACGGGCGAGCCGTACCGCTACCGGGCCGGGCAGTACGCGACCATCGAGTCGCCGCTGCTGCCGCACACCTGGCGGCAGTACTCGATGGCCTGCGCCCCACGGCCGGACGGGGTGCTGGAGTTCCACGTCCGCCGTACGGCCGCCGGCGGGGTGAGCGAGGCCCTGGTGGAACGCACCCGGGTCGGGGACGCGGTCCGGCTCGGCCCGCCGCGCGGCACGATGACCGCCGCGGACAGTGCCCGTGACGTGCTGCTGGTGGCCGGCGGCACCGGGCTGGCCCCGCTGAAGGCGATCCTCGGGGAGCTCGCCGACCGGGGGGTGCCCGGCCGGCGGGTGCACCTGTTCGTCGGTGCGCGCAGCCGGGGCGATCTCTACGACTGGGAGGCGCTGGAGCGGCTGTGCGGCCGGCACCCCTGGCTGGAGGCCGTCCCGGTGCTCGGCGGCGGCTCGCGGGGCCCACGGCCGGAGGCGACCTCGGCCCCGCTCCCGGGCCCGCTGTCGGACCCGCTGGCCGACCCGCTGGCGGAGGCGGTCGGCCGGGGTGGTGACTGGTCGGAGCGCATCGCCTACGTCAGCGGCCCGCCGGGCATGGTCGGCAGTGTGCGGGCCCGGCTGCTCACCTCGGGGATGCCGGCCGACCGGATCCGGCACGATCCGCTCGGCTCCGCCGCACGAGGCTGAGCCGGACCCGGTGCTACGAGGAGAGCATCCGCATGAGAAGTCGGCGGAGCAGCCAGTACGGGTGACGGATGGCCATGGTGTCGTCGTCGTCCTTCCGGTGGTCGCCGGGTGCCGGCGGTGTGCCGCTACCACTCTGTGTTCCCGCGACCGGCACCGGCAGGCGTCACAGGTCCCGGTGCACCGGGCCGGGTGTCGCTCCCGCCGGCCTCACGCCGGGGGCGAAGGACTCGACGGGTGGGGGCCGTTCGGCCCTCGGTTCGCGGACTGCGGTCGGCCAGCCTGGTGATCAACCGAGGAGGATCCCTGATGACCAGTCTGCCGAGCAGGCCCACCCCCGACGTCCGGGTCGAACTCCGTGGCGCGCTGCCGAGGGAGGAGGCCGAACACGCCAGGCGGCGGATGCTGGGTCTGCTCGACCGGCTGGCACCGGCCGGGCGGCCGGACCCGGCCGTGCACTCGGCCCGGGTGAAGCTCACCCGGAGCCGCAGCAGCGAGGTCGCCCGGCCGGCCATCGCCCAGGCCACCCTCGGGCTCGCGGGCCGGAAGCTGCGCACCCAGGTCGCCGCGGTGACCATGCATCAGGCCGTCCGGCTGCTCCACGACCGGCTGCTGGACCGGGCCTCGCGGCTCCGCCCGTACTGGGAGGCGCCGCCCGACGCGGCGCCGCCGCTGGACCCCGACCTGTGCCGGCCGAGCCGCGAGGTCGCGGACCGCCCCGAGTACGCCCGCCGCACCCTGGGGGAGCGGGAGATCGTGCGGCGCAAGTCGGTGCGGCCGGCCCGGCTGACGCCGCAGCAGGCCGTGCTCGCCATGGCCGGGATGGACTTCGACTTCCACCTGTTCGCCGACGCCGTCACCGGACAGGACTGCCTGGTCCACTGCCAGGACCCGACCGGCGGCTACCGGATCGTCCGGGCCGGTGGCGCAGGTCAGGGCGGCACTACCGCCGGTACCGCGTGGTCGGTCGCCGAGAGCCTGCACCCCGCGCCCAGGATCGGCGTGACGGAGGCGGCGCGCCGACTGTGGCTCAGCGGAAGGCCGTTCGTGTTCTTCACCGGACTCCGGGACGGCCGGGGGCGGATCCTCTACCGCCGGTACGACGGGCACTACGGTCTGATCGTGCCCGGGCAGTAGCGCGGGCGGCGCGGCGGATCGGCGTCGAGTAGGGCCGTCCGGCCCTGGTGACGGTACCCGGCTCCGGAGACAATGCAGTGGCCCCCCACCAGGGCGGGCACACGCAGGGAACGGAGTTGGGCCATGTCGGACGGCACTGAGCGGACTGGTGCCGAGAGGCCCGTACGGGTCTTTCTGCTCGACGACCACGAGGTGGTGCGCCGAGGCGTACAGGACCTCCTGGACGCCGAGCCCGGACTCACCGTCATCGGGGAGGCCGCCACGGCGGAGCAGGCGCTGGCCCGGGTGCCCGCGCTGCGTCCGGACGTCGCGGTGCTCGATGTCCGGCTGCCCGACAGCGACGGCGTCAGCGTGTGCCGGGAACTGCGTTCGACCATGCCGGACCTGGCCTGCCTGATGCTCACCTCCTTCGACGACGAGGAGGCCCTGCTGGACGCGATCATGGCCGGGGCCGCCGGTTACGTGCTCAAGCAGATCAGCGGCACGGATCTGGTCTCCGCCGTGCGGACCGTGGCGTCCGGTCAGTCCCTGCTCGACCCGGGCGCGGCCACCCGGCTGATGGCCCGGCTGCGCGGCGAGAGCCAGGCCCCCCGGCAGCCGGTGCTGCCCGCCCTGACCGACCGGGAGCAGGAGATCCTCGTCCTGGTCGGCGAGGGACTGACGAACCGTCAGATCGGTGAACGGCTCTACCTCGCCGAGAAGACCGTCAAGAACCACATCTCCCGGCTGCTCGCCAAGTTGGGCGTGGAGCGCCGGGTCCAGGCCGCCGTGATCGCCAGTCAGGCCCCGTCCGCCACCGGACGCGGTCTCCACGACCGTCCATCCCACCCCGCGCCGGCCGGGAGCTTCGCACGCCGCTGACCCTTCGGGCCTGCCCGGGCGTCGCGGGTGAGGCTTTCGGCGCCCGTCCGGCGAGGGAACCGCCCCCGGGCCGCGCGCCCTTCGCCCACCGAGGATCGAACCCCATGAAAACCGAACTCCCATGGCTGGGCGAGCAGCGGTGCCTCGCCCTGCTGGAAAGCGCGTCGGTGGGACGCGTCGTCTACACGGTCGGCGCGCTGCCCGCCGTGCTCCCGGCCCGGTTCCGGCTGGACGAGCACGGGGTGACCCTGCGGGCCGACGGGGGCGCCGCACTCGTGCGGGCCGTGGACGGCTCACTGGTCGCGTTCGAGGCGGACGAGATCAGCGCGGTGGACGGCAGCGGATGGTCCGTCACCGTGCTCGGCCCGGCCCGGGTGATCGCGCAACCGGGCGGCGGGCCGGTGGAGAGCACGGCGCACTCGGGACAGGTCGTGATCCGCATCCACCCGGAACTGGTCACCGGCCGCACCCTGCACGGTTCGCGAACCCCCTGAGGGCAGGGCACGGCGGACGGACGCAGCGGACGGACGACCGGGGACCACCGCCCGGCACCCCGGGACCCCGGCGGGCGGCTCAGGACCGGGTCAGCGGCGCGGACCAGTGCAGCCGGGTGCCGCCGCCGGCCGGGGTGTCGAGGGTGAAGGTGCCGCCGAGCTGGTCCGCGCGTTCGCCGAGGTTGCGCAGACCGCTGCGGTGTCCGTCCGGCGCGAGGCCGATGCCGTCGTCGGCGACCGAGAGGACCACCTCCCCGCCGACGGCCTGCAGGGTGACCTCCACCCTGGTGGCGCGGGCGTGCCGGGCCGCGTTGCTGAGCGCCTCGGCCATCACCGCCATCACCTGGTCGGCGACCGCCGGGGGCACATCGGTGTCCAGCAGTCCCTCCATGCTCAGCCGGGGCGCGAACCCCAGGGTGGTCCTGGCCTCGGCGACCGTTCGGGCCGCGCGGGCCCGCAGCCCCCGGTCCTCACCGTCCCTGGCCCGCAGGCCGAAGATCGTCGATCGGATGATCTTGATGGTCTCGTCCAGGTCCTGCACCGCCCGGACCACCCGCTCCGAGGCGCCCGGCTGCTCGATCAGCCGCGCGGCGCCCTGCAGCGTCATACCGGTGGCGAACAGCCGCTGGATCGCCAGGTCGTGCAGGTCGCGGCCGATCCGGTCGCGGTCCTCGAAGATCGCCAACTGCTCGGCGTCCCTGCGGCGTTCGGCGAGTTCGAGGGCGAGCGCGGCCTGGTCCGCGAAGCCCAGCAGGGCGCCGATCTCCTCGGTGCCGAACGGCAGCCGGCCGGCCGGACGGGCCAGCAGCAGCACACCCTGGACCTTCCCCGTCGCGGTGCCCAGCGGCACCGCCACCGCCGGACCCAGCCCCGCGAACCGGCTCAGGCCGTCGGAGCGGCGCGGCCCCGCCGCGTACCTCGGGTCACCGGCCAGGTCCCCGGTGGTCACCGGGGAGCCCGCCGCGAACGCCCCGCCGGAGAGCGTGCCGTCCATCGGCACGGTCAGCCCGAGCCGCCCGGCGCTGTCGCCGCCGACGGCCAGTTCGACCCGCAGCTCCCCCGTCCCGGCCGGGACCGTGAGATCCGCCAGCTCCGCGCCGGTGATCTCCCTGGCCCGCTCGGCGATCAGCGCCAGCACCTCCTGGCGGGGCGCACCAGAGAGCAGGCTGCGGGTGATCTCCGCGCTCGCCCGCAGCCAGCGCTGCTGGCGCTGCGCCTCCTCGTACAGCCGGGCGTTGTCGATCGCCACACCCGCCGCGACGGCCAGCGCGGAGATCAGCGCCTCGTCGTCGGCGTCGAACTCCTGGCCGCCGCGCTTGTCGGTGAGGTAGAGGTTGCCGAAGACCTCCTCGCGGACCCGGACCGGGACGCCCAGGAAGGTGCGCATCTCGGGGTGGTGCGCCGGGCAGCCGTAGGAGGCGGGGTGGGCGGAGAGGTCGGTCAGCCGCAGCAGTTCGGGGCGGCGGATCAGCTCACCCAGCAGGCCCTTGCCGCTCGGGTACGGGCCGATGTCGGAGATCTCGTCCTCCGACAGACCGACCGTCAGGAACTGCGACAGCGTGTGCCCGTCCGGTCCGATCACCCCGAGCGCGGCGTAGCGGGCGTCGGACAGCACGCCGGCCGCCTCGACGATGCGGCGCAGCACCTGGGTGAGGTCCAGCTCCCGGCCGACCGAGAGCACCGCCTCCAGCAGGCCGTGCACCCGGTCGCGGGTGCCGCGGACGTCGTCGATACGGGCCTGCAACTCCTCCAGCAGTTCGTCCAGTCGAAGCTGCGGAAGCCGCGAGGGCACCCCGTTCCCGCCCACGTGTTCCTCCCAGGTCCGCTCCGGCCGACGCGGCCGTACCCGTCCAACGGTATCGGCCGGATCCCCGCGCGAGGGCCCCGGGTGGCCCGGTTCACGTGCGCGGATGCACAAGCAGGGGGGGACGACGGCGCTGTGGTGACGCCGCGTCAGTACCGGTGGACGAACGGCGCCCGGGCCGGGGACGGTCGGCCGCGCCCGCCGGGACCATCGGCCCTGGGGCCGCCGCCCGCCGCACGCCGAGGATGAATCGCCGCCCGGGAACCACGCACGTCTCCCCCGCGGCTGAGCCAATGTTCGGTGGATGCGAAGGAGGGCGGCCGGTGGCTGCCATCGAGGTGAAGGAAGAGCCGGCTGCGGCCGATGTCCCCGGGAGGAGGTCCGGTTCGGCCCTGGTGAGGATGCTCACCACCACCGACCACAAGACGATCGGCAGCATGTACCTGGTCACGGCGTTCGGCTTCTTCCTGGTCGGCGGTCTGCTCGCGCTGGTGATGCGGGCGGAGCTGGCCCGGCCGGGGACGCAGATCCTGTCGAACGAGCAGTTCAACCAGGCGTTCACGATGCACGGCTCGATCATGCTGCTGCTGTTCGCCATGCCGCTGTTCACCGGTTTCGCCAACTGGATCATGCCGCTCCAGATCGGCGCCCCCGATGTCGCCTTCCCCCGGCTGAACATGCTGTCCTACTGGCTGTTCCTGTTCGGGTCGCTGATCGCGGCCGCCGGGTTCCTCACGCCGCAGGGCGCCGCCGACTTCGGCTGGTTCGCCTACGCGCCGCTGTCGGACGCCGTTCACTCGCCGGGTATCGGCGCGGACATGTGGATCATGGGCGTGGCACTGTCCGGGTTCGGCAGCATCTTCGGCGCGGTCAACTTCATCACCACGATCATCTGCATGCGCGCGCCCGGCATGACGATGTTCCGGATGTCGATCTTCGCCTGGAACGTGCTGCTGACCTCACTGCTGGTGCTGCTGGTCTTCCCGGTGCTGGCGGCCGCGCTGTTCGCCCTGGAGGCGGACCGGAAGTTCGGGGCGCACGTCTTCGACCCGGCCAACGGCGGGGCGATGCTCTGGCAGCACCTGTTCTGGTTCTTCGGCCACCCCGAGGTGTACATCCTGGCCCTGCCGTTCTTCGGCATCGTCTCGGAGGTCATCCCGGTCTTCAGCCGCAAGCCGATGTTCGGCTACTCCGGTCTGATCGCGGCCACCATCGCGATCGCCGGTCTGTCGCTGACCGTCTGGGCGCACCACATGTACGTCACCGGCCAGGTGCTGCTGCCGTTCTTCTCCTTCATGACCTTCCTGATCGCGGTCCCGACCGGGGTGAAGTTCTTCAACTGGGTCGGCACCATGTGGAAGGGCTCACTGAGCTTCGAGACCCCGATGCTCTGGACGGTCGGCTTCCTGGTCACCTTCCTCTTCGGCGGTCTGACCGGCGTCCTGCTCGCGGCCCCGCCGCTCGACTTCCACGTCTCGGACTCGTACTTCGTCGTCGCCCACTTCCACTACACCCTGTTCGGCACGGTGGTGTACGCGATGATGGCCGGATTCCACTTCTGGTGGCCGAAGATGACCGGCAGGATGCTCGACGAACGGCTCGGGAAGATCACCTTCTGGACCCTCACCATCGGTTTCCACAGCACCTTCCTGGTGCAGCACTGGCTGGGTGCCCAGGGCATGCCGCGCCGTTACGCCGACTACCTGGCCTCGGACGGTTTCACCACGCTGAACACCGTCTCCACCATCGGCTCGTTCCTGCTCGGCCTGTCGATCCTGCCGTTCCTCTACAACGTCTGGAAGACCGCCAAGTACGGGCAGCGGGTGGAGAACGACGACCCGTGGGGCTGGGGCCGTTCACTGGAGTGGGCGACCTCCTGCCCGCCGCCGCGGCACAACTTCCGCTCCCTGCCCCGGATCCGTTCGGAGTCCCCGGCCTTCGACCTGCACCACCCGGAGATCGCCGCGCTGGACTACCTGGAGAACCACGGCGAGCCGGCCAGGCACCTGGCCGGCGTGGTACCGGCGCAGTACGACGGCCCGCGGCCGCGCCGCTCCCGCAGGGGCTGACGGACCCGCCCACCGAACGCCGTCCCCGTCCCGGTTCTCCCCCACCGGGCCGGGGGCGGTCCTCCCCGGTCCGCGCCCACTCCCGGTCCGAACCGACTCCCCGGTCCGCACCGGATTCCGGACCGGACCGACTCCCGATCCGAAGCAAGGAGGACAAGGCCATGCCGCACACCGTCCTGGCAGTCGGCGCTGCCGCACTCACCGCATCCGGCTGCGTCTGGTACATCCCGGCCGTGACGGACCTGCGGGCGGGCGACGACCGCCCCAGGTCCGTCCGGCTGTCCGCGATCGCCTGCCTGGCCTGGTGGTCGAGCCTGGCAGGCGCCGGAATCGTCCTGCTGACCCCGGCCGTCTGGCAGCTCGCCGCCGCGATCGCCGCCGCCGGGGCGGTGTCGGGCACCGCGCTGCGGCTGGCCGCCGCGGCCGACCACCGGAGCGCGCAGCGCGAGGAGACCCGGTACTGGGCGGAGGTGCTGCCCGGCCCGGTGCCGTCGCCCGACCGCCGACGGCCTCAGGTCGTCATGCTGGCCTGGCTGGTGGCCGGTGTCTCCGCCTCCTCCGTCGCCGCGGCCTCCCTCGTGGTGTCGGCCCGCGAGGACACCCCGACCGGTCCCGCGCTGGCCACCGCCGCCTGCGGTTCGGTCGGGTTCTCACTGGTCATCCTGCTCGTCGCGGTCACCCGCGCGCGGTCGTAGCCGGGTCCGCCGGGGCCCTGCCGCTCACCGCGCCGGACGGTGCGGGCGCCGGCCCCGCTCCTGGTGCGGGAAGTGCTGCCCGGCGCCCGGCAGCACGGGAGGCGGAAGGGTCGCCACCTCCTTCTCGGCCAGGGCGAGTTGGGCGGCGGTACCGGGCAGCCGCGGGGCCCGCGCGGCGGCGTGGCCGAACTGGAAGGCCGAGGTCAGGTCGCCGAAGGCCGCGCGGCGCCAGTCGGTGATGTTGGCCGCCCTGACGCCGGTGAAGCACTCCAGGAACCGCAGCACCGAGGTGTGGTCGAAGGCCTCGGAGGCGACCCAACCACCCACCGTCCAGGGCGAGATGACGATGCACGGCACCCGGAATCCGCCGCCGACCGGCAGTCCGCCGACGAACTCGCCCGAAGTGCCGGCCGCGGGCACCGGCGGGGGGACGTGGTCGAAGAGGCCGTCGTTCTCGTCGTAGTTGAGGATGAAGACGGTCTTCGCCCAGACCTTCGGGTTCGACGCGACCGCCTCGATCTTGGCGGCGACGTAGTCGGCACCCGCGGCCGGCAGGTAGTCCGGGTGCTCGGACTGGTGGCCGGTCGGCAGGATCCAGGAGACCGCCGGCAGCCGGTCGCTCCGGGCGTCGTCCTCGAAGGTCCCGGCCGGCTGCGCGGCCAGGCCCTTGTCGTGGAGCGGATCGCCCGGCCCGGCCTGCTGGAAGTTCTCGAACAGCGACAGCATGTCGGTGCCGTAGTTGTCGGTCTCCTGGTAGACCCGCCAGCTGACGCCCGCCGCCTCCAGCTGCTCGGCGTAGGTGGTCCAGGTCAGCGGTCTGGGGGCGGCGTTCTGGATGATCGGGCCACCGCACTTGCCGTCGGCGTCGATCGAACCGGTCATCCAGTACAGCCGGTTGGGCCAGGTCGGGCCCTGCACCGAGCAGAAGTAGTTGTCGCAGATGGTGAAGGCGTCCGCCAGCGCGAACTGGAACGGGATGTCGTCGCGGGTGTAGTACCCCATCACGTAGGGGCCGTTGACGCCGTCGGCCGCGCGGTGCGCGGGCAGCCACTGGTCCATCTTCCCGCCGTTCCAGGCCCGGTGCTGGACCGACCAGGCGTGGCTGGTGGACGGGATCGCCTGCGCGCTGGTGGTACGGGTGTCGAGGTGGAACGGCAGCAGGTAGCCGTCCGGGTTGACGCTGTCCGGCTGGTAGAAGACCGGACGGCCGTTGTCGAGCCGCAGCGCATCGGGGTCCGCGAAGCCGCGGACCCCGGCCAGCGTCCCGAAATAGTGGTCGAAGGAACGGTTCTCCTGCATCAGCATGACGACGTGTTCGACGTCCCGCAGCGAGCCGCGCCGGGGCACCCCGGCCGCCACCGCCCGCTGGACACTCGGCGGCAACAGGCTCATCGCCGCCGCCCCGCCCGCCACCCCGGCCACCGAACCCAGCAGCCTGCGTCGGGTCATTCCGGACATCAGATCCTCCCTGGGTCACACGTGCAACAGTGCCTTGAGGTCCGGCTGTGTCAGATCGGGTACGACTCTGCCGTAGCGGAGTTCCCTCGCGCTGGAGGTGCCGGGTGAACAGCCGGCCAATGTCGGAGATCTGCCGATACCGGACAGAGCGTCAGACCTGGTTTCGCGGCGGGTAGTTCGAGAGGGAGAAGACCGGCTCGACCGGGACCGGGCGAGGCCCCCGTACCCCGAACCGCAGCACGCCGCACCGCACCGCGCCGCACCGCAGCACGCCGCACTGCACCGCACCGCAGCACCGCAGCACGCCGCACTGCACCGCACCGCAGCACCGCAGCACGCCGCATTGCACCGCACCGCACTGCGCTCCACCGCACCGAGGAGGACGGCCGATGACACCCGCACAGGAGTTCCGCACCACGGCGACGCCCGACCACGGACTCGTCCAGATCTACGACTCCGACGCCTACCTGCCGGACGGCTTCGCCGCCGAACGGGCCCGCGAAACCGTCGCCGCGAGCAGCGGGCCGCAGCTGTACCTGCACAGCCGGCAGCGGACGTCACCGGTCGAACTCGTCCTGCGGGTCTGGGACGGGCCCGCGCCCGCGACCGAGGCGGACTGGGCGCCGGAGGGACAGACCGCCGCGGTGCTCGACAGCCCGACCGGCATGCTCGTGGTCCGCGCCCTCGACCCGGAGATCGCGGGCGTGCTGGACCTGCCCCGCACCGGGGTGTACGCGGTCCGGGTGTCCTGGCGGGGCCGCGGGCTCGCCGCGGCCCAGCAGGCGGCGCTGCTCCGCGCCCTGGCCGACGGACCCGGAGACGGTCAGGCCGTACTGGCCGCCCATCAGGAGGTCCTGGAGACGTACCGCCTCGACCTCTGGTGGCAGTTCGAGTCCTACCAGGACGAGGAGGACGAGGACTGACCGCCCGGCTGCGGGCCACCGGTCACGCGGACAGCAGGTCCGGACCCTCCTCGGCGGTTGGGGCACAGAGTTCGGCCAGCTCGTCGAGGGACAGGCCGAGGACCGAGGCGAGGGAGACCACGGTGAAGAAGGCCGGGGTCGGGGCCCGGCCGGTCTCGATCTTGCGAAGCGTCTCGGCCGAAAGATTCGCCTCCGCGGCGATCCTGACCATGCTCCGCTCGCCCCGGGCCTGCCGGAGCAGGGCACCGAGGCGTTCGCCGCGTTCGCGTTCGAAGGGGGTGAGGGGAGTGCGCACCATGACCGTGATACTAATACCGGTATAAGAATTGGCTCTCCGCAGGGTCCACCACGGACCGTGCGGGACGGGGCCGTACGGGCGCTGGGGAGGCTGCCGAACATGGTGGAGATCAAGACCGATGCCGCACTGGACGCGATGCGGGAGGCCGGGCGGGTGGTCGCCGACGCGCTCGACGCGGTCCGGCGCGCAGCCGGCGTGGGGGTGTCCCTGCGGGAGCTGGACGAGGTGGCCCGCGCCGTCCTGCGCGCGGCCGGGGCCGGCTCGCCGTTCCTGGGCTACCGCCCCGGCTTCGCCTCCACACCGTTCCCCGCGGTGATCTGCACCTCGGTCAACGACGCCGTGGTGCACGGCATCCCGACCGGCTACCGGCTGCGCGACGGCGACCTGGTCAGCATCGACTGCGGTGCCAGGGTCGGCGGCTGGACGGGGGACGCGGCCGTCAGCTTCGTCGTCGGCACGGCCCGGCCTGCCGACACCGCCCTGATCGAGACCACCGAACGCGCGCTCCGCGCGGGCATCGAAGCGGCCGTCGTCGGCGCCCGGATCGGCGACATCTCGCACGCCGTCGGCAGCGTCGGCCGCGCGGCCGGCTACGGCATCCCGGCGGACTTCGGCGGCCACGGCGTGGGCCGCGGCATGCACGAGGACCCGCACGTCCCCAACGACGGCCGCCCCGGGCGCGGAATGCGCCTGCGGCACGGCATGGTCCTGGCGATCGAGCCGATGTTCCTGGCCGGTGGCCGGGACGACTACCGGACCGGCTCCGACGGCTGGACCCTGCTCACCGTCGACGGCACCCGGGCCGCCCACGCCGAGCACACCGTCGCCGTCACCGACGACGGCCCGCGCATCCTGACCCTGCCCTGACGCACCCGCTCCTCCTCCCGGATCCGCCGCAGGACCCGCCCACCGGACGTCATTTCGAGTGCGCACCGCCCGCCCCGGCTGGCAGGATCGGGCCATGCCGATGGATTCCTTGCTGAGCAGAGCCCGCGGACTGTGGGAGGGGATGACCGAGGTGCCGGGAACCTCGTTCGCGCCCACGGGCGGTGTCAACGTGGTGGTCGCACCGAACTCCGCGCTCAGCCCGCCCGGTTGGCTGGGCGTGGTGGTGCTGGGCGGCTCGGCGCTGGTCACCGCGCCCAGCGAGCAGGCGGCCGCAGCCGTGCACCGGGCGGTGGCGGGCCTGTCGGCCGAGGCCGTGGGCAGTACGGCGGCGGTGACCGCACTGCGCGAAGTACTGCCGGTCGGCCGGGTGCTCGGGCCCGCCGCGCTCGCCTACACCTCCCGGGAGGAGTTCCGGCCCGTGTCCGCCGAGGGTCTGACCCTGGAGGAGCTGCCGGCCGGGCACCACGGCCTGCGGGCGCTGGAACAGGTCTCGGGCGAGCCGGACATGCGGGAGGCCGGGCTGTTCACGATCACCTCGCCCGGGTTCGCGGTCCGCGAGGGCGACACGGTCGTCGCTGCCGCCGGCTACCGGTCCTGGCCGGGCCGCACCGCCCACCTCAGCGTGCTGACCGCCCCCGGCCGGCGGGGACGGGGGCTGGCCAAGGTCACGGGATCGGCAGCGGTGGCGCACGCGCTGGTGGCCGGTCTGCTGCCGCAGTGGCGGGCCCAGGTGCCCGCCTCCCGCCGGGCAGCGGGGGCGCTGGGCTTCCGGGAGCTGGGCACCCAGCTCTCCGTGGAGCCGGGGTAGCCGCTGGACCGGCCCCGCAGCGCGGCCCGGCCCGGCCCGGCCCGGCCCGGCCGGCGATTGCGCGTTCGAGGGCGGCGGACCCTAGGGTGTCGGACATGAACGATCTTCCGCAGGACGGCCGGTCCCTGAAGGCCCGTCTGCCGGCACTCGCCGCGGCGGCGGTGACCGTCGTCGCGGGGCTGGGCGTCCGGCACGTGCTGCCGGGAGACGCCGCCAAGTCCGCCGGGGACGCCCTCTACACCGTCCTCGTCTACTGCCTGGCCGTCCTGGCCGCTCCCCGGGTCAGGCCCGTGACGGCCGCCGCGGTCGCCCTGGCGGTCAGCTGGGCGGTGGAGTTCCTGCAGATCAGCGGGATACCCGCCGAGCTGTCGCAGCAGAGCGTCGTCGCCCGGCTGGTGCTGGGGACCACCTTCAACGTGCCCGACCTGTTCTGGTACGTCGTGGGCGCGGCGTTCGCCTGGACCGTCCACCGGCTGGGCTCCCGCCGGCCGGGCGCCCGCTGAGCGGCTCCGCCGCGGAGCCGGAACCGGCCGCGCGCCGCACCCCTCGCCGCGCGCCCGCGGCCGACCG
>NZ_JBHJVK010000106.1:0-20458 GCF_042264695.1 Kitasatospora sp. NPDC056138 | reverse complement strand
GGCCGTGTCTACACGGAGCCCTGCTCCAGCCCGGCCAACTGGTACGAGCAGTGGTACGAGGACTGGGACGGCAGCCACTTCCGGCTCAAGAACCGCCAGACCCAGGCATACCTGGACAGTAACAAGGAGGGTGACGTGTACGTCATGTACGGGAACGGTGGCAAGAACCAGGCCTGGAGCTGACGGTCCCGAAGCCCGCGCTCCAGTTGCCGGAAAGGCCGAGTTCGCCGCGTGATGGCGTTGACGGCCTCGGCCTCCCCCGCCCGGCGGGTCAGCAGGTGGTCGAGTTCAGTCATCACCATCGGGGACACGACCAGGACCCGGGCCATCGAGAGCGCCTGGAACAAGGACGTCTATCTTTCCAGTCTGAAAGATAGACGTCCTTCAGACTGGGATGACGGGACATTTCAGCTCTGGCACTGAAGCCCGTCGCCACGGTGCGGAGCAGGTCGGCCTCCGCAGCACCTGGCTCAGGTCAGGCCTGGTGGACCCCCAGCGGCTTCTCGCCGGGCGGCTTGGGACGAGCACCGCCGGTCCACTGGCTTCGCCTGCCTCTACCGGTTCAGACCGCGACGAGGTTCGGCTGGCCGGAGACTCGTGGGGGCTGCTTGCGGTACAGCGGGGCGGCGATGTCCGAGAGCTGGCCGTCGCGGACCTTGACGGCGGCCAGGCGGGCACCGCGTTGACCGCGTCGACGAAGCCCTGCCCGGCGAGCGCGCCCTCGGTCCTGGCCATGGCGGCCGGAGCACGGTCACCGGCACCAGAGGCAGCTCCCTGTCCCCGCTGTGCGATCCGGCGTGGTCGGGTCAGGGCGCAGGGGAGGCGGTGAGTGACTCCAGTCCCTTGAGACTGTCGGTGATCACCCGTGTGGAGCCGGCCTGGCGGGCGAGTGTCAGGGCGCGGGTCCAGCAGTCTCTGGCCGCTGCCAGGTTCCCGAAGTGGGCGTGGGCTCGGGCGGTCGTCTCGAGGGCGTCCGCTGTGGCGGAGTGATCTCCGAGGGTCTCGGTGATGGTGACCGCCTCGCTGAGCGCGGCGAGGGCATCCTGCTGCTGCCCGAGGTGCCGGAGGGTGTCGCCGAGGTTGATAAGGGTAGCGGCGATCGGCCCGGGGAGGCGGTCGCGCCGGAATTCTTCCAGCACCCGGCGGTAGATCGGTTCGGCGGCGAGGGCGTTTCCGGATTTCAGATGCAGGCCGGCCAGGCCATGGAGCGACACCATGTTGTCGCGGCCCTCGACCTGTCGATGCAGCTCGGCCGAGCGCTCGGCTGCGTCGAAGGCTTCATCGAGGCGCCCGAGTTCGTCGAGAAGCAGCGCTGTGTTGCCAAGCGTTGCAGCAAGACCGCGCAGGTTTCCTTCGGCGGCATGGAGTTCCTCTGCGGCTTTCAGATGGGTCAGGCAGTCGTCGTACCGGCCGGCTTGGCCGTGACTGGCGGCCAGCAGATTGTGCAGGTCCGCCTCGACCTTGCGCTTCCCATGGGCTCTGGCAATGCCGAGCGTGTCGGTGGCGACGGCTTCCCACTGGCCGTCCCACCAAAAGCTGTTCCCGTAGCCGTGCAGCATGGTGGCGATCGCGAAGGCGAGGTGAGGCAGGCTGCAGTCGTCGGCCCGCCGGACAGCTTCCCGGATGGCGGGCATTTCGTGGCGAAGCCAGGTCAAGGCGTGTTCGGCCGAGGCGAACTTGGGCAGCGGGGCGGAGATGGAGGGCAGATCGGCCCAGCGCTTGCTCTCGTACGGCCAGCAAAGCGAGTCGGCGTGATGGACGGCGGCGGCGTACCAGGAGAGGAGACGCCCGAGGGCGGCGGCGTTGGCTTCTGCCGTCTCCTGGGTGCGGGCGAGTTCGGCCGCGTATCCAGCCATGAGGTCGTGGAGGCGGTAGGTGTTCTCCGCCGGTGACTGCAGGATATGGGCGTCGACCAGGACGTCGAGCATGTCCGCGGTGGCGCCGAGCGGCGCGCCGAGCAACGCCGCGGAGGCTTCGAGGGACAACGGGTGCCCCGACCACAGGCCCAGACGGTGGAACGCGCGGGCGGCATCTGCCTCCGCTCGTCGTCCGCTGTCCAGAAGAGCCTGATAGCTCATCGCGAAGACGGTGCGCACCGAGGTGTCGGTCGCGGACAGCAGTTCCAGTCGGCTGGGAGGGTCGGTCAGCCGGTCGGCGAGGACGCGCAGGGGCCAGTTGGGGCGGTTGGCGATGCGGGCGGCTGCCAGACGTAGGGCCAGGGGCAGGCCCCCGCATGCGGCGAGGATGCGTTCGGTCGCCTGTGGTTCCGCGGCGACCCGGCTCTGGCCGCAGACCGCGGCCAGCAGGTCCTGTCCCTCCGGTCCGAGCGGCTCCAGCACGATGTGGGTGCCGTCGAGGTGGCCGGCCAGGGCACGGCGGCTGGTCACGATCACGGCCGAGTTGCCGGTCCCGGGGATCAGTGGCACGACCTGGGCGCTGTCGGCGGCGTTGTCGAGGAGCAGCAGTACCCTACGCTCGGCGAGTGTGGCCCGGAACAGGGCGGCCCGGTCGTCGGCGTGCTCCGGGAGGTCCGGGCCGGGTATGCCGAGGTCGACGAGGAACCGCGCCAGCAGTTCCTGCGGCTTGCGAGCCTGCACGGTGGCGAAACCGTTGAGGTCGGCGTAGAGCTGCCCGTCCGGGTAGTGGGCCCGCAGGGTGTCGGCCGCCTGGACGGCCAGGGCGGTCTTTCCGACGCCGCCCATGCCGGAGATGACCACGGTCAACGGAGGAACGTGGCCGCCCTGGCGACCGGCACCGTGCGGTGCCGTCAAAGCGGCGTTCAGCAGCGCGAGTTCGTGTTGCCGGCCGATGAATCCGCCGACGGGCCTGGGCAGCTGAGAGGGGACCGCCGACCGGCTCGCCCGCTCTGGACCTGCGGGCGGCACCGCCGGGGAAAGGACGATCTGGTGGGCTTCCTGCACGAGCGGGCCGGGGTCCACTCCCAGTTCTTCGGCCAGTTTCTCCCTCAGCTCCCGGTGCACCTCCAGGGCGTCCGCGGTGCGGCCGCTGCCGTGCAGCGCCAGCATGAGCTGGGCATGGAACGCCTCGCGGAGCGGATGCTCGGAGGCAAGCGCCGTCAGGTCGACGACCAGCTCACGATGACGCCCCGCCCCCAGCCCGGCCGTGAAAGCCCACTCCAGCAGAAGCAGCCTGGTTTCGCTGAACCGGGCGGCTTCGGGAGACTCCGCCAACGCGGGCAGCCCAGTGAACGGATGACCGCGCCAGAGCGCGAGCGCGGCCTGCGCCTCGGCCGTGACGGCAGGCCAGTCCTGGCAGTCCATAGCCGCGCGCGTCCGGTCGGCCCCGGCGGTGAAGATCGAAGCGTCGAGCTCCTCGTCGTGCTGCAGGGACAGCAGATAGCCCCCGCCGGTCGAGCGCAGACGATCGCCGCAGGGAACGAGCGCAGTCCTGAGGCGGTTGGCGAAGTTGTGGAGCGACGCAGTGGCGGTGCGCGGTGGTGAGCCGTCCCACAGCAGTTCCAGAAGATGGTCCGTCGACACCGCCTGACCACCCGCCGCGATCAGAACGGCTAGCAGCAGGCGCACCTTCTGGCCGCCGACCTCGACCGGCCGCCCGTCGATCTCCACCTGCAGCGGCCCGAGCACACCGAAACGAATCCCCACAAGCCCCCCAGACGATGCCCGGCAGAAACCGGACCTATCGCACAAGGACGATCATACAAGTCGGATCCAGTACCCGTCCGGCTGCACCGGCCCCTCACGGAACCAGTGCTCCGTGATCAACACCCTCGTACTCATGCCCACTCCACCCCGTACTCGGCGAGCTGCGCCAGCTGGCCCGGCGTCAACTTTGCCCGGCGAGCCTTCTGGTTGTTGAGCCACGCGCCGAGCGCCACGTGCTGCACCACGACCCGGTCCTCCCCATCAGGCCCGGCCTCCGCGCTCTCCAGCGGCTGCTTGTGCGGGCGCGGAACCCGCGGGTGGCCGTGCTGCTCGACGAACGCCGCCAGCGCGGCCACGCCCTGAGCGAAGCGGTCGCCCCGGGACACCGTCGGCTTCGCCTCGGCCGCGGCCTTGGCGGCCACCAACTCGGGGTCCTCCTCGATGCCGATTGCGGCCAGGAGGTCCTTCTGGTCCTCCTCCAGACCGGGCAAGCCGGCGCGCTGCGCGAGCACCCACCGGCCGAGCTGCTCACCCTCGAACACGGTCTCCAAGGGCAGGGCGGGCCAGTCGACCTGGCCGTCGGACTCCAGCCACCACTGCCGGGCCACGCTGTAGGCGCGCTGCCAGACGATCGGCCAGGCGGGGCACCACCACGGGTCGATCTCTTCCAACTGCCGCCGCCGCCCCGGGTCCAGAGCCCCCTGCTCGCCAGCCGGCACCTGCGCCGCCGGTGGCGGCCAGCAGGGTCTCGGCCGCGTGGAGCAGGTCGATCAGCGCGGGCTGGGTGAGGGTGAACATCGACGCCCGGCCGACGGGTCGGGAGTCGACCAGGCCGCACTCGCGCAGGCAGGCGAGGTGCTTGGAGACCGTCGACTGGGCAAGGCCGAGCTGGTCGACCAGGTCCACCACGCGAGCCTCGCCGACCGAGAGCCTCCGCACGATCGCCAGCCGGGCCGGATCACCGAGTGAGCGGAAAAGGGCAGCAGCGGGCTGAAGGCCGCCCCTGCCGGAAACCACATCGGTAGCTGTCATCGCCATATGGCGATGACAGTCCCAACGGGAGCCTCCTGGCGTGCCCACGGTGCTGTCGAAACCCGTGAACATTTCGATTCACCTCCCCGCGCCCGATGCCTCCCGAATTGTCCATCGTCACCGGACCGAGTCGAGTGGGTTCTGCGTCAACGAACTCAGTCGCCGCAGGTACGCGTCATCACCTCGTCCAGCCACCCCTCGACGCCGACCGCAGACCCCAAAGCACCCGATTGCCGAGCCGTCGAGTCACGTGTTCCGTGACAAACCGGCATATACCAGTGGCCAGGCACGACACAAGGACCTGGAAGCACGCCGGCCCAGGACCGCCGGTGGTGCTGTCAGCGATCCAACGATCGGCCTCGTGGGTGATGCGGATGGGAACTGCCGTGAGCAGGGCTGCTGTGAGTAAGTTGCCGATGGTCGGCGCGTTGTTCTGGGCGATCAAGATCGTGGCGACCACCCTGGGTGAGTCGGTATCGAACTTCGTGTCGATGGCACCGCTGAACCTCGGCTACGCCACTGCCGCGATCATCTTCCTGGTGGCGTTCGGGCTCGTCCTGACGGTGCAGCTGAAGATCGACCGGTTCCAGCCGGTGGTGTTCTGGTCGGTGATCCTGACCACCAGCATCGCGGGCACCGCAATGTCCGACTTCATGAACCGCACCGCCGGCCTGGGCTACGCCGGCGGCGCGACCGTGCTGACCAGCCTCCTGGTTGCCGTGCTCATCGGGTGGCGGTTGACCGGACAGACCATGGACGTGGAACGGATCGACACCACCCAAGGCGAGATCCTGTACTGGACCGCGACACTGGTGTCCAACACGCTGGGCACCTCCAGCGGCGACTTCCTGTCGAACGGTCTGGGACTCGGCTTCCGCGACAGCGCTCTGCTGCTCTCCGGGGCGATGCTGCTGATCCTCGCCGCACACTATCTGACCCCGGTCTCGGGCACCGTGCTGTTCTGGGCGGCCTACGTGCTGACCCGCCCACTCGGGGCGGTCGCGGAGAACGCGGTGGAGAAGCCCATCGCGCAAGGCGGACTCGGGGTGGGAACCACCATCACCTCCGGTGCCCTGCTCGCCCTACTGATGGTCCTGGTCGGTTACCAACTACTCGGCAACGACGAGCAAACCCGCACGGCAGAAGACACTGCTCTCTAACGACCTACGCCCAACACCAGCCCCTTCCACGACCCGCTCACACGGCGCTGCACAAACGGCGAACCCCGCACCATTCACGAACACCTTTCGCCCTGCTGGAACACCACACGAGCAACCCCCCTTGACCTGGACCACCACGGGCGGCCGGACCGGCCACCCCACAGTGGCTTTGTTCACGAGAACCCAAGCTCTCGGCAGGGGCCCGCGCTGCCCGAAGCCATGAACTGTTCGATTTCTGCCGAGCTTCGAGTGCTGCCCAAACTCGTGTACAGGTGCTGTCGGTTCTCGTGAACAAAGCCACCAGCGCGTCGGCGGTGCTCGGACCCCTGGCCGACGAGGCCCGATACGTCAACCGAAGGGTCAGCTACAACCTCCGCCGGGCACATGGCACTTCGATCCCGCTCCAAGTCGTCCTCCTCACCCGCCGTCGACGTGCTGGAATCGGAGACAACATCACCGAGATCATCGAAGGCCACGGAGGGCTCACCCGCTTCTGACCCGCGGCCAACCGGGCCTAGGAGCTCGCGCAGATAGGCGTGTTACGGACAGGGAGGGGGCGCTCAGATAACCGGAGCAGTCACCGAGGCTCGGGTGGTGGCGGAGATGAGAGCTTCGCGAGGTACTCGCGCTGCGGCGGCCAGGGCACGGCCCACCGGATAGGCGTGCGCGCCGGCTGGGAGGTGGCCGGGGCGACCGCTGAGTACCACGTCGATGGAGCCCAGGACGCTGTCTGCTTCCCTGGTGCGGTTCAATCGTCGCAGTACTTGGTGGGCGACTGCTTCCGCGCTGTCGTACAGGATGGTTCCGGCGGGCAGGCTCTGCAGAATCTGTGGAGCCACCAGGGGGTAGTGCGTGCATCCCAGCACCACGGCGTCGCAATTTCGCGGGGTTCGCTCGGCCGCGTCGGCGATCGCCTCCGCTGCGGCAGCCATGTCACCGTGGTCGATCGCTTCGGCCAGGCCGGGACACGCGACCCGCGCGACTGGAGTGCCGTTCGCGAAGTCCGCGATCAGACGCTCCTGGTAGTCACTTGCGGTGGTACGGACGGTCGCCCACACGGCGAGGTTCTGACTGGCTGCTGCGGCCGGCTTCACGGCGGGGACGGTGCCGATCACGGGAATGCGAGGCTCGAACGTCTCGCGCAGGGCGTCAATCGCGGTGACGGTGGCGGTATTGCAGGGGACCACGATGGCCTCCGCGCCGCGCTGTGTGGCCAGGTGGGCGGCAGTGAGTAGACGGTCCGCGACGAAGGAGGCGGTCTTCGGACCCCAAGGGGCGCCCTCGGGATCCAGAAGCAGAAGCAGATCGAGTTCCGGGGCGAGGTGCCGAAGCCAGCCGGCGGTAGGGAGAAGGCCAAATCCTGAGTCGATCAATGCCACCGTCATAGGGGTCAACGTACCAGTCGGATCTCGGCCTGCAAGATCGCGATGAACGCTGCCTGATGCGGCACCCGCTCCCTGGTTCCAACTCGCGTGACCAGGTTCCAACTAACGTGTCACGGCTCATCAGACTGGCCAACAAGCCGGGAAAGATTGGCCGGCTGGCCTGCAAGGTGGCCAACTACGAAGCAAAGTCACATCCCGGCACAAGGCCGCAGCCGGCCCGGTGCGAGTTGCCTCTGAGATTGCTTCTGGCGGTTGCTACTCGGGCTTGCTACTAGGGCTTGCTACTTGAGGTTGCTACTCGGGGTTGCGTGCGGTGCCGCCGGAAGCGGCGTTTCAGCAGCTCAGAGCCCGTTTGTCCATAGGTCGTCGGGCGCCGACTACTTCTCCCTGGGCATCTCGGCGGTGCCGGGTGAAGTCCGAGCACCGGAGCGTCGAAAGAGAGGAGGAGTAGGAGAGTCGGCGCGCAGAGCAGGAGCGGAGACGAGATCCCGGCAACCTGATGCTGCGCGCCAATGGCGTGACGGGTTGTCCGCTGCGCGGTGGCCCGGTGGCCCCGCTGCGCGGCGCCACCGGCCGGGAGGAGGAGCGGGAAGGAGGGCGGCCGGGACGGCCGGCGGCAGGCCACCCTGCGGCTCCGGCTCGCCGCCCACAGCTCGGTCCACCCGCACGCCCGTCCACCCCGGCTGTTGAGTGGGTGCCAGACCGGGGCGGCCGGGCCGCGCTGGACCAGGTCCTCGATCCGGCTGGTGCCGGCCGGGACGGCGGTGAGCATCTCGGCGACGGCCGGGTTCTCCTCGGCGGCCAGCCACAGGTCCGCCACCGCCGAGCGCACCCCGGCCGCCGCCGTGCCGACCAGGACCACCAGCAGCCGCGGGAAGGACCGCCAGCGCCGCTGGTGGCTGCGGGCCGAGCTGCCGCCTGCCGAAGAGTCGGCCGCCCTGGTCGCCGAGTTCGACCGGATGCGGGTGCTGGTGGCCACGGCGTGGATGCAGGCCGCGGACCAGCTGGCGGTCGTCCCGGACGCACCCACTGCGCTGACCAGCCCGTACTGGTACGGCCAGGCTTGCCCTGCGCCGTCTACCACCTGCACGACACGGCCGACGGCATGGAACCGTAGGGCCCGACCGGGGGAAGAGCACATGGCCCGTTCCCGGCATTGGAGCTGCCGGGAACGGACCACAACGCATTCTGCCGCCTTGCCGCGCCTCGGCCGACCTCGGTGGGTATCCGGTCGCGCCGGAGGGCGAGGGCGCTCTCGCCGCGCAGGGGACGGCGGTCTCCGCGTTGCCGGGGTGAGCCGCTTCTCAGCCCGCTGTCAGCACGGCGTGCAGTGCCCGGGCCTCCTTCAGCAGGCGGGAGGAGCCGCGGCGGGCCGCAAGCGCCTCGACCAACGGCAGCGCACCGGTCGCGCCGCTGCGGGCGGCGCAGTCGGCGGCGATGGCCAGCAGCTCCGGCACGCCGCGTATCGGCTCCGGGGCCAGCAGGCCCGGCAGGGCGGCGCGGAGGACCGACCAGACCGTCCTGTAGGCGCCGGACTCGGCGGCCTGACGGAGGGTGAGCGGCACCCGGTTCAGCGGGGCCATGCCGCAGCGGACCGCCTCGGCGAGATCGGCGCCGAGGCGGTCCGCGTCGAGCGCGTCTTGGGCGGCGAGCAGCAGCAGCGCGTCCACGACGGCCGTGCGGTCCTCCGCCGTCGCCGCGCCGAGCGCGCACGCCACCGTCAGGTGGACCCCGGGGCCGGCCGGACCGCCCGCCTCGACCAGCTGCGGCAGCAGCTGCGCGCCCTTGGCGCCGTACTGGGCGGCTTCGACGATCGCGTTGCCGAGCCGGACCGCCAGCTCCTCGCGGTGGCATGGCAGCACGGCGAGGGCGTAGGGCGTCGCGATGTCGCCGTAGGCGAGGATGTGGCGCCCCTCCCCGTCCACCATTGGGTTGAGCATCCGGCGTATGTCCGGGTGGAGCAGGGGCTCCTGATCCGGCGCGAGCCCGGGCTGGGTGACGCGCGGGCACGCACGCGGCCCCGCCCCGGCCGGCAGCCGCTCGGTGCGCTGGCCGGGCAGCCCGCCCTGGGCGAGCCACTGGGCCAGCCGTCGGCCCTCCGCCGAGCGGAGCTGCACGGCTGCCGCCTGCACCGCCGGATCGTCCGTCGGCAGGACGCGGAGCAGCGCCTGGCTGAAGTCAGCCGCGCCGACCTCGCCCTCCGCCGCCTCCAGGGCGGCGAGGCGCTCCACCAGCACGGCCGCCTCCAGCCCGCCGTCCGCGTAGCTGGGCGTGGCGACCAGGAAAGGCGTGCGTCCGAGCACGATGAGAGCGGCGGCCTCGTGCATCCGGGTGGCGTGGACGGCGCTGAGGCGCTCCTGATGTTCTGTCCGGAGCGGGCCCTGCCCCTGCAGCATGGCGTGCGCCCGCGCCTCGGTGACCTGACCTGCGGCCGCGGCCGCGGCGAGGGCGATCCAGGTGTGGTCTGGAGACCAGACGCTGAGCGTCTCGGCCCACTCCTCCTCACCCAGTACCGGCTTCAGCGCCGCCCGGAGCGCCTCCCTGTCCCGGAACGCCTCGCGGACCAGGCCGGCCAGCGTCCGCTCGAAGGCGGCGACGCTGTCGTCGCCCGCCAGCACGGCGGCCAGCTCCTCGGCCACGCCGACGGGACCGTCCAGCGGCTCGGCCAGCGGCACCGACTGGGGGAGCAGCGGCAGCAACTCCTCGTAGGGCGCTGCCGCATCCGAGGCGGCGGGGGCGTCCAGGCCGAAGAGCGCCACCGCACTGGCGGCCTGGGCCGGACCGAGCAGCTCGGTCGCTGCCTGCAGTTCGGGCAGCAGGGCAGGACCCGCCACCTTCAGGTGACGCGCCGCCACCTTGAGCGCCCGCTCCTGCAGTTCCGCGTCGCTCTGCCCGAAGGCCAGGGTCGCGCCGCGCACGGCCGCCGCCGCCCAGTCCGGGGAGCGCCGACCGGAGCGGTCCAGCCAGGTGAGCTGGGCGCGCAGCAGCTTCTTCTCGCTGCGGAAGAAGACCGTGGCCGAGGCCTCGGTCAGGTGCTCCGGCTCCAGCAGGCCTGCGGCGTCCGCCTCGGCGAGCTGTGCCTGGCCGAGGGCGGCCACCGGCGACAGGCTGTCCAGCAGCGGCAGGTAGGCGCGGATCCGTGCGGCGATCTCCTCCGGGGTCGGCGCGAGCTCCTCCAGCAGCCGCTGGAAGCCGCGCTGGTCGCCCGGCCGTCCGCCGCGCGCCAGCCGGGTCAGGCAGCGGTCGAGTATCTCGTCGCGCTCGACCACGCCGGCCTCGATCAGCCCGAGGACCGCGCCGCGCCACGCCTCGCCCAGCTGGTCGCCCGCGCCGACGACGCCGAAGAGCCCGAGGAGCAGCGAGGGGGTCGACGGCGCCTGGACCAGCCGGAGCAGCAGCTCCCGTCGGTACTCCTCGGTCGCGTAGGGCGGGACGTGGTGGCGCTGCCACGCCAGCACCACACCGTCCGTGACCGGCACCGGCAGGCCCGTGGCGCGGGCGAGGCGGTCGATCGCCGGGTACTCGTCGCCGAGCCAGGCGGTGGGCCGTCGTTCGGCGATCCTACGCAGCACCTCCGACTGCCATTCCGGACTCTGTTGGTCGACGACGGCCAGGACCGCCTCGTTCTGCCAGACCACGATCCCGGCGGGGGAGCCGACTCCGCTCGCCCAGGAGAACGCGGCGGAGGGCGCCGTGTTGCAGCCCAGCCCCGCCACCAGCAGGGCCAGCTTGTGGCCTCCCGAGTGTTCCCACCAGGCGACGGACAGCTTCTTGCGGCGGCGCTTGAGTTCGGGCAGCAGGGCGCGGCGCTCCGCCGGTCCCAGTGCGGCCAGCGCAGCCACGACGCCGTTGGCATCCCCAGCGTCCACACAGTCCAGCAGGCTCATCGCGCCGCCATCTCCTTCACATCGTTCGAGGCGGCGGTCTCCGCCGCCAAGCCCACCGCCAGCACGTGCTTGCACGGTCCGCGCCCGCCGCGGTACTTGGCCCACCAGAGGCAGGTGCACCCCAGCGAGCCGGACCCGCTGCACATGATCCTCCACGTGCACCAGCGCCCCGCCGTCGGCCCGTGGCCGGACCGCCCCCACGGCGACCAGAGCGCGGGCGGCCCGCAGCCGCGGGTTGCGGGACTCCGCCCGGCCAGCGTCGTAGGGGAGCTGGCGGTGGATGGTTTTGTTCACGAGAACGGACAGCATCTGTTCATCACTTTGGGAGGCGCCCAACCTGCGCCGTGTTCGATGTTCACGAGATGCGACAGCACCTCGCAGGTGGCCCCGGGGCGGGTTCAGCGGCGGATGCTGACCAGTAGCCTGGCCAGCGCGAGGACCATCCACCTGTCGAGGTAGAGGAACGTGGTGGTCGGGGAGACGGCGCTCCACAACACGCCGGCGATCACGGAGGCGGCGAGGTTGCCGAGCGACTGGACCGTGGCCAGCGCGCCGAACGCGGAGCCCCGTAGGTCCTTTGGGACGAGCGCGGCAACCGCGGCCTGTTTGGCGGTCTCCACTGCGCCGATGCCGCTCCGGCGGGCACGAACGGCACCGCCAGCATGTGCCGGTAAGGACGCAAACAGTGGTGATCTTGTGATGGCGTCACCCGTGTGGGTGGTCCGGGGCCGTACGGCTGCGGTGGGTGAAGCCCCGCGAGGACGATCGACGAATGAAGAAGTTTGCCTTAATGGCCGTTCCGCTTGCCCTCGCCGCAAGCCTCGCCTTTGCCCCGACCGCCAGCGCTGCCCCCGCGGATACGCCCACACCAGCCCTGGGCTGCACCCAGGTGCTCAACCTCGACAAGCCGCCGTTGGGCACCAACATCGACGCAATCAACCGCGTAGCCGCGGCACTGGGCCTGCCCGGAGTTCCGAAACGCCTCGGCGTCGTGTGCGAAACGCCCGAGCAGACCGACGCCGAGCACGGCGTAGTCAACTACCCCGGCCATGGCCCGATCATCCTGCGCAACACCGGACCAACCCTGTTGCAGGAGTACTGCGCCAACTCAGTCAGCGCGATCGGTGGGAGCGCCCCCCTCCCTGGCACCAACATCACCACCAGAGGACGGGTCGTCTTCGGATCCGGCTGCGTCACCCAGCCCAACCCGATCGCCATGTGAACCGGAGCCGGGCAGCAACCGGAGCTAAACGCTCCTGGGCGCCCACAATGGCCTTGCACCCCGATTCCCGGGGTGCAAGGCCATTTGTCGTTAGCGCAGCAGGCCGTCATCGACGTCGGCGAGCAGGCCGCCGCGAAGGCCTGCGGCCGCTCCGGGCCGTTCGGGGGTTTCGCAGTGTGTCAGAACGTTCCGCCGCACCGGCAGATCCCACAAGACCGGGAGGGCCGTGCAGACACCTGTCCTGAGCGCTGAGGTCCGTCATCCGCTGTCGAACCTCGTGAACATTTCGAATCCCGCCTCAGCGCCCGGTGCCTCCCGAAGTGATGACCAAGTGCTGCCCGTTCTCGTGAACAGAGTCAGGTGGAAGAAGGCCGCCTCGGCGGTGTTGCGAATCTGCAGTTCGTTGTCACCTGGTGGTCAGGTGGTGTCACTGATGTCTGATGACGGCCTGGGCTGGGGGAGCGTTGGCGGGGGAGTAGATGGTGTCACTCTGGCGCGGATTTCCGCTGACATCCTGTGACGTGTCATGGTGACAGAGTCGTGCAGTTCCCCTGGCCAGTGCGGCCGCCCGGGGTGGTCGAACTGGTGCTGCTGCGGTTGACCTGGGTCGGCGAGGGCTGATCACGCGAGGTTGTGCGTGCTGTGCCCAGTCGGCTCATCAACCCGAGAGGTCCTTTCCCACCCCGTCCGGCAGGCTGTGTCGGTGCGAGGTCCTACGCTGCGCCCGGAACGAAGCCGAGCAGACAGGGACTGTCATGGCGTTGACGTTGGATGAGGCCGTGGATCAGCTCGGTCACCGGTTGTCGCCGAAGCGGCGTTCCGCCGCAACGCGGCTGCGCGGGCTTGCCGACCCCTCAGCGGGTCCGCCGCTACTGGAGGCCCTTCAGCGGGAGGTTCGTGACTCCCGTACGTGGGAGACCCAGTACCACATGGTCATGGCGCTGGGGATGTGCGGCTACCGTCCCGCGCTGGGCTTGCTCCGGGACCTTGCCCGGCGCCCGTTCGAGGCGACCATGGTGTACACCGCGCTCGGTGACGCGATCGTCCGGCTGAGCGCTCCCGAGGCCATAGCCGGTTCCCTGCTCTGGTGCCTGGACAGCGGTACCCCGATGCTCGCCGACGGCGCGTTGCGTGCCGTGGCGATGCAGCGGCTGTGCCTGGACACGGCCACGATCGACCACGTCCTGGACCTTCTTGAGCCTCTGGACCCCCACGACGGTCTCCGGTTCTGGGCCGCGGCTGCCGCAGCGGGTTGGCAGGGTTCCCGGGTCACGAGGTTTCTCCACGAATGCGCAGCCGGTCCCCGGTCCGATGTGGCCGGTGCGGCCAACTCATCCCTGCAGGGCACGTACCAGACCTACACGCCCTTGTAGCAACGCGGCCGATCAACGTTCGACGGGCACGCCGGTGCTGCGCCGGTGGCTGTTCGCGGTCGTGGCCGGCCTCGTGGTTCCCGCAGTCCTGGTGGGGAAGTGGGTCAGCGGCCGGCGAGGTGGTGGGAGGTGGAGTGGACTTCCGCGAGCTGGGCGGTGGTGAGGCGTCGGGCTTCCCAGATGACGGCGGCCACGTCTGCGGCCCGTGGGTGGAGGGGTGGCAGGTCGTCTGGCAGGCGGATGCCGCCGGCCGCCGCCAGAGCGCGGGCGGGAATGCCGAGCAGGCCCGCGAAGCCGGCCACCAGCTCGGGGGTCACTTCGACGGTGCCACGGCCGATCCCGCCGATGGTGGACGCAGCCAGGTAGATCCGCCCGCCGGTCACCGCGTACAGGGCCTTGGCCGTGCACGTCCAGGTGAGGTTCCGGCTGTGCGTGAGCTCCAGGAGCACCGCGCCGAAGCCCGGCTCGTACCGGTGGTACGGCCGGTCAAGCCCGCCCCGTCCCTCCCGCGATACAAGGGGCTGTGCCCGGATCGCGTCCAGCAGCGGGCGCCGGTTCTCGGCAGGCATGACCATCGTGTTGTAGACGACGGGGCTGACCGACCAGTGTGGATTGCGGGTGACCGGTGTCAGGTCGTCGGGTACCGGCTGCCCGGCCAGGACGAAAAGGCCGGCGGCGTACAGGCTGAGCACCGGACCGAGGCTCCTGAGCAGCCCTTCGGTCGGCGGCTGCCCGTCGAGCACGGCCTGCAGCTCCTCCGGGCCGGTGCCGACCGCCGTCGAGAGCACCGAGGCGTCGAGCGTTCGGTGCCCCATCAGGCGCGCCAGCAGCGCGCGGAACTCCAGCACTCCTGTCATTCCGTCAGCTTATCGACCTACGCAGAGGCCATCTGGAGCCCGTCCGGTGGCCCGTGTTGCATCGGTGTCCGGCGCCGGCCGGGTCCGGCCGCCCTGGCCGCCCGCGCGACGTCCTGCCGGCTCGCGGCTGACGGGTGGCGGTCGTCCTGGTCGGCCGCCAGGCCGTCCCGCTGCGCCCTGCCCCGGGCCGCTGTCCTGGTCGGCCCCCGGTGCGCCCCGGTTAGTGTGTCGGGCCGGTGCTCCTGGTCGACGTCGACTGCTCCACCATGGCCATCGAGCGGTTGACCGCGAAGTTCACCGCCTACCGCGAGCTGTTCCGCGTCAAGGGACCGCGACAACGGCCCGGCCCTCGCCGACGAGGAACCGGCGGACCGGGTGACGCACTGGTGGCGCCGGACCTGGCCTGGCCACACCCGTGCCGGCTACCCGCCGGTCGTCCTGGTCGTCACCGACGCGGGGCCGGTCGCGCTGGCGAACCGGCAGGAGGCGGTGGCCGACCTGTCGGCCGAGGTCTGGGGCGGCAGCTGGTGGACCGTCACGCGGCACGACAATGACGGGGACGGCTGGCGGGTCTACGACGACTCGGTGCCCGTCGTCGCCACCACGCTGGAGCTGCTGGCGGAGCACGGGCCGCTCGGCCCGGTGTGGCGGCGCTTCGGCCGCGCCGGACGGCATCCCCTGGTTGATGCCCTGGACAACCCGGACACCGTGCCGCCTACGACCGGCGCCAGCACGCCCGCGAGGAGAAGGCCCGCCAGGCCCACCGGGAGCTGATGCAGACCCTGTGCCGGAAATTCCGACAACCCCCTCTGTCTGCCCCTCTGCCCTGGTTGCCCGCGAGCCCGTCGTGCTGCACCCATGCTGTGCTCCAGCAGCCGGTCCGGCATCACCTCAAGGCCGGGGGCCGTGGATGGCGGCTTGCTGGTCCAGGTAGGCGATCTTCTCGCGGACCTGGTCGAGGCTGAGGGCAAGGAACGTCTCGAGGGGCGCGTAGGCGCTCCCTGGCGCGAGGTTAGTAGCCGCTGCCGCGCTTGATCTGGGCCCGCTCGACCTCGGTGGTCGCACCCTTTTGGTCCAAGGTGTCGCACGCATCGGCGATGTCCCGGGTCAGACGCTCGATCTGCTCGCGGCTCAGGGTCTCCTTGACCAGGGCACGCAGGATCTTCACCCGCTCCGCGTTGGGCGGGAGCGTGTACGCCGGCACCATCCAGCCGCGCTCGGCCGAGAGCTGCCAGGCGATGTCGGACTCGTCGTACGAGTGCTTACCGGCGAGGCGGAAAGCGACCAGCGGCAGCTGCTCGAGGTCGCTGCCGATCACTTCGAAGCGGCCGCTGCTACGCAGGTTGTCCGCCAACGCGTGGGCGTTCTTCTGCATCGTCTCCAGGACGTAGGCGTAGCCCTGACGACCGAGTCGCACGAAGTTGTAGTACTGCGCGAGCACATGCGACGCGCCGGTCGAGAAGTTCAGCGTGAACGTCGCGTCGGTTTTGCCCAAGTAGTTCTCGTAGAACACGAGGTCCTTGGCCAGGTCGGACTCCTCGCGGAAGACCAGCCAGCCGATGCCGGGGTAGACCAGGCCGTACTTGTGCCCCGATACGTTGATCGAGCGGACCTGCTCGAGCCGGAAGTCCCATTTCGAGTCCGGATAGAGGAAAGGCCACACGAAGCCGCCGCTGGCGCCGTCGACGTGGATTGGGATGTCGAGGTCCCGCTCCTTGCGGATGTCCCGCAGGAGCTTGTCGATCCCGACGACGTCGTCCTTCTGGCCGGTGAACGTGGTGCCGACGACGGCGACTACACCGATCGTGTTCTCGTCGATGTGGGGCTCCACGTCCTCCGGGCCGATCGTGTACTTGTCCTCGGCAAGCGGCACGATCCGCGGCTCGACGTCGAAGTAGCGGCAGAACTTCTCCCACACGACGTGGACGTCGCCGCCGAAGACCAGGTTGGGCCGGTCGACCGACAGGTTGGCCGCCTGGCGGCGCTCCCGCCACTTCCACTTCAGCGACAGCGCCCCGAGCATGATCGCCTCGGACGAGCCCTGGGTCCGACATCCGGTGGTCTTTCCCGGTGCGTGGAAGAGGTCGGCGAGCATGCGCACGCAGCGCCGCTCGATCTCGGCGGAGATGGGGTACTCCGCGTGGTCGATGAAGTTGCGGTGGAGGTTCTCGGCGATGATCCGTTGCGCCTCCGGTTCCATCCATGTGGTGACGAACGTGGCGAGGTTGCGCTGCGGGTCGCCCTCCATGACGAGGTCCTCATCCACCAGCCTCATGGCGTCCGTCGCGGTCATGCCCTCCTCGGGGAAGGTCTCCGAGGGAGCAGGTTCGGTCAGGAAACGGTTTCCGAACAGGGTCGCGACGTCTCTCTTGGTCATGCCGACGATTCAACCGTTTCCCAAGCGGGGGCCAATCTCAGGACCTCGGGTCGGGCTTGGGTTTCACCAAAACAGCGTACTGTCGTGCCGCGGGCTGGGTCAGCCGGTGCGCGAGAGCGCGTGGGCGGCACCCTTCCGACGGCACGTGCCTAAACCCGCCGCTCGGCCAACCGGTCCTGTCGTCTGCCTGGCTGCGCACTGCCCCGGCGCCGATGATCGCCGGGACCGGCCAGCTGGCCGCGTGAAGACGGGCGTACCGGAGCCCTGTGCCCTGCACCCGGAGCAGGTGGCCACCTACCCGTTCGCCGGTCTCCTGCCCGAGGAGCTGTGCGCCCGGCTCGACGCCTGGGACGAAGCGCAGGAAGAGGAGGCCGAGCAGTCGGCGGACGAGAACGCGGCCGAGCCGGTCGGCTACCAGTACGACCTGTCCATCCCGCCCGGCTGGCGCGTCGGCGGCTTCGCCTCCTGGCACGCCACCGACCCGTACCCCATGGACTGTCAGACCTGCAGGACACCGATGCGCCTCTTGCTGACCATCGACAGCTCGGAGTGGGACGGCGGCAGCGGCAGCTGGAAGCCGCTGGAGGACCGAGACCTTCCCACCCATCGGTCCGCCACCCCTACCGAAGTCACCGTAGGCCGATTCGGCGAGCTCAACGTCTTCGCCTGCCCCACCGATCCCGACCATCCGCACCGCTGGAGCATCCAGTAGCTCATGGGTGCCGGCCCCACGCCTGTGCGGCAACCCGCTCATCGGCGAGCGCGGGTGCTGTTGCTCCTCGTGAACATCGAACACGCCGCACGCCGGGTGCCTCCCGCAGTACTGAACAACTGCTGTCCACGGCACCGAACTGGGCTACGGAGCAGCGTTACCACCACTCGCTTTCCCGGATGGGACCGCCCTGCTGTCCCCTCGTCCTCGCGCTGCGACGTGGCGGTCGGCGGCATGGTGGGGTGGAGTCAGTCGCGGCCGAGGCGGTGACGGAACGATCGGCGCCCTGGGCGGCTCCGGCCCCGCAACGACGTCAGTGGTGGTGGCGCGGGTCGGGCTCGGTCTGCGTCGTGTCTGCCCGGGGGTGTTGATCAGGCGGAGAGGCTGGCGGCGAGGGCCTTGGCTTTGGCGGCGGCCTCCTCGTGGGCCTGGGCGCGGGAGGCGTCCGACATGTCGATCAGGTCGGCCATCGCCGGGACGGAACGGGCCAGGGTCAGCTCGGGCGTGATGACGTCGACCTTGAGGCCGAGCAGGCCGGTCAGCACCTTCTCCAGGTAGCTGGCCGCGAACTCGAAGTCCTCGCGCGGGGTGCCGGGCGCGTAGGAGCCGCCGCGGCTGGCGACGACGGTGACGGGCTTGCCCGCCACGGAGGAGTTCTCACCGCCGGTACGGCCCATGATGATCACCTGGTCCAGCCACGCCTTGAGGCTGGAGGGGATGGTGAAGTTGTACATGGGGGCGCCGATGAGCACCGCGTCCGCGTTCTCCAGCTCCGCGGCCAACTCGGCGCGCAGGGCGGAAGCGGCCTTCTGCTCGTCCGTGTGGTCGGCCGGGTCGGTGAAGGCAGCCGTGATGCCAGCAGCGGAGATGTGCGGCAGCGGCTCGGCCGCAAGGTCGCGGTAGACGACCGTGCCCTCGGGATGCTGCTCCTCCCACGCCTTGCGGAAAGTGGCCGTGACGTCGCGCGAGGCGGAGCCGTAGGGCAGGGCGGAAGAGTCGAGGTGCAGCAGGGTGGCCATGGGGAGCTCCAGGGGTGTTGGGGAAACGTGTGTCGGCCTGCGCTTCGCGGCGCGGGTGTGGTGGGAGTGTGTACGGGGTGCTGCCTGCGCGGTTACGCCTGGTTGGTCTGCGGGGTGGTGTAGAGGATGCTGCGCGGCTGCACGGTCAGGTGCTGCGGTGCGGTGGGCAGATCATGCCGGAGGGTGATCCGGTAGCGGATGGCCGTGTTGCCGCCGTCGGCGAGGATGCGGCCGGTGAGCGGGATGTGGGTGTAGAGGGTGCCGGTCTGCGAGTCCAGGTCCACCCGCTCCCAGTGCCGGGTCGCGGTGTCGAACCACTCCAGGCGGATGTCGTCGGCCTGGAGGTAGGGGCCGTGCTCGGGGGACAGGACGAGGATCTGCACGGCCTGGGCGAGGCGGGTGTCGCCGGCGTAGCGGACGGTGAACTCGTGTGGGCGGTGGTCGGCGCCGACCTGGTGCACGGGCAGCGACGCGATTCGCAGGCCGGCATCCGCCGCCACGGGTGATACCGACGCGTGGGAGGCGGCGGGCGATGCGGGAACGGTGGCGGCCATGGCCTGGCCGGAGACGCCGAGGGCGGCTGCGCCGGCGAGGAGGAGGGAGGTCGTCGCGGTGGCGGCCCGTCGCATGGTCTTGCGGTTCATCGTTCTTCCTTCGTGGTGACTGGAAGCCTGGCTGCGTTCGGCGCAGGCCGGAGGGGGAGTCCCCGTCGGCCGAAGAGCTACGTTGAAACTTCAACCAACACGAACCACCGTACGGGCGGTAACTTGAAGCGTCAAGTGATGCTGCGCACGTTGGCGAGCTGCCGGCCCGGCCGCCTCCAGGCGCGTCCGGGCCGGACGCTGCCGCTTCGGTGCTCAGGCGCGCCGCGCGCGATGGCGGTCAACGAGACCGTGCTCGCCTTCGTCCTCGGCGGCACCGCGCCTGGGGCCGCGGGCGGCGTCGGCACCGTGCGCTCCTGGTCAACCGAGACCGAGTTCCCGCTGCCCGGCGGGAAGCGCGAGGTGCGCCCGGACGGGGTGTGGCAGGCCCCGGAGATCGGGGTACCGGTGCTCATGGTCGAGGTCGACCGCTCCACCATGGCCCGGCCCGCCAGGCCCTGATGGTCTGTACGAGAGTGCCACTGGCCGTTCGTCATTCCGTTGCCACCCTGTCGGGAGCAGGTGCGACCGGGCGCGTTCGATTTCTGCTCGATTTCTGGGGTCTCTGTGGCTGCTCCCGGGTGGTGCTGGGTCCAGGGTTTCGCGGGGTGGATCTGCCAGTGGCCTCTCATCCGTGGCGTGGACGTCGGCGGGGTCCGGGGCGTTGGACTCTGGGGCGGGCGCGTGGCGGGCTGCCTGCTCGATCATGCCGGACGGGTGGTGGTGTGGGCGTGTGGGCCGCGTGTCCACAACTACTGACACGTACCGCCGATCGATGGGGGCACGTGTGACGAACCCCCAGGTCAGCTACGTGCAGACCATCAGCCCCATCGAGTTCGAGGAGAAGTACTACGCCAACCCGGCCACGGCCGAATCAGTGAACCTGAAACCCCGTAAACCCGTCCTGACTAGCTGATCGGCAGCTACCGCACGGCGGGGGAACCTCAACTCTGTCGGGTCGGCGCAACCTGGTGAAGCACACTGGCTCGGGAGCCAATTCCGGACGACGAGGGAGTCTGATCATGACCGCTGTCGACGTACTCGTGGCGGGCGCGGGCCCGGTGGGCCTGACGGTGGCGGCCGAGTTACGGCGGCACGGCGTGGACTGCCGCATCGTCGACCGGCTGGCCGCCCCGGAGCCCTATGCCAAGGCCATCGGCGTCCTACCCC
>NZ_JBHJVK010000105.1:0-21128 GCF_042264695.1 Kitasatospora sp. NPDC056138 | reverse complement strand
GTACCGCCGGGCTCGACCCCGCCGAGCACCCGCTGCTCGCCGCCGCCGTCCCCCTGCCCGACGACGAGGGGATGCTCTTCACCGGCCGCCTCTCCACCGCCACCCACCCCTGGCTCACCGACCACGCCGTCTGGAACACCGTCCTCGCCCCCGGCACCTCGCTCGTGGAGCTCGCCCTGCACGCCGGGAGGCGGCTCGGCTGCCACCACATCGAGGAACTGACCCTCCAGGCACCGCTTGTCCTCCCCGAGCAGCACGCCGTCCGCGTCCAGGTCCGGGTCGGCGCCCCCGACGACACCGGCCGCCGCCCCGTCACCGTCCACTCCGCCCCCGACGGCACCGAGGCCGCCGGCGCCTGGACCTGCCACGCGGTCGGCACCGCCACCCCGGCCGAACCGGCCACCGGGTGGACGACCGGCCCCGTCTGGCCCCCGGCCGGGTCCGTGCCGGTCGAGCTCGACGGGCTCTACCAGCGCCTCGCACAGGACGGACTCGGGTACGGGCCGGCCTTCCGGGGGCTGCGCGCCGCCTGGCGGCTCGGCGAGGAGGTGTACGCCGAGGTCCGGCTGCCGCAGGAGCAACTCGCCGACGCCGCACGGTTCGGCGTCCACCCCGCGCTGCTGGACGCGGCCCTGCACACCACGCTGATCGACGGCGCGGAGCAGGTCCGGCTGCCGTTCGCCTGGACCGGCGTCACCCTGCACGCCACCGCCGCCACCGCGCTGCGGGTACGGCTGACGCCCACCGGTCCGGACGAGATGTCGCTGGCGGTGGCCGATCAGACGGGTCTTCCGGTGGCCACGGTCGACTCGCTCGCCGTCCGGCCGGTCTCCCGGGCCCAGCTCGGCTCGGCCGCGCACCGTGCCACCGCGGACTCGCTCTTCCGGATGGAGTGGACCGGGCTTCCCGGCCCCGCCGCCGAGCGCACCGTCCGCTTCGCGGTACTCGGTTCCGACGCGCTCGGCGGGGACGCCTACCCGGACCTCGGCGCCCTCGCGGACGCCGTCGGTGCCGGCGCGCCGGTGCCCGAGGCCGTCGTGGTCCCCTGGACGCCGGAGCCGGGCGGGGACACCCTGTCGGCGGACGCCGCCCGGGAGGCGGCGGAGCGGGCGCTGTCCCTGCTGCAGGCCTGGGCGGGTGACGACCGGTTCGCCGCGGCCCGGCTGGTACTGGTGACCTGCGGCGCCGTCGACGCCTCGGGCCCGGCCGCCTCGGACCCGGCCGCCTCGCCCGATCTCGCCGCGGCCGCCGTGTGGGGCGCGGTGCGCTCCGCCCAGGCCGAGCACCCGGGCCGGTTCGTCCTGGTGGATCTGGACGGCCCCGTGGCCGAGGCCGCCGCGCTCCCCGCCCTGCTGGACGGTGCGGAGCCGCAGTACGCGGTCCGGGCCGGGCAGGTGCTCGTACCCCGGCTGGCGCGGTCGCAGCCGGCCGACGGCCCGGCAGCCGTCCCCGCCCTGGACCCGGAGGGCACCGTGCTGGTCACCGGTGGTACCGGGACGCTGGGCGCGCTGGTCGCCCGGCACCTGGTGGAGACGTACGACGTCCGGCACCTGCTGCTGGTCAGCCGGCAGGGGATCGCCGCCGACGGCGCCACCGAACTCCGTGCCGAACTCGCCGCGCTGGGCGCCGAGGTGACGGTCACGTCGTGCGACGCGGCCGACCGGGACGCGCTCGCCGCGGTGCTCGCCGCCGTCCCCGCGCAGCACCCGCTGACCGGCGTGGTGCACGCCGCCGGGGTACTGGACGACGGCACGCTCGCCCTGCTCACGCCGGAGCGGACCAGGGCCGTCCTGCGCCCGAAGGCGGATGCCGCCTGGAACCTGCACGAACTCACCCTGGACGCCAAGCCTGCGATGTTCGTGCTGTTCTCGGCGGCGGGCGGGGTGCTGGGCAACGCCGGGCAGGCCAACTACGCCGCCGCCAACGCCTACCTGGACGGCCTGGCCGCGCACCGCCGCGCATCGGGTCTGCCCGGGGTGTCGATGGCGTGGGGGCTGTGGTCGGTGGTCAGTGCGATGACCGGCGGCCTGAGCGAGGGGGACCGGTCGCGGATGCGTCGCTCCGGCGTGCTGCCGCTGTCCACGGCGGAGGGCCTGGCGCTGTTCGACGCCGCGCTCGCCCAGGAGCGGCCACTGGTGCTGCCGGTCCGGCTGGACCTGCCCGCTCTGCGCGCGGGCGGACCGGCGCAGCGCCCCCCGCTGCTGCGGGCGCTGCTCGGCCCGGCGCCTCGGCGCGCGGCCGGGCCCGAGGCGTCGGCCGGGACCGGTCCCGGGCTGTCGCTCGTCGGCCTGTCGGCCACCGAACAGTCCCACGCACTGGTCGAGTTGGTGCGGGCCCAGGTGGCCGTGGTGCTCGGCCACGCCTCGCCGGAGGCGGTCGACAACGGGCGCGGCTTCCTGGAGTCCGGATTCGACTCGCTGCGCGGGGTCGAGCTGCGCAACCGGCTGGCTGCGGCCACCGGTCTGCGGCTGCCGGCGACGCTGGTCTTCGACCACCCGACGCCGGCCGCCGTCGCCGGGCACCTCGGGGAACTCTTGCGGCAGCAGTCCCGGCCGGCCGGGTCGCCGGCCCTCCTCGACCTCGACGGCCTGGAGGCCGGCCTGCACGACCTCGCCGCCGGGGACCCGGCCCGTGAGCGGCTCGCCGCCCGGCTGCGCGAGCTGGCAGCGCGGCTGGATGCGCCCGAGGACCACCGCTTTGACGAACTCCCCGTCGAGGACGACGAGTTCGGGGAAGCCACGCTCGACGAGATCCTCGACATCATCGACGGCGAACTGCGGGACTCGTGAACGTGCCCGCTCGGAACCACTGCTGGAACCGTCGTTGGACCCGTCGTTGGACCCGTCGTTGAACAGAGAGGCGCACAGCGGAATGACGAGTGACGAGAAGGTCCTCGACACGCTCAAGCGGCTGACCGTCGACCTGCGCAGGACGCGCCGGCGGCTGCAGGAGGTCGAGGAGGGGGCCCGCGAGCCGATCGCGATCGTCGGCATGGCCTGCCGCTACCCCGGCGGGGTCACCTCCCCGGAGGACCTGTGGCGTGTGGTGGCCGAGGAGCGGGACGTGATCTCGTCCTTCCCGTCCGACCGGGGCTGGGACGAGGGCCTGTACGACCCCGACCCGGCCCGCCGCGGCTCGGTGTACGTCCGTGAGGGCGGGTTCCTGCACGACGCCGCCGAGTTCGACCCGGCGTTCTTCGGGATGAGCGCCCGTGAGGCGCTGGCCACCGACCCGCAGCAGCGGCTGCTGCTGGAGACCTCCTGGGAGGCGTTCGAGCGGGCCGGCATCGACCCGGGGTCGGTGCGCGGCACCAGGACGGGCGTCTTCGCCGGGGTGATCTACCAGGACTACGCCTCCCGGCTGCGCCGGGTGCCGGGCGAGTTCGAGGGCTACGTCGGCAACGGCAGCACCGGCAGCGTCGCCTCCGGACGGGTCGCGTACACCTTCGGCCTGGAGGGGCCGGCCGTCACCCTGGACACGGCGTGCTCGTCCTCGCTGGTCGCGCTGCACCAGGCCGCGCAGGCGCTGCGGAGCGGCGAGTGCTCGCTGGCGCTGGCCGGCGGTGTGACGGTGATGGCGTCGCCGATGGCACTGGTCGAGTTCAGCCGCCAGCGCGGGCTGGCCACCGACGCGCGGTGCAAGGCGTTCGCGGCCGGGGCCGACGGCACCGGCCTCGGCGAGGGCGTCGGGATGCTGCTGCTGGAGCGCCTCTCGGACGCCCGGCGCAACGGGCGCCGCGTGCTCGCGGTGATCCGGGGCAGCGCGGTCAACCAGGACGGCGCCAGCAGCGGGCTGACCGCGCCGAGCGGGCCCGCCCAGCAGCGGGTGATCCGGCAGGCGCTGGAGAACGCCGGGCTGTCGGCGCGGGACGTGGACGCGGTGGAGGCGCACGGCACCGGGACGACGCTCGGTGACCCGATCGAGGCGCAGGCGCTGCTGGCCACCTACGGCCAGGACCGGCCGGCCGAACAGCCGCTCCACCTGGGCTCGGTGAAGTCCAACATCGGCCACGCCCAGGCGGCGGCGGGTGTGGCCGGCGTGATCAAGATGGTGATGGCGATGCGGCACGGGGTGCTGCCGCGCAGCCTGCACCTCGACGAGGCCAATCCCCATGTGGACTGGGCGGCGGGCGCGGTGTCGCCGCTGACCGTCACCCGGCCGTGGCCGGCGACCGGGCAGCCGCGCCGGGCCGGGGTGTCGTCCTTCGGGGTGAGCGGCACCAACGCGCACCTCGTCCTGGAAGAGGCCGCGCCCGAGCGGCCCCAGGAGACCGAGGAGGCCGAGCAGCCCGACCGGACCGGCCGGGCCGGGCAGACCGGGCCCCGGCCGACCGGCGGGGCGACCGTGCCGTGGGTGCTCTCCGGCCGGACCGAGGCCGCGCTGCGCGCGCAGGCCGGGCGGCTGCTGGAGCACCTGGCGGAGCACCCCGGGCGGACCGCGGCCGAGGTGGGCGCGGCGCTGGCGCGCACCCGGGCGGTGTTCGAGCACCGGGCCGTTCTGCTGGGCGCGGACCCGGCCGGGCTGCGGGCGGGCCTGGCGGCGCTGGCGGCGGGCGAGTCGCGGCCCGGCCTGGCCCGCGGCGTCGCCCGCGGTGACGGCCGGGTGGTGTTCGTGCTGCCGGACCGGCCGGCGGAGCAACTCGGCCGGGTGGCGGGACTGCTGGACGTCTCACCGCCGTTCGCCGAGCTGCTGGCCGAGTGCGACGCCGCGCTCGTCGAGGTGGCCGGCTGGTCCGCGACGGATGTGCTGCGCGGCGTCGCGGGCGCGCCCGACCCGGCGCGTCCGGAGGTCGGCCGCGCGGTGGGATGGGCGGTGCTGGTCGCCCTCGCCGGGTTGTGGCGGCGGCACGGGGTGCACCCGGCCGCCGTGGTGGCGCCGGGCGACGCCGCTGTCGCGGGAGCCTGTGCGGTGGGGACGCTGTCCCTCGTGGAGGGGGCGCGCGCGGCGGTGTCCGGCGCGCCGGTCGACCCGTCCGGCGCCGGGGTGCCGCTGCTGACCCGCGGTCAGGACGACGCGGTGCGCGAGCTGCTGGACCGCGGCCACACCCGGTTCGTCGTCCTCGGCCCCGGTCCGACCGCGCGGATCGCGCGCGACACGGGCCGGGACGTCCAGCTGCTCGGTGACGCGGACGGGTTCCTCGCCGATCTGGCCGAGCTGCACGTCCACGGCGGGCCGGCCGACTGGTCGGCGGCGTTCCCGGCCACCGGGCTGCGCCCGGCCGACCTGCCGACCTATCCCTTCCAGCGCCGCCGCTACTGGCTGGAGGACGGACCGGCCGACCCCGACGTGACAGCGGCCGGACTGACTCCGGCGGACCACCCGCTGCTCCAGGCCGTGGTGGAACTCCCTGACGGCGACGGCCTGTTGTTCACCGGTCGGCTGTCGCCGCGCGAACTGCCCTGGCTCGCCGACCACACCGTGCACGGGCGGGTCCTGCTCCCCGGTACCGCCGTGGTCGAGCTGGTCCGCCGGGCGGGCGCCCAACGGGACTGCGCGCACATCGGCGAGCTGACCCTGCACGCCCCGCTGGAGCTGCCCGGGCCCGAGGCCGCCCCGGCGGCCGGCGTCCGGATCAGGCTGGCCGTCGGCGCCCCGGACGGCTCCGGCCGCCGCCCGGTGGAGCTGTCCTCGCGCCCAGCCGGCCCCGAGAACGGCCCCTGGACCCTGCACGCCTCCGGCAGGCTGGCGCCCGAGGTGCCCGCCGGGTCCTCGGACCTGGTCGCCTGGCCGCCGCCGGGCGCCGAGCCGGTCGGCCTCGACGGGTGCTACCGGCGCTTCGCGGACCTCGGCATCGGCTACGGACCCGCCTTCCGCGGGCTGCGCGCGCTCTGGCGGCGCGGCGAGGAGGTGTTCGCCGAGGTGGCCCTGCCCGAGGCGGAGCGGGCCGACGCCGCGCGGTACGGCCTCCACCCGGCGCTGCTGGACGCCGCCCTGCAGGCCTACGCCGCCAGTTCGCCGCAGGCTGCGGGGCGGACGCCGGTGCCGTTCGCGTGGCACGGCGTCTCGGTGCGGGCGGCCGGTTCGACGGCCCTGCGGGTGCGGCTCGCACCGGCAGGCCCGGACGCGGTGACCGTCGAGGCGGCCGACCCGGCGGGTGTCCCGGTGGCGTCGGTCGCGAGCCTGCGCTCCCGGCCGCTGCCCGACGGCACGGCCGGCTCCCCGCTGCTGTGGCGGGTCCGCTGGACGCCGGTGCCCGCGGGCGCGCAGCCGGCCGCCCTCCGGACGGCGGTGGTCGGCGCCGGGCTGCCGGTCGCCTCCCAGGCGCACCACCGGGACCTCGCCGCCCTGGCCGCCGCCGGGACGCCGGTGCCGGACGTGGTGCTCGCGCCGGTCCTGCCGGCGGCCGGCGACGTGCCGGCCGCCGTCCACGCCGCCACCGCCGACGCACTGCGGCTGGTCCGCGCCTGGCTGGCCGAGCCGCGGTTCGCCGCCGCGCGGCTGGTCGTGGTGACGCGGGGCGCGCAGGCCGCCGGTGACGGCGACGCCGCCCCCGACCCGGCCGCAGCGGCGGTGTGGGGGCTGTTGCGGTCCGCGCAGTCCGAACACCCCGGGCGCTTCGGCCTGCTGGACCTGGACGGGGCGGCACCCTCCGAAGCCGTCCTGGCCCGGGCGCTGGCCTCGGACGAGCCACAGCTGGCGCTACGCCGCTCCGAGCTGCTGGCAGCGCGGCTGGTGGAGGCCGAACGCCCCCTTGACGGCGGCTCCGCCTTCGACCCGGACGGCACCGTCCTGGTCACCGGCGGCACGGGAACGCTCGGCGGCCTGCTCGCCCGGCACCTGGTCGCGCGCGGCGCTCGGCACCTCCTGCTGACCAGCCGCCGGGGCGAGCGGACGCCGGGCGCGGCCGAACTGGTCGCCGAGCTGACCGGGCTGGGCGCCGAGGTGACCGTCGCCGCCTGTGACGCCGCCGACCGGAAGGCCCTGGCCGGCCTGCTGCGGTCGGTGCCCGGCGCCCACCCGCTGACGGCGGTGGTGCACGCGGCCGGCGTGGTCGACGACGGCCTGCTGACCGCGCTCACGCCCGAGCGGCTCGCCGCCGTCCTGCGTCCGAAGGTGGACGCGGCCTGGCACCTGCACGAGCTGACCCGAGACAGCGGGCTCGCCGCCTTCGTCCTGTTCTCGTCCGCCTCGGGCGTCTTCGGCACCGCCGGCCAGGCCAACTACGCCGCCGCCAACGCCTTCCTCGACGCGCTCGCCCGGCGGCGCCACGCCGAGGGCCTGCCGGGCCTGTCCCTGGCCTGGGGCCTGTGGGCCGAGCGCAGCGGTCTGACGGAGCGTCTGAACCGTTCCCAGACAGCCAGGTTGAGCCGTGACGGGGTCGGATCGCTTTCCACGGCGGAGGCACTTGATCTCTTCGACGCCGCCCGTATGATGATCAACGAGTCGGTGCTCGTCCCGGTCCGGCTGGACCTCGCAGCGGTGCGGGGCCGCGCCGAGCAGGGACAGGTCCCGTCGCTGCTGCGGGAGTCGGCCACGCCGCCGGTCCCCGCCGCGACTCCGGCAGCCGTTGCGACGGCGGACCCGGCGGTCGCTTCGGCGACGGACCCGGCAGCCGGCTTCGCACAGCGCCTGCGGGCGATGCCGGAGCCCGAACGCCGACGCGCCCTGCTCGACCTCGTCCGCACCCACGCGGCGATCGTGCTGGTCGAGTCCTCCCCCGAGGACATCGACCCGGGCCAGGGCTTCGTCGACCTGGGCTTCGACTCGCTCGCCAACCTCGAACTCCAGGAGCAGCTGCAGGAGGTCACCGGCCTTCAGCTGCCCAGCACCCTGATCTTCGACCACCCCACCGCGGCGGCCATGGCCGACTACCTCTGCGCCGAGTTCGGTGCGGAGGAGGCCACCGCGGTGGGCCCGGCTCTCGCGGAACTCGACCGGCTGGAGGCGTTCCTGACGCCCTTCGCCGACGACGACCAGGCCCGGACCGCGATCACCCATCGGCTGAAGGACCTCATCTCCCGCTGGGGCGACGAGGGCCGGGACGGCACCGACCGGCCCGACCTCGCCTCGGCGACCGACGACGAACTCTTCGACGTACTCGACCAGCTGCGCGCCCGCTGAGGGCCGTCCCCGGCACAGGTCGACACCCGCACCGGCTTTAGGAGCAGGCTCAAGTGGCACATGAAGACAAGCTTCGCGAGCACCTCCGGTGGGCTGCCGCCGAACTCGGAGAGGCACGCCGCCGGGTGGCCGAACTGGAGGCGGCCGACCGCGACCCGATCGCGATCGTCGGAATGAGCTGCCGCTACCCGGGCGGGGTCCGGACGCCGGAGGAGCTGTGGGAGCTGGTGACCGCCGGGCGGGACGCCGTCGGTGCGCCGCCCGCCGAACGCGGCTGGCGCGTCGAGGACTTCTACGACCCCGACGGCCTGCGCGCCGGCACCTCCTACGTCTGCGAGGGCGGCTTCCTCGACGACGCCGACCGGTTCGACCCCGGCTTCTTCGACATCAGTCCGCGCGAGGCCCTGGCCATGGACCCCCAGCAGCGACTGCTGCTGGAGACCTCCTGGGAGGCGTTCGAGCGGGCGGGCATTCCCCCGGCGAGCGTGCGCGGTGCCCGGGTCGGGGTTTTCACCGGTCTGATGTACCACGACTACGGGACCCGGCCGACCTCCGTGGACGAGTCGGTCGCGGGCTTCCTGGGCAGCGGAACCGCGGGCAGCGTCGCCTCCGGGCGGATCGCCTACGTGCTCGGCCTGGAGGGGCCGGCGGTGACCGTGGACACGGCCTGCTCCTCGTCCCTGGTGGCCCTGCACCTCGCCGCCCAGGCCGTCCGGCGCGGCGACTGCACGATGGCGCTGGCCGGCGGCGTCACGGTGATGGCCACGCCCGACACCTTCGTCGAGTTCAGCCGCCAGGGCGGCCTCGCCCGGGACGGGCGCTGCAAGTCCTTCGCCGCCGCAGCGGACGGCACCGCCTGGGGTGAGGGCGCGGGCATGCTGCTGGTCGAGCGGCTCTCGGACGCCCAGCGCCACGGGCACCGGGTGCTCGCCGTGCTGCGCGGCTCGTCGGTCAACCAGGACGGCGCCAGCAGCAGCCTCTCCGCGCCCAACGGCCCCTCCCAGCAGCGGGTGATCCGGCAGGCCCTCGCCGAGGCCGGGCTCTCGCCGGACCTAATCGACGCGGTGGAGGCGCACGGGACGGGCACCCGGCTCGGCGACCCGATCGAGGCGCAGGCCCTACTGGCCACCTACGGGCAGCAGCGTCCGGCCGAACGGCCGCTGTGGCTCGGCTCGTTGAAGTCCAACATCGGCCACACCCAGGCGGCCGCCGGCGTCGGCGGCGTGATCAAGATGGTGATGGCGATGCGGCACGGCGTGCTCCCGCGCACCCTGCACGTCGACGAACCGACACCACACGTCGACTGGGCCTCGGGCGCGGTGTCACTGCTCACCGAGGAACGGGAATGGCCGCAGACCGGGCGGCCACGGCGGACGGCCGTCTCCTCGTTCGGCGTCAGCGGCACCAACGCCCACGTCATCCTGGAACAGGCACCCACCGCACCCACCGTGCCAGCCGCCCCGACCGCTCCGGCCGTGCCGGCCGACGAGCCGGCGCCGAACCCGCGGGCGACGGGCCGCGTACTGCCCTGGATCCTCTCCGCCCGGACCCCGGCAGCGCTGCGCGCCCAGGGCGAACGGCTGCGGACAGCCGTCGAGGCACACCCCGATTGGGAACCCGCCGACGTCGCAAACGCGCTGGCCACCAACCGGTCCCTCTTCGAACACCGCGCAGTGGTCACCGGCGAGGACCGCACCGAACTCCTGAACGGCCTCACCGCCCTCACCGCCGGCACCATCAGCCCCACTCTGATCACCCGCAACACAGCCGGCACCCCCAGCGGCAGCGGCGCCTTCGACCGGCCGGTGTTCGTCTTCCCCGGCCAGGGCTCCCAATGGACCGGCATGGGCGCCGAACTCCTCGACACCTCGAAGGTCTTCGCCCAGTCCATCGCCGAATGCCAAACGGCACTCGACCCCTACATCGACTGGTCACTCACCGACGCCCTACGCGGCAACGACAACACCGACCTCACCCGCGTCGACGTCATCCAGCCCACCCTCTTCGCCACCATGGTCTCCCTCGCCGAACTCTGGCGCTCCCTCGGCATCCACCCCGCCGCCGTCATCGGCCACTCCCAAGGCGAAATAGCCGCCGCCACCATCGCCGGAGCCCTCACCCTCCACGACGCCGCCCGCATCACCGCCCTCCGCAGCCAAGCCATCCACACCATCAGCGGCCACGGCGGCATGGCCTCCCTCCCCCTCACCCACCACCACACCACCACCCTCCTCACCCGATGGAACGGCCGCCTCACCATCGCCGCCCACAACGGCCCCACCACCACCGTCATCGCCGGCGACCACGACGCCCTCAACGAACTCCTCACCCACTGCCAACACCACAACATCCACGCCCGACGCATCGACGTCGACTACGCCTCCCACACCCACCACGTCGAACAACTCCACCACCACCTCACCACCCAACTCACCGACATCACCCCCCGACCCGCCACCACCCCCTTCTACTCCACCCTCACCGGCACCCCCCTCGACACCACCCAACTCGACAACCACTACTGGTACAACAACCTCCGCCAACCCGTTCGCCTCACCGACGCACTCCACACCGCCCACACCAACGGCCACACCACCTACCTCGAAATCAGCCCCCACCCCGTCCTCACCACAGCGGTCCAGGACACCATCGAGGACACCGGCCACACCCCCCTCGTCCTCAGCACCCTCCGCCGCAACGACGGCGGCCTCCGCCGACTCCTCACCTCCCTCGCCGAAGCCCACGTCCACGGCGCCCCCGCCGACTGGCACACCCTGCTCCCCACCGACCCGACCACTCCGGTCGACCTCCCCACCTACCCCTTCCAACGCGAGAGCTACTGGCTCGACGCCGCCACCCCCACCACGGATCTGCACGCCACCGGCCTGACCCCTGCCGACCACCCGCTGCTCAGCGCCCTCCTCCCCCTCGCCGACAACGACGAACTCGTCCTCACCGGACGCCTCTCCGCCACCACCCACCCCTGGCTCACCGACCACGCCGTCTGGAACACCCCCCTGCTCCCCGGCACCGCCCTCGTCGAACTCGCCCTGAGCGCCGGCGACCACACCGGCTGCGACGTCCTGGAGGAACTCACCCTCCAGGCACCGCTGCTGCTGCCCGACGACGGCTCCGTCCAGCTCCAGCTCCGGGTCGGCCCCGCGGCCGACGACGGACGGCGCACCTTCTCCGTCCACTCCCGCCCCGACCGGGCCGACGCCCCGTGGTCCCGGCACGCGACCGGCGTCCTGGCGACCGGCGCCGAGCTCCCGTCCTGGGACCTCGCCGCCTGGCCCCCGCCCGGTGCGGTGCCGGTGGACGTCACGGACCTCTACCCCCGGCTGGCCGGCGACGGCCTCGGCTACGGTCCGGCGTTCCAGGGCCTGCGGGCGCTCTGGCGGCAGGGTGACGACCTGTTCGCCGAGGTCCGGCTGCCGCAGGAGCAACTCGCCGACGCCGCACGGTTCGGCCTGCACCCAGCCCTGCTGGACGCGGCCCTGCACGCGGCCGCGGCCGCCTCGCCCGGACAGGTGCGGCTGCCGTTCTCGTGGAGCGGTGTCACGCTGCACGCCACCGGCGCCACCGCCCTGCGGGTGCGGCTGTCGCCGGCCGGGCCGGACGCGATGTCCCTGGACGTCGCCGACGAGACCGGCGCCCCGGTCGCCCGGGTGACGTCACTGGCGAGCCGCCCGGTGGATCAGGAGCAGTTGCGGGCGGCGCGCGACGACGGCCCGGACCCACTGCTGCGGGTGGACTGGACCGAACTGCCGGTCCCTCCCGAGACGCCCGCCGGGCGCTGGGTCCTGCTCGGCACCGACCACCTCGACCTGTCCGACGAGCTCCGGTTCGGCGCCCACCCCGACCTGGCCGCCCTCGCCGAGGCCGTGGAGGCCGGTGCGACCGTGCCGGACGCGGTCCTGGTCAGCTTTGCCGGCCCGGAGTCACCGGACGCCCCCGCCGCGGTGCGCGACGTCGTCGACAGGGTGCTGACGCTCCTTCAGGACTGGCTCGCCGACGACCGGTTCGCCGCCTCCCGCCTGACCGTGCTGACCAGGGGCGCGGTGGCCGCCGCGGGCGGCGAGAGCGTGCGCGACCTCGTCCACGCCCCGCTCTGGGGCCTGCTGCGCTCCGCCCAGACCGAGCACCCGGGCCGCTTCGTCCTGCTCGATCTGGACGGGCGGACCACCGGCCTGAAGCCCGTCCTGGCCGCCGCGCTCGCCACCGACGAACCCCAACTCGCCATCCGGGAAGGCGGCTTGCTCGCACCTCGGCTCGTCCGCGCGGCCACCGGGCCGCTGCTGGAGCCCCCGGCCGACACGCCCGACTGGCGCCTGGACACCACCGCCAAGGGCACCCTGGAGAACCTCGCCCTGGTGCCCCACCCGGTGGCCTCCGCACCGCTCGGCCCCGGACAGGTCCGGCTGGCCGTGCGCGCCGCCGGCATGAACTTCCGCGACGTGCTGCTCGGCCTGGGCATGGTCGACCAGGACGTGATGGGCGGCGAGGCGGCCGGTGTCGTGCTGGAGACCGCCCCCGACGTCACCGCGTTCGCCCCGGGCGACCGCGTGATGGGCATGGTGCCGGGCTCGTTCGGGCCGGTCGCCGTGGTCGACCACCGGCTGCTCGTCGCGCTGCCCGCGCACTGGACGTTCACCGAGGGCGCCTCGGTGCCGATCGCCTTCCTGACCGCCTACTACGGCCTGGTCGACCTCGCCGGGCTCGGCCGCGGCGAGTCGGTGCTGATCCACTCGGCGACCGGCGGCGTGGGCATGGCGGCCATCCAGCTGGCCCGCCACCTGGGCGCCGAGGTGTTCACCACGGCCAGCCCGGCCAAGTGGGGCACCCTGCGCGCGCTCGGCGTCCCGGAGGACCGGATCGCCTCCTCCCGCAGCCTCGACTTCGAGCACCGCGTCCGCGCCGCCGGCGGCGGCCGGGGCGTCGACGTGGTCCTCAACTCCCTCGCCAACGAGTTCGTCGACGCCTCGCTGCGGCTGCTGGCGGACGGCGGACGGTTCGTGGAGATGGGCAAGACCGACATCCGCGACGCGGCCGAGGTCACCGCCGCCCACCCCGGGACCTCCTACCTCTGGTTCGACCTGATCGAGGCCGGCTACGACCGGATCGGCCGGATGACGGCCGAGCTGATGCCGCTGTTCGAGCGCGGGGTGCTCCACCCGCTCCCCGCACGCACCTGGGACGTGCGGCGCGCACCGGACGCCTTCCGCTTCATGAGCCAGGCCCGGCACGTCGGCAAGGTGGTGCTCACCATGCCCGCCCTGCCGGACCCGGACGGCACCGTGCTGATCACCGGCGGCACGGGCGTGCTCGGCGCTCTGGTGGCCCGCCGGCTGGTCACCGAGCACGGCGCACGGCACCTGCTGCTGCTCGGCCGCCGCGGCCCCGAGGCCGAGGGCGCCGCCGAGCTGACCGCCGAACTCACCGCGCTGGGCGCCCGGGTGACGGTCACGGCCTGCGACACGGCCGACCGCGAAGCCCTCGCGAAGGTCCTCGCCGCCGTCCCGGCCGAGCACCCGCTCACCGCCGTCGTCCACGCTGCGGGCGTGCTGGACGACGCGGTGATCACTTCGCTGACCCCCGCGCAGGTCGCGGCCGTGCTGCGCCCGAAGGTGGACGCGGCCTGGCACCTGCACGAGCTGACCCGGGACGCGGACCTCCGCGCCTTCGTCCTGTTCTCCTCCTCGGCCGCCGTCCTGGGCGGTCCGGGCCAGGGCAACTACGCCGCGGCCAACGCCTTCCTCGACGCGCTCGCCCAGCGCCGCCGGGCCGAGGGGCTGCCGGGCCTGTCGATCGCCTGGGGCCTCTGGGAGCGGGCCAGCGGCATGACCGGCCACCTGGACGCCGGCGACCTGACCCGGTTGCGGCGCTCCGGCGTGAGCCCACTGTCCGACGCCGACGGCGTGGCGATGTTCAGCGCGGCCCTGCGCGCCGACCAGGCCCTGGCGGTGGCGATGAAGCTCGACGTCGCGGCCGTCCGCGCCGCCCTCCGGGCCGGCCCGGTGCCGCCGCTGCTGCGCCGTCTGGTCGGCGCGCCTGGACGGCGCGCGGTGGCGCTCCCGCGGACCGGCGGCGAGTCCGCACCGGCCGGCCGACTGGCCGCACTGCCCGCGGCCGAACGCGCCCGCGCACTGCTGGAGCTGGTGCGCGCCCACGCGGCCGTGGTGCTCGGCCACGCCACGGACGAGGCGATCCAGCCGGACCGGGCGTTCAAGCAGCTCGGCTTCGACTCGCTGACCGCCGTCGAACTGCGCAACCGGCTCAACGCCGCCACCGGGCTCAGGCTCCCGGCGACGCTGCTCTTCGACCATCCGACGCCGGACGCGCTGGCCGCCTTCCTCCAGGCCGAACTGGCCCCGGCCGGGCCACCGGCCTCCGACGACGAGGTCAGCCGCCTGCTGGCGGCCATCCCGGCGGCCCGGCTGCGCGCCGCCGGCCTGCTCGACGCCCTGCTGGCACTGGCCGGCGCCGCGCCCGAGCAGCCGTCGGCCGAGCCGGACGACGACCCGGACGGGATCGACGACCTGGACGAGATCGACGCCATGGACGCCGACGACCTGGTCGGCCTGGCCTTCGGCACCACTGACCTCTGATCGCTCTCGGACCGCGGAGAACCAACGATGGCTGCATCACAGGAAAAGGTGCTGGAAGCGCTCCGGCTCTCGCTCAAGGAGACCAAGCGGCTGCAGCAGCAGAACCGCCGGCTGACCGAGGCCCGGCACGAGCCGATCGCGATCGTCGGCATGGCGTGCCGTTTCCCCGGCGACGTCCACAGCCCCGAGGACCTGTGGCGACTGGTCCTCGACGGGCGCGACGCCCGCTCCGAGTTCCCGTCCGAACGCGGCTGGGACGCCGAGGAGTTGTACGACCCGGACCCGGACCGGCCCGGCCGGAGCTACGTCCGGAAGGGCTGTTTCGTCCGGGACGCGGACCGGTTCGACGCCGCGTTCTTCGGCATCAGCCCGCGCGAGGCGCTCGCCATGGACCCCCAGCAGCGGCTGCTGCTGGAGACCTCCTGGGAGGCCTTCGAGCGTGCCGGCATCGACCCCTCCTCAGTCCGCGGCAGCAGCACCGGCGTGTTCGTCGGCGCCTCCCCGCTCGGCTACGCCGCCGATCCGCGCAGCACCGAGGGCTCCGAGGGCTACCTGCTGACCGGTACCACCGTCAGCGTCGCCTCCGGCCGGCTGGCCTACACCTTCGGGCTCGAGGGCCCGGCGGTGACGGTCGACACCGCGTGTTCGTCCTCGCTGGTCGCCCTGCACCTGGCGAGCCGGGCGCTGCGCGACGGCGAGTGCTCGATGGCGCTGGTCGCGGGCGCGGCGGTGATGGCTGCTCCGCACATGTTCATCGAGTTCAGCCGGCAGCGCGGGCTCGCCCCCGACGGCCGGTGCAAGGCCTTCGCCGGCGCGGCCGACGGCACCGCCTGGGGCGAGGGGGTCGGCGTGCTGCTGGTCGAGCGGCTCTCCGAGGCGCAGCGCAACGGCCACCCGGTGCTCGCCGTGGTGCGCGGCTCGGCGATCAACCAGGACGGCGCCTCCAACGGCCTGACCGCGCCGAGCGGGCCCGCCCAGCAGCGGGTGATCCGGGCCGCGCTCGCCGATGCCCGGCTGACGGCCGCGGACGTGGACGCGGTGGAGGCGCACGGGACGGGCACCCGGCTCGGCGACCCGATCGAGGCGCAGGCCCTGCTGGCCACCTACGGCCAGGACCGGCCCGCCGAACGGCCGCTCTACCTGGGCTCGGTGAAGTCCAACATCGGCCACACCCAGCTCGCGGCGGGCGTCGCCGGCGTCATCAAGACGGTGCTGGCGATGCGTCACGGAGTGCTGCCGGCCACCCTGCACGTGGACGAACCGACACCGCAGGTCGACTGGTCCCGCGGCGCGGTCGAGCTGCTCACCGGGCGGCGCGACTGGCCGGACACCGGCCGTCCCCGGCGGGCCGCCGTCTCCTCCTTCGGCATCAGCGGCACCAACGCCCACGTGATCCTGGAACAGCACGTCGAGGAGCAGCACGTCGAGGAGGCGACCGCGGGTGAGAGCGGGGAGCCGCCCGCCGGCGAGAGCCGGGAGGCGCCCGCCAGCACGCCGTGGCTGCTGTCCGCCCACAGCCCCGAGGCGCTGCGCGCCCAGGCCGGCCGGCTGGCCGACGCCGTCACCGCCGCCCCGCGGTGGGACCCGGTGGACGTCGCCTGGTCGCTGGTCACCGCCCGGGCCGGCCTCGACCACCGCGCGGTGGTGCTCGGCACCGACCGCGCCGGGCTGCTGGCCGGCCTGGACGCGCTGCGCCGGGCCGACGACGCGCCGCACCTCGTCCAGGGCCCGGCCGCGCGCGCCGGCAGGCTGGCGTTCCTGTTCACCGGGCAGGGCGCCCAGCGGGCCGGCGCCGGCCGCGAACTGTACGGGCGTTTCCCGGTGTTCGCGGCCGAACTGGACCGGGTGTGCGCCCTGCTGACGGAGCGGACCGGCCTGCCGGTCCGCGAGGTGCTGCTCGCCGGGGAGGGTTCGCCCGAGGCGGGCCGCCTCGACGAGACCGCCTTCACCCAGGCCGCCCTGTTCGCGCTGGAGGTGGCGCTGTTCCGGTTGGCCGAATCCTGGGGAATACGGCCGGACTTCGTGCTCGGGCACTCGATCGGGGAGCTCGCGGCGGCGCACGTCGCGGGGGTGTTCTCGCTGGAGGACGCGGTCACGGCGGTCGCCGCCCGCGGCCGCCTGATGCAACAACTCCCCTCCGGCGGAGCGATGGTGGCGGTCGAGGCGACGGAGCAGGAGGTGTCCGCGCTGTTGCCCGGCCGGGCCGGCCTGGCCGACGTCGCCGCCGTCAACGGGCCCCGGTCCGTCGTGGTCTCCGGCGAGGAGGAGGCGGTGTCCGACATCGCCGGGCTGCTGCGGGCACAGGGCCGCCGGACGAAGCGGCTGACCGTCAGCCACGCCTTCCACTCCCCGCGCATGGCGGGCATGCTCGACCCGTTCCGCGAGGTGCTCGACGGCCTCACCCTGCACGAGCCCACGATCCCGGTCGTCTCCAACCTGACCGGCCGGCCGGTCGCCGCCGAGCGGATCCGCACGGCGGAGTACTGGGTACGGCACGTGCGCGAGGCGGTGCGCTTCCACGACGGCGTCCGGTACCTGCTCGACCAGGGCGTGACGACCTTCCTGGAGCTCGGCCCTGAGGGTGTGCTGTCCGCCATGGCGCAGCAGAGCGCCGGGGACCGGGCCGGGGAGGTGGCGGCGGTGCCGCTGCTGCGCCGGGGCCGCCCGGAGCCGGACACCGTCCTCGCCGCCGTCGCGCACGCGCACGTGCGGGGCGTCCGGGTGGACTGGCCGGCCTGCCTCACCGCGTCCGCCGGCCCGGCCGGTCGCCGGCCGGAGCTGCCGACGTACGCGTTCCAGGGCGAGCGGTACTGGCTGGACCCGGCCGGCGGGTCCTCCGCCGAGGCGTCCGGGCTGGGCCTGGCGGCCGCCGGGCATCCGCTGCTCGGCGCCGCCGTCACCCCGGCCGAGGGCGGCGGGCTGATCCTCACCGGGCGGCTGTCGGCCCGCTCGCACCGCTGGCTCGCCGACCACGTCGTGCTGGGCAGCGTGGTGGTGCCCGGCACCGCCTACCTGGAGCTGGCGCTGCACGCGGCGCGGCTGACCGGCTGCACGACGGTCGAGGAGCTGGACCAGGAGGCACCGCTGGTCCTCGCCGAGACCGGCACGGTACAGGTGCAGCTGGTGGTCGGCGCGGCCGACGGAACGGGCCGGCGGCCGATCGGCGTGTACGCGCGGCCGGACGACGCGGCGGAGTGGACGCGGCACGCGGGCGGCACGCTGTCCGCCGAGGACGGCGGCGGAGCCGGCTGGGAGCCGGCCGGCGTCTGGCCGCCCGAGGGCGCCGAGCCGGCGGACCTCGACGGCTTCTACCCGTCCGTCGCCCGCGACGGTTTCGCCTACGGCCCGTCGTTCCGCGGCCTGCGGGCGATGTGGCGCACGGGCGACGTCGTGTACGGCGAGGTCGCCCTGCCGGAGCCGGAGCGGGGCCGGGCCGGCGGGTACGGCGTCCATCCGGCGCTGCTCGACGCCGCGCTGCACGCGGGCCTGGTCGGGAACACCGGCGAGCAGGTGCTGCTGCCCTTCGCCTGGAACAACGTGCGGCTGCACCGCCCCGGCGCGGCCGCGCTGCGACTGCGGCTGGCCCCGGCCGGGCCGGACGCGATGTCGCTGGAGGTCGCCGACGAGACCGGCGCACCGGTCGCCTCGGTCGGCTCGCTGCGGGCCCGGCCGGTCTCGGTCGAGCAGCTGCGCGCGGCGTCCCGGGCCGGGCTGGGCGACGCGCTGTTCCGCGTCGAGTGGGCGCCCGTCCCGGCGGTCGAGCCGGGCGGCGGGCGGTGGGCCGTGCTCGGCGACGGCTCCGCGTTCCCGGGCCTCGACCGCTACCCGGACCTCGCGGCGCTCGGCGCGGCCGTCACCGCGGGGCTGCCGGTACCGGACGCGGTCGTGCTGCCCCTGCCGGACGCCACGGGCGACGTACCGGCGGCGGTGCGCGCGGCCCTGCACCGGACGTGGTCCGCACTGACGGGCTGGGCGGCGGACGACCGGTTCGCTTCCTCCCGGCTGATCCTGGTGACGCGCGGTGCGGTGGCCGCCGGGCGGACGGACGAGGGCGGACCGGACCTCGGCCGGGCGGGCGAGGACGTCCCGAACCTCGCCCACGCACCGCTGTGGGGCCTCGCCCGGACCGCGCAGGCCGAGCAGCCGGACCGCTTCGTCCTGCTCGACCTGGACGGCGGCGCGGACACCGCCGGGGCACTGGCCCGGGCGGCCGCCGGGGACGAACCGCAGCTCGCGCTCCGTTCCGGCGCGGTCCTGGCGCCGCGTCTGGTACGGGCCCGCCCGACGACGGCCGCGGCAGCCGGTACGCTCGACGCGGCCGGCACCGTGCTGGTCACCGGCGGCACCGGCGCGCTCGGCGCGCTGCTGGCCCGGCACCTGGTCACCGCGTACGGCGTGCGGCACCTGCTGCTGCTCGGCCGCCGCGGCCCCGAGGCCGAGGGCGCCGCCGAGCTGACCGCCGAACTCACCGCACTGGGCGCCCGGGTGACGATCGCGGCCTGCGACGCGGCGGACCGGGAGGCGCTCGCCGCCGTGCTCGCCGCCGTCCCGGCCGAGCACCCGCTCACCGCCGTCGTCCACGCGGCCGGTGTGGTCGCGGACGGCGCGCTGGCCTCGCTCACCGAGGAGCGGTTCGAGGCCGTGCTCCGCCCGAAGGCGGACGCCGCCTGGCACCTGCACGAGCTCACCCGCGACGCCGGGCTCGCCGCGTTCGTGCTGTTCTCCTCCGCGACGGCCACCCTCGGCGGGGCCGGCCAGGGCGGCTACTCGGCGGCCAACGCCTTCCTCGACGCGCTCGCCCGGCACCGCGCCGCGCGGGGTCTGCCCGCCCGGTCACTGGCCTGGGGGCCGTGGCAGCAGCACCGGGGCATGGCGGGCGCGCTCGACGAAGCCACCCTCGGCCGGATGCGGCGCTCGGGCGTCCTGCCGCTCAGCCCGCAGGACGGCCTGGCCCTGTTCGACGCGGCGCTCGCCGCAACCGACCCGACGGCGCTGCCGGTCCGGCTGGACCTCGCCACGCTGCGCCAGGCCGGCCCGGACCTCCCGCCGCTGCTGCGCCGGCTGGCCGGCCCGTCCGTCCACTCCGCCCGCCGGCCGGACGCCGGGGCGGCGGACGGCCTGAAGCGGCGACTCGCCGGGCTGTCCGGGGCGGAGCGGGAGAGCGCCCTGCTGGACCTGGTGCGCGGTCAGGTGGCCGTGGTGCTCGGTCACTCCGACCCGGCCTCGGTCGGCGCCGACCGGGCGTTCGGTGACCTCGGCTTCGACTCGCTGACCGCGGTCGAACTGCGAAACCGCCTGACCACCGCCACCGGCCTGCGCCTGTCGCCCACGCTCGTCTTCGACTACCCGACGGCGGCGGGGCTCGCCCGGCACCTGGACGTGGAACTCCCGCGCGAGGGAACGCCGTCGGCCGCGCCGGTGCTCGCGGAGCTGGACCGTCTCGAAGCCGTCCTCGCCCAGGTCGGCGCCGACCACCCCGACCGGGCGCGGATCTCCGGCCGGCTGCGGTCGCTGCTCACCCGGTGGAGCGACCAGCAGGGGCCGGACGAGGGTGAATCCCCCGTGGCCGGAATGGAGTTGGACTCCGCCGGCGACGACGAGGTCTTCGACTTCATCACCAACGAACTCGGCATCTCCTGACCCGCCGGCCGGCCGCGCCGCCGGCCGGCCGTCCTGTTCCCGTCCCATCCGAAAGGTTTGCGCCACTGTGGCCAGCGAGACCGAGGACAAGCTCCGCTACTTCCTCAAGCGGGTGACCGCCGATCTCCAGGAGACGCGCCGACGGCTCCAGGAGATGGAGTCCGTCGCGGGCGAGCCGATCGCGATCGTCGGCATAGCCTGCCGCTTCCCCGGCGGCGCCGACTCGGCGGAGCGGCTGTGGCAGCTGGTCGCCGACGGCCGGGACGCCGTCTCGCCGTTCCCCGACGACCGCGGCTGGGACCTGGAGTCGCTGTACGACCCCGATCCCGACCGGACCGGCCGCACCTACACCCGTGAAGGCGGCTTCGTCCGGGACGTGGGCCGGTTCGACGCCGGCTTCTTCGGGATCGGCCCGCGCGAGGCGCTGGCCATGGACCCGCAGCAGCGGCTGCTGCTGGAGACCTCCTGGGAGGTCTTCGAGCGGGCCGGCATCGACCCGGCGTCACTGCGCGGCAGCCGTACCGGCGTCTTCATGGGCGCGGGGCAGGTCGACTACGCGGCGCTCGCGCAGCGGGCGACGGAGAGCCTCGAGGGGTACCTGCTCTCCGGCGGCGCGGCGAGCGTCATCTCGGGCCGGCTGTCCTACGTGTTCGGCCTGGAGGGCCCGGCGATCACGGTGGACACGGCGTGCTCGTCGTCCCTGGTCTCGCTGCACCTGGCCTGTCAGTCACTGCGCCGGGGTGAGTGCTCGCTGGCGCTCGCGGGCGGGGCGGCGGTGATGGCCGCGCCGGGCATGTTCGTCGAGTTCAGCCGTCAGCG
>NZ_JBHJVK010000104.1:0-21221 GCF_042264695.1 Kitasatospora sp. NPDC056138 | reverse complement strand
GTGGTCTCCACCGCCCCCTCACCGCTGCCGTGCCGGCCGGCACGGCAGCGCAGCCAGAGTGCCGAACCGTTTCTCCACGACCCGGTATCCGTGCGGGCCGGTTCAGTACCCGAACGCCCGGGCCGTGTTCGCCGCGATCGCCGTCGCCAGCTCGTCCTCGTGCAGGTCCAGGGTCGCGGCCATCGAGCGGACCGTGACCGGGATCAGGTACGGGGCGTTGGGGCGGCCCCGGTACGGGTGCGGGGTGAGGAAGGGGGCGTCGGTCTCGACCAGGATCCGGTCCAGCGGCGTGGCGCGCAGGGCGTCCCGCAGCGGCTGGTTGGCCTTGAAGGTGACCGGTCCGGCGAAGGAGAGGTACCAGCCGTGCTCGGCGCAGACCTTGGCCATCTCGGCGTCGCCGGAGTAGCAGTGGAAGACCGTCCGCTCGGGTGCGCCTTCCTCCAGCAGGACGGCGATGACGTCCTCGTGCGCGTCCCGGTCGTGGATGACCAGGGCCTTGCCGTACCGCTTGGCGATCTCGATGTGGCGGCGGAAGGACTCCTTCTGGATGTCCACGCCTTCGGGCCCGGTCCGGAAGTAGTCCAGCCCGGTCTCGCCGACGGCCCGCACCTGCGGCAGCGCCGCCAGCGCGGCTATCTCGGCGAGCGCCGCGTCGAGCGCCGCCGCGCCCCCGGGCTCACGCTGCTGCCCGGACCAGCCGTCGGGGTCGCCGAGGAAGATCCTCGGCGCCTCGTTGGGGTGCAGCGCGACGGCCGCGTGCACCTGCTCGAACTCCTCGGCCAGGGACGCCGCCCAGCGCGAACCGGGCAGGTCGCAGCCCACCTGGACGACCGTGGTCACCCCGACCGAGGCGGCCTTGGCCAGAGCCTCGGCGGGGGTGCCGGACTGCATGTCCAGGTGGGTGTGCGAGTCGGCCACCGCCACCGCCAGCGGCTCGGGCAGCGGCGGCGGGGTGGTCCGGTCGGCGTCCTTGGCGTTGGCCATCAGGCTGCGGGCTTCTCTTCCAGGCGGGGGAACAGGATGTCGCCCTTGGTGACGGTGGAACCGGCGGGCAGCCGGCCCCAGTCGGCGACGGTGGCGATGGTCTGCGCACCCAGTGCGCCCAGCGACGCCTCCGCCCCGAGCGAGTCCCACAGCTTCTGCGAGGCGACCGGCATCAGCGGGTTGAGCAGCACGGCGGTGGCCCGCAGCGCCTCGGCGGCGGTGTAGAGGATGGTGGCGAGCCGCGCCTGGCCCTCCTCGGAGGTGTCCTTGGCGACCTTCCACGGCTCCTGCTCGGTCAGGTAGCCGTTGACCAGCTTGACGAAGTCGAAGACCGCCGCGATGCCGCCCGCGAAGTCCAGCTCCTCGCCGATCTTGCGGTCGGCCAGTTCGGTGGCCTTCACCAGCGCGTCGGCGACGGCCTGCTCGGCGTCCCCGTGCGCGGTCGCGGCGGGCAGCGCGCCCTCGAAGTACTTGCCGACCATGGCCGCGACCCGCGAGGCCAGGTTGCCGAAGTCGTTGGCCAGCTCGGAGGTGTACCGGGCGGTGAAGTCCTCCCAGGAGAACGAGCCGTCGGTGCCGAACGGGATCGCCCGCAGGAAGTAGTAGCGGTACGCGTCCACGCCGAAGTGCGAGGTCAGGTCGGTCGGCGAGATACCGGTCAGGTTGGACTTGGACATCTTCTCGCCACCGACCATCAGCCAGCCGTTGGCGACGACCCGCTTGGGCAGCGGCAGACCCGCGGCCATCAGCATCGCGGGCCAGATCACCGCGTGGAAGCGCAGGATGTCCTTGCCGACCAGGTGCACCGAGGCCGGCCACAGCTCGGCGAAGCGCTCCGGGTCCGCGCCGTAGCCGGCCGCGGTGATGTAGTTCTGCAGCGCGTCCACCCACACGTACAGCACGTGCTTCTCGTCCCAGGGCAGCGGCACGCCCCAGTTGAAGGTGGACCGGGAGATCGAGAGGTCCTTGAGGTCCTGCTCGACGAAGCGCAGCACCTCGTTGCGGGCGGAGGCGGGCGCGATGAAGTCGGGGTTCTGGGCGTAGAACTCCAGCAGCTTCGGGCCGTACGCGGAGAGCCGGAAGAAGTAGTTCTCCTCCTCCAGCCACTCGACCGGCCGCTTGTGCACGGCGCAGAGCTTCTCGTCGTCGCTCGCTCCGGGCAGCAGGTCGCCGGGCAGCTTGTACTCCTCACAGCCCACGCAGTACCAGCCGGAGTAGCCGCCCTTGTAGATCTCGCCCTTGTCGTACAGGTCCTGGACGAACTCCTGGACGCGGTCGGTGTGCCGCTTCTGGGTGGTCCGGATGAAGTCGTCGTTGGCGATGTTCAGGTGCTGCCAGAGCGGCTTCCACGCCTCCTCGACCAGCTTGTCGCACCACTCCTGCGGGGTGACGCCGTTGGCGTCCGCCGTACGCAGGATCTTCTGACCGTGCTCGTCCGTACCGGTCAGGTACCACACCTGCTCGCCGCGCTGGCGGTGCCAGCGGGTCAGCACGTCGCCCGCGACGGTCGTGTACGCGTGGCCCAGGTGCGGGCGGTCGTTCACGTAGTAGATCGGGGTGGTGACGTAGTACGCCGAGGTCGAGCGCTCGGTGGTGCTGTGGTCTTCAGTGGCCGCCATGCTCAGAAATCTTAGCCGCGTGCAGGAACCACCCTCGACCGACTTTCCCGGGGGCGGCCCCTGTCACGGGCGGCTTTCCGCTGCGTGGAATCAGCCGGCTCAGGCGGCGCTGCCGAACATGCTCCGCACCCAGGCCCGGAAGCTGCGCCGGACCCGGACGGGTCGGTCGATCGGTACGTCCTCCGGCTCGGCGTGCGCGGCGTAACCGGGACCGTGGTGCCAGGAGTTCTCGGCCGTGGCCACCCGGCCCGCCCGCATGATCCGCACGGTGTGCCCGCCGCAACCCGGGCAGGTCGGCTGGAGCAGCGGCGACGGCACTCGGACGCCGTTCGCGTGGTACTCGATCACCGTGTGCCCGTCCCTGGCCACGTGGTGCTCGATCTCGTACGCCTGTTCCCAGCCGTAGCCGCAGCTCAGGCAGGCGAAGGAGTACGCCTCCCGGACGGTCTCCACGGCAGCGGTCGGCCTGCTCGTCAGGCCCAGCCCGCCCGCTGCGGTGTCGCGCACTGCATTGCCACTCAGAGGGCTACCGATCGTCTCGCTCATAGCCGTCTCCCAGCGCCCGCCGGACGTCCGTCCGGCTCGGGTCTTTCCTTCTCAGGGAATGCCCGGGACATGCCTTTCGCTACCCGGCTTGCCAAGTCTTGGCGCCGAATTGGAGAGGGCTGTAGGAAGCCCGCCCCCGGCCCGCGGGTCGGGGCCATGTCCCGGGGCCTCCCTCCAGGGTAGGGCCGGGTAAACCCGTCGGCACGACCGCCGCGAACCGCGGCGTTCGGGTGACCCGGACGGGCGGCTCAGGCGCCGTGCTTGGCCGCCACCACCGCGTCGAAGACCTCCCGCTTCGGCAGGCCGAGCTCCGCCGCCACGGCCGCGATGGCCTCCTTGCGGCGCTCCCCGGCCTCCTCACGGACCGCCACCAGCTCGGCCAGCTGCGCCGGGCCGTACTCCTTCGGCGCGGCCGGCGGGGCACCCGCGACCACCACGGTGATCTCGCCCCGGACCCCGTCCGCCGCCCAGTCCGCCAGCGCGCCCAGCGGGCCGCGCTTGACCTCCTCGTACGTCTTGGTCAGCTCGCGGCAGACCGCCGCCGGGCGGTCCGCGCCGAAGGCGGTGGCCATCGCGGCCAGTGTCTCGGCGATCCGGTGCGGGGCCTCGAAGAAGACCATGGTGCGCGGCTCGGCGGCGATCTCCGCCAGCTGCCTGGACCGGTCGCCGGCCTTCCGGGGCAGGAAGCCCTCGAAGGTGAAGCGGTCCACCGGCAGGCCGGACAGCGCCAGCGCGGTCAGCACCGCGGACGGCCCCGGCACCGCGGTCACCTTGATCTCGGCCGCGACGGCGGCGTCCACCAGGCGGTAGCCGGGGTCGGAGACCGAGGGCATCCCGGCGTCGGTCACCAGCAGCACCCGGGCACCACCGCGCAGCGCCTCCACCAGCTCGGGCGTCCGGGCCACCTCGTTGCCCTCGAAGTACGAGACCACCCGCCCGACCGGGGTCACCCCCAGCGCCTGCGTCAACCGCCGCAGCCGCCGGGTGTCCTCGGCGGCGATCACATCCGCCGTCGCCAGCTCGGTGAGCAGCCTCGGCGGCGCGTCCGAGACGTCGCCAATGGGTGTCCCTGCGAGAACCAGTACTCCTGTCACTCCCCCATCCTCCCAGCCCGAACCCGCCCGGCCCGCCACCCGGCGCCCCCGGAGCGCGGGCCGGGGCCCTCGTCCGGCCGCGCCGCGCACGGCACCGGTGGCCGCCACCCGCGTCCCGCTCCCGCCCGGAAACCCTTGTCAGCTCATGCCCCACCCCTACGATGTGGCGGGTGAGCGGCGAGAAGGCACCTGAGACACCCCCGGGCGTGGACCACCCCGAGCAGGGCGGCATCGCCGTGCTGCCCGCGCCGGGCGACGGGCCGCCCGCGGCCGTCCCGGCACCGCGTACGACGGTCCCCCTCCGGTCGGCCTGGGAGCGCGGACTGGCGAGGCACGGCTACCGCGCGCCGGACAGGCCCGAGCCTGCCGAGCAGCTGGTCCCGCCGATGCCGGACGGCCCGCGGGTGACACCCCGCCGGGTCCCGCCCTCACCACGCCTCGCGGCCCGCGGCATCGTCCTCCCCGACCTGCTCTGGTCCTGGCTCTGCCGCTGGTCGGGCTGGCTGGGCCCGGTCGCGGTGGCCCTGTTCGGCGGTGTCCTGCGGTTCTGGGGCCTGGGCCAGCCGAACTCGCTCATCTTCGACGAGACGTACTACGCGAAGGACGCGTACGCGCTCTGGCACGTCGGTTACGAGACCAGCTGGCCGGACGACGCCAACGCGCAGATCGTGGCGCCGCACCCGAGCGTCCCGTTCCGCACCGATCCCGCGTACATCGTGCATCCGCCGGTCGGGAAGTGGCTGATCGGCATCGGCGAGCAGCTGTTCGGGATGCACCCGTTCGGCTGGCGGTTCATGGTGGCGGTGCTCGGGACGGTCTCGATCCTGATGCTCGCCCGGATCGCCCGCCGGCTGTTCCGCTCGACCCTGCTGGGCTGCGTCGCGGGCCTGCTGCTGAGCGTCGACGGCCTGCACTACGTGATGAGCCGCTCCGCGCTGCTCGACCTGATCGTCATGTTCTGGATGCTGGCCGCGTTCGGCTTCCTGCTGCTGGACCGGGACCGGACCCGGGGGCTGATCGCCCGTCGGCTGGCGGACGGGCGAGGCGGCGCGGAGCGGCTGAGCCTGGGCTGGCGCCCCTACCGGCTGGCGGCGGCCGTCTGCATCGGCCTGACCTGCGCCACCAAGTGGAGCGGCATGTACGTGCTGCTGGCGTTCTGGCTGCTGGGTGCCTGCTGGGACATCGGCGCCCGGCGGCTGGCGGGGGCGCGGCGTTGGCTGCGGCTCGGTCTGTGGGACGCCACGCTGGCGCTGCCGGTGGTCGCACTGATCGCGATCGGGGTGTACCTGGCCTCCTGGACCGGCTGGTTCCTCAGCAGCAACGTCCCGGGCCAGGGCGGGTACGGCCGGGACTGGGCGGTGCACCGGGCCGGTCTGTCACCGGAGTTCGTGTTCGGCGTCAAGATGCCGTTCCAGTTCGACCTGACCTGGGTGCCGGACGCACTGCGCAGCCTGTGGCACTACCACGCGACGATGTACAGCTTCCACGTGAACCTGCACGACCCGCACACCTACCAGTCGAACCCCTGGAGCTGGCTGTTCCTGGGCCGTCCGGTCTCGTACTTCTACGAGTCCCCGAAGTCCGGCCAGTCCGGCTGCACCGCGAACGAGTGCGCCCGCGAGGTGCTGGGCATCGGCACCCCGCTGCTGTGGTGGGCCGGCGTGGCCGCGCTGGCGTACTGCCTGTACCGCTGGGCGCTGCGGCGCGACTGGCGGGCGGGTGCGGTGCTCTGCGGCCTGGCCGCGGGCTACCTGCCCTGGTTCATGTACCAGCAGCGGACCATCTTCCTCTTCTACGCGGTCGCCTTCGTCCCCTTCCTGGTGCTGGCGGTGACGATGATGATCGGCGCGCTGATCGGCCCGGCCACCGCCTCGTACGACCGCCGGGTGGTCGGCACCACGGCGGCGGCCCTGCTGGTGCTCGCGATCATGTGGAACTTCCTGTACTTCCTCCCGCTGTACACCGGCGAGATGATCCCGATGGACGACTGGCGGTCCAGGATGTGGTTCACCAGCTGGATCTGAGGTCGGGACCTCCGGTACCGAATCCGTCACGAGTACGGGGGTTCGACGGGGCTGACCGGACCGCCGACCTAGGGTGGCCGGGTCACAGCCTTCGGAACGCGGGGGGAACCGCACCATGAACAAGGGCGTCAAGGTCGGCATAGCCGCCGTCTGCACCGGGATGATCTCGGTCGCCGGGTACGGGGTGTACAACATCGCCGGCGCGGTGATGGGCGGGAGGACCGGCCAGTCGGATGCCGAGCCGAAGGTCCGCACGGTGGCCGCCCAGCCCCCGACCGGGCAGCAGGCCGAGGAGGGCGCGAAGGCCTTCCTCGCCGCCTGGGCGAAGGGCGACCTGGAGGCCGCGGCCGCGCTGACCGACCGGCCCGACACCGCCGCCGCGACCCTGGCGGCCTTCCGGGACAAGGTCAAGCCGGGCTCGATGACGCTGTCCGTCACCGGCCCGGCGGCTGGCGCCGACGCCCCGTCGTCGGCGCCCTCCGCACCGGCGGGACAGGTCTCGCTGGGCTTCAGGGCCACCGTCGAGTTCGCCGGGACCGGGACGCCCTGGAGCTACGACGGCGTGCTCGGCATGGTCAGGATGAGCGACGGCAAGAGCGCCGTGCACTGGACCCCGACCGTGATCCACCCCCATCTGACCTCGGGGAAGAGCATCTCCGTCCGCCCGCTGCCCGCCTCGGCCTCGTCCGCGCTGGCCGACCGCGACGGCGGGCCGCTCGACGCCTACCCCTCGCTCCAGCCGCTGCTGGCCGAACTGGCCGACCGGGTGCCGTCGGGTGAGCCGGGCACGGCCGGTACCGGCGTGATGATCACCGACGACAGCGGCCAGGGCTCGCCGGAGAAGCTCTTCACCGTCACCGAGCCCAAGTCCGCGCAGAAGGCCGGGCTGACCATCGACGGCAAGCTGCAGGCGGCCGCCGAGAAGGCCGTGCAGCAGGCCTCCGACGGCGGCAGCAAGCCGGCCTCGCTGGTGGCCGTCGAGCCCAGCACCGGGAAGATCCTGGCCTTCGCCAACGCCCCGGCCACCGGTCAGAACCGGGCCTTCCTGGGCGCCGTCGCCCCCGGCTCCACCATGAAGGTGATCACCGCCGCCGCCCTGCTGGAGAACGGGGTCCCCGCCGGCGCGACGATGCCCTGCAAGCAGAACTTCTCGGTGAACGGCTTCACCTTCAAGAACGACGACGACGAGTCGGGCGACGACTGGACCTTCAGCAACGACTTCGCCCAGTCCTGCAACACCGCCTTCATCCAGCAGGGCATGAGCACCCTCAGCGGAAGCCAACTCCAGGACACCGCACGGCAGTTCTTCGGCATCGGCCCGACCTGGAAGGTCGGCCTCAAGCTGTCCCCGGCCAAGGTCCCGGCGCCCGGCAGCTCCACCGAGCGGGCCGCCCAGCTGATCGGCCAGGGGCAGATCACCATGAACTCGCTCACCATGGCCTCGGTCGCCGCCACCGTCGAGAACGGCACCTTCCACCAGCCGATCCTCATCCCCGGCTACGACCAGGTCCCGGCCGAGCGCAAGCTGTCCTCGTCCACCCTGAAGTCGCTGCGCCAGATGATGCACCTGACCGCCACCAGCGGCACCGCCCGCACGGCGATGGCCGGGCTCAGCGGGAACACCGGGGCCAAGACCGGCACCGCGCAGGTCGGCGGCCAGTCCTCGGACAACAGCTGGTTCACCGCCTACCGCGACGACCTCGCCGTGGCCGCCGAGGTCCAGGGCGGCGGCCACGGCTCCGAGGCCGCCGCACCGGCCGCCGCCCTGGTGCTCGGCGTCGGCAACGACGGCTGAGCACCGGACGGGTCAGCCCCTCCCGTACACGGCCTCGACGTTGTCGGCGGCCGGGTGGCTGCGCCCGGCCGGGCCGGCCGCGAAGGCCCGGAGCAGGTTCTCGGTGACCTGCCGGGTCATCGCCCCGGCCCTGGCGTCCATCCCGTGGTCGGCCCGGCCACCGCCGGGGCCGTCGGCGTCCAGCGACTCCACCCAGCGCATCGTCCCGCTGGCGAACACCCCGGCACCGCTCGGCACCGTGTAGTACGCGGAGTCCGCGAAGCTGCGCCGCCCGTCGCAGACCACCGGCGAGTGGGCCAGGATCTCGATCGGCCGGGGCGTCGGGAAGCCGGTGAGCACCCGGTCGTACTCGACCCCGACCAGGTGCGGGAAGCTGTCGCCCGCCTTGACCCCCGTCCCGGCGAACAGCCAGTGGCCCGGCTCGGTCACCACGTAGGGGGCGTCCACCGGGTAGCCGTCGTAGATCACCCCGAGCAGTGAGCTCTCCGGATCGGCGCCCGGCTGCTCGCGGAAGTCGGTGGTCGCGGGCTTCCCCGCCCGGAAGCCGGGGTCCTCCTGGTAGGCGGCCTTGTAGCAGACCACCGTGCGGTCCGGCCCGACGCCCGAGGGCTCGAAGCGGACCCGGCGGAAGCAGCAGTTGGCGCCCAGGACCGCGACATTGGTCCCGGCGTCCCGGGCCGCCGTGACGTGCTGCCGCTGCTCCGGCGACCAGTACTCGTCGTGCCCCAGCGACACCACGGCCGTCGCCCCGTGCAGCAGCGCCGGATCGCGGGCCACGTCCACCCCCGTGGTGTACGCCAGCGGCAGGCCGAGCCGCTCCGCCAGGGCGATCAGCGGCGCCTCGTACACCAGGAACAGCCCGGCACCGTTGTCGTACTGGTAGGGCCGGTCGAAGGTGACCTCCAGCGAACGGGTCGCCAGTCCCCCGGTCGGACCGTTGTAGAGGCTGTAGCCGCCCCACTCGTTGTACGCCTGCCAGGTCGCCGGGGCGTTGACGATCACCGTCCTCCCCGCGGTGACCGCCGACCGGACGGTGACCGGGACGAAGCGCTGCCCCGATCCGTCCTCGGCGTCCAGGCGCAGCAGGTAACTGCCCTCCGGCCACCCCCCGGTGTCCACCGTGGTGCTCCCGGCCCAGTCGGTACGGACCGTCCTGGTCCGCTGGTCGACCGTGGGATCGGCCTGCCGGCTGCCCGGCAGCCGCCCGGAGCGCCACACCAGCCGGGCCCGCGCACCGCCGTACCAGCCCATCCGGTACGCGGAGACGGTGAACCCCGGCGCGGTGGTCGACACGTGCAGCGCGAACCGCTCGCCGGGGAGCACGCTCACCCGGTCGGCGAACCCCTCGATCGCCCGCGCGGGACCGGCATCGGCCACCTTCCAGTCCGCGTCACCGGGCCGCTCGTTCTCGGCCCGGGTCCCGGACGGGCCCGGGGCGGGACCGCCCGCCGCCCCCGTCCCTGCGCTCGCGGCACTCGCCGCGGGGGCCGCCCCCGGCGTACCGCCGGGGCCGCAGGCGCTCAACCCGGCCGCAGCCCCCGCCGCCAGCCCGAGGAACCGCCGCCGCCCGGTGCCCGACCCCCGCCGCTCGCCCATGCCCGACTCCCGCCTCCCGTGTCACCGTGGCTCCCCGCTCGGTCCGCACTCCGGGGCCACCGTTACGCATCAAACATCCGCTCGCACATCAGGGCATCCCCCGGCCGCATCCGGAGTAGCCACCACGGGTGGGCCCGGCCCGTCAGCGGCCGTGCCGCCCGGCCGCACCACGGGCCCGTGCCGCGAGACGCGGCCACAGCACCAGGACGGTCGGCAGTGCCAGATACCCGAAGCGCCCGGCCGGGGCGAGCATGAACGCCACCGTCAGCCCGGCCGCCAGCACGTCGCACGCGGCCACCGCGGACCCCGGCGGGTACGCCAGCAGCCAGAGCGCCACAACCAGCCCGCCCGTGCACAGCAGCGAGAGCGAGACGGTGTGACCGGCCGGCCCGAGCCCGGCCAGCACCCTGCCCGGCAGCGGGCTCTCGGCGGGGGTGTGCACGGCGGTCAGCCCGAGCGGGTAGCGCATCACCTGCTCGCGCAGCTCCCGGGCGTCGCGGAGCACGAACGGGGTGATCACGGCTGCGCCGCCCGCCACCGCGGTCAGTACCGCCCGCGCCGCCGGGCGCCCGCCGTGCCGCCGCCGGAGCAGCAGGGCGACCACCGGCAGCGCGGGCCAGGCGGTCCACTTGAGGGTGCAGGCCAGCGCGAGCACCAGCCCGGCCGGGACGGCGCGTCCCCGGGCGGCGAGCGCCATGGCCAGGCAGCAGACCCCGATCAGCGGCAGGTCCACGCCGCCGGTCACCAGCGCGAGCCCGATCAGCGGCGAGGCCGTGAGCACGGCCAGCGGCAGCAGCGCCGAACCGCCCCACCCCGTCGGCTCCGCCCCCGCACCGGCACCGGCACCCACCGAGCGGCCCCGTACCCGCCCGCGGTCCCGGCCGGGCCCCAGCAGCCGCCAGCAGGCGAGCAGGCAGGCCAGGAAGGTGAGCGCGAACCAGACCCGGGCGTCGCCGACCACCTGGCCGATCCCGCCCGAACTGCCGAGTGCCGCCCTGGGCAAGCCGAAGAGCGCCATCGCGGGCAGGTACGGGTTGTAGTCGGCGGCCACCACCGGGTCCGGCAGATAGGGGCTGCCGGTCCTGAGCAGCAGCCGGGCCGCCCGCTCGACCACCATCACCTCGGACTGCCGCCGACCGTGCAGGGCCAGCAGCACCAGCGGGAGCAGGACGGCCCCGGACAGGGCCGTCGCGGCGGCGGCCCGAGCGGCGATCCGGCGGGGCAGCACGAGGCAGAGCAGACCGGCGACGGCGTACGCGGGGGCGGCGACGGTGCCCCAGAAGACCTGGTTGGACAGGTGGGAGGCGAGGGGGAAGGCCCCGGCCCACCCGGCCGCCACGGCACAGCCCAGGGCCTGCAGTCGGCGTGCGGGTCCACCGCGCGTCGAGCGCCTGCGGGCGGGTCCACGGCGCGGCGGTGCGCCCCGAGCCGGGCCGTCGTGGTTCGAGATCTCCGGATCCTCGGACACCGGGGCGCTCACCATGCTGGAAGGTTAGGCCGCCGGGTACGCCCCGATGTGGGAGGCCGCGCGCTGGTCCGGGGCCCGGTCCGAACGCCGAGGGGCTGCCGGGGGATTCCCCCGGCAGCCCCTCAACCCGGTACGCGGACGGCTCGGCCCGCGTACGCCCGTACTCAGCCGGCCGTGCTGAGCTCGCTGTCCGCCCGGTTGAGCTTGGAGTGCTTGACGCTGTAGCCGAAGTAGATGGCGGCGGCGATGGCGAGGGCGATCCCGAAGAACAGGAAGGTCAGCGGGTGCAGCCCGTAGATCAGGTAGCCGCAGAAGCCGACGCTGAGCAGCGGGACGACCGGGTAGCCGGGAACCCGGAAGCCGCGCGGCAGGTGCGGCTGGGTGCGGCGCAGGATGATCACGCCGATCGAGACCACCGAGAACGCGACCAGGGTGCCCAGGCTGGTCAGGTCGGTCAGGATGTCGAGCGGCACGAAGGCGGCCAGGGCGGCGACGCCGACACCGACGACCAGGGTGTTCCAGACCGGGGTGCCGGTCTTCGGGGAGACCTCGGCGAACTTCTTCGGCAGCATGCCGTCGCGGCCCATCGAGTACAGGATGCGGGTCTGGCCGTAGATCACCACGAGGGTGACGCTGAAGATCGAGATGATCGCACCGAGCGCGAACATCAGGCCCGGCCAGGTCTGGCCGGTGATGTCCTGGAGGATCTGCGCGAGCCCGGCCTCCTGGCCGTCGAACTTCTGCCACGACTGGGCGCCGAGGGCGGCGATGGCGACACCGATGTACAGCAGGGTGACCACGACCAGCGAGATGATGATCGCCAGCGGCAGGGTGCGGCGCGGGTTCTTGACCTCCTCACCCGCCGTGGAGACCGCGTCCAGGCCGATGAACGAGAAGAAGATGCTCGACGCGGCCACCTGCACACCGTCGAAGCCGAGCGGCATGAACGGGCTCAGGTTGCCGCTGTGGAAGCCGGTGAGGCCGATCGCGATGAAGAGCACCAGGATCACGATCTTGATGCCGACCATGGTCGCGTTGACCTTGGCCGACTCGCTGACACCGCGGATCAGCAGCAGGACCACCATGGCCACCAGGATCACGGCGGGCAGGTTGAAGTACCCGCCGTCGCCGGGCGGCGCCGCCATCCACTCCGGGATCCGGAAGCCGAAGGCCAGGTCGAAGAACTTGTTCAGGTACTGGCCCCAGCTCACCGCGATGGCGGAGGCCGAGACCCCGTACTCCAGCAGCAGGCAGACGCCGACCCCGAAGGCGACGATCTCGCCGAGCGTCGCGTAGGCGTACGAGTACGAGGAGCCGGAGACCGGGATCGCGGAGGCCATCTCGGCGTAGCAGAGCGCCGTGAGACCGGCCGTGATCGCCGCCAGCACGAAGGACACGATCACCGCGGGGCCGGCCTCGGGGACCGCACTGCTCAGCACGAAGAAGATGCCGGTACCGACGGTCGCCCCGATGCCGATCGAGGAGAGCTGCCAGAGGCCGATCGAGCGGCGCAGGTGGATCCCGGAGCGGCCGCCCTCCTCGGGCGCCCCGGCGGGGAGGCTGTCGGCCGAACCGCTCTCGGCGATCAGGGTGTCGATCGGCTTCCGTCTGAACAGACGCGCGCTGGTGGTGCTTCGGGTGGTCAACGCGGTGGTTCCTTCTAGGCGGGGGAGGGTGTCCTAGCGGCTGCTCCGCAGCCGCTCGTGGGGGGAGCAGACGGACCAACCGAACAAAGATGGGACAGTACCCCGCGAATCCACCAGTGGCGCAAACGGTGAGAGACGAGGTCCGCCTTGTACGAATCGTCGCATGACCCCTGACAAACCGGACAGAAAGCGGACGGCGCGGCGACCCGTTTGCGTCTACACGGCACGTCCGTCACCGCTCGGACCGCAGGTCGGACCATGTGCCGGGTCCCGGGCCGGCCCGGGATCAGCCCAGGAAGAGGTTGTGCCCGACGTCCGACGGCACCACGTCCTGCACCGGCTTGCTGCCGGGGCCGGGGACACGGGCGCCGGGGACCGGCTGGTCGCCGACCCGGTGCAGCAGGACCACCCCGCCCTGCGCCCAGATCTCCCGGTAGCCGTGCGCGAGCAGCAGCCGTATTCGCCCGGCCTGGTCGCGGACGTCCTGGAACGGGAAGCTCCGGACGTCCGACCTGATCAGCACGTAGTCCCGCCCGCGCGGCGTGCCGTCCACCAGGACGACGTCGGTCCGGGTGGTCAGCCTCGGCACGATCTGGTTGTCCGCCTCGACCGAGGCGCCGTCCGGGATCTGCGCGGCCGCCCGGAGCAGCGCGGCGTCGCTGGCGTTCGGCCGCCAGTCGGCCGGGGTGGCCGGTGCCACCAGGCCGAGCGGCACGGCGGACGCCAGCGAGATCGCCACCACCGTCAGCCCCGCCCAGCGGGCCCACCCGCGCGACCGTTCCCGCGCGCTGCACCGGCCCAGCACCTCGACCGTCGCCACCACCAGGATCGGCCAGACGAAGGCGTCGTAGTGCCGTGCGATGGACCAGTGGTTGGGATTGTCCGAGAGGATCCGCTCGGCGAGCAGCGGGAGTGCGCACAGCACGGTCGCCGACCGGAGCGGCAGCGCCAGCATGGTGCCGAGCAGCCAGAGCAGCAGCAGCGGCTTGAGCGGGGCGTCGAGCGCCACGTGGCCCAGCAGCAGCGGATCGCCGAGCACGTTGGCCACCGCCGACCCGGCGTCCGGCCCCAGCTTGGCGTAGTTCCAGTAGTAGCCCGGCTGACCGCCCATCATCGGTATCAGCCACTGGATCGCGGCCACCGAGGCGGCCGGACCGCCGATCAGAAGCCCCAGACCGTACGCCAGTCCGCGCCGGTCCCGGGTGGGTCGGCTCCGGATCACCAGCACCAGGCCGTACATGCCCACGACGAGTCCGAGGTCCTCCTTGGTCATGCAGAGCAGAGCGGCCGCCACCGCGACCGTTCCGTAGCGGCGGACCATGCCGCGTTCGAGCATCAGCAGGGTGAGCGGCACCGCGAAGGCCACCTCGTGGAAGCCGCCCTTCGCGGCGGTCAGCAGCGGCCAGCCGAGCGCGTACGCCAGAGCGGCCAGGTCGGCGGCGCGGCGGGCCACCCTCCGGTCGGCGGCGGCGAAGCAGAGTGCGGTGATCCGGCGGAGCAGCGGGACCCCGAGCGCGAAGAGCAGCGCCTGGGCGAGGATCAGCGTCCGCGGGTCGTCCCAGATCCAGTACAGCGGGGCCAGCAGGGCCAGGATCGGCGAGAAGTGATCACCCAGCAGGGAGAACCCGGGTGGGAACTCGTGGTGGTAGCTCTTGACGGTCGAGACCGGCAGGCCGAAGTGCGCGTAACCGCGCACCCCCTGATCGAATATCGCCAGGTCGAAGCCGCCGAGGCCGACCACCGCCCACTGCCGGAACCCGATGGCCGCGCACACCCCGAAGCACAGCAGCACCAGCAGGGTTCCGCGCAGCCGACCCGGCCGCGGCGCAGCCCGCACGCCGCGGACCGCGGTGCGGACTGACGCCGGTACAGCTTCGACCGCCACCGCCTCAGCCGCCCTGCCTGGGCAGCGCACTGCCCGAGCCGAGCCGAGCAAGTTCGCGCTGCCTGTTCACAGCCATGCGTGATTCCCCCCGAGAGAATCCGTACATCAGTACAGTCGAAGACGACACGCTAGCCGAGGCGTCCGCCGACCTCTGTGGCACGGGTCACCGCTCCGGCCCGGGCCGTGCACGCGGTCCGGCCGACCCGGGATCACCGGAGAGCGCGCGTACCGCCGCGCGACACGCCCCTCATGCCAGAGGAAGCCCTGGTGGGTGCGGTTGCGAGGCACTGCACACGGCCGCCCAGCCGACGGTCGCGCTCCGCAGGAGGACCGGGCCGGCGCCGGACGCCTGACACGCTTTCGGCCACGCCCACGGCAGCGGCGACGGGTACGCGGACACCACCCCCGCCCGCAGCGGGCCGGCCGGCTCGTCCACCGGTACGTCCCGGCGGTCCTGACGGCAATCGGGCCGTCCGCCCGTCAGTGGCCCTGGAGCACCGCCTCCATCACGGACCTGGCGATCGGTGCGGCCAGGCCGCCACCGGTGACGTCGGTGGCCTCGCTGTCGGCGATCACCACGGCCACCGCGACCGGGGGGACGTCGCGGGAGTCGGCGGGCTTGGCCCAGGAGATGAACCAGGCGTAGGGGGTGCCGGTGTTGTCGACGCCGTGCTGGGCGGTACCGGTCTTGCCGCCGACGACGGCACCGGGGATCCGGGCGTTGCGGCCGGTGCCGTTCTCCACCACGTCGGTCATCAGCTGCTGCACCTGCCCGGCGACGGACGGGGTCATCGCCTTCCGGTAGGTGGCGGGCTCCATCACCTGGACCGTGCTGCCGTCGCTCTTCGCCAGCTTGTCCACAAGCTGTGGATGCATCACCGTGCCGTTGTCGGCGACGCCCGCCGCGACCATGGCCATCACCAGCGGCGTGGCGGCGGTGTCGTACTGGCCGATCGAGGAGAGCGCGACCTGCGACTGGTTCATCCTCGTGTCGAAGTTGCTGCGCGCCGCCCGGACCGGGATGTCCAGTCCTGGGTCGTTGAAGCCGAAGTTCTCGGCCATCGCCGTCATCTGCTCCAGCCCGGTCCGCACCCCGAGGTACCCCATCACGCTGTTGCAGGAGTACGTCATCGCGGTCTCCAACGACAGATCGGCGGTGTCACAGGCGCTGGTGTCGTTGACCAGCGGCGTCGTGGTCCCCGGCATGACGTACGGGTACGGGGCGCCGGTCCCCTCCCCGGTGTCGGTGACGACCCCGGCGGAGAGCGCGGCCGCCGCCGTGACCACCTTGAAGGTCGAGCCCGGCGGGTAGATCTGCCGCAGCGCCCGGTTGAGCATCGGCTGGTTGGTGTCGGCCCGCAGCCTGTCCCAGGCGGCCTGGTCGGCACCCGAGGAGCCGGCGAAGGCGCCGGGGTCGTACGAGGGGGTGCTGGCCAGCGCGAGGATCCGGCCGGTCGCGGGTTCGATCGCCGCGACGGCGCCCTTCTGCCCGGCCAGGCCGTCCGTGGCGGCCTGCTGGGCGGCCCTGTCGATGGTGGTGTAGACGTCCCCGCCGGGGTTCCGCCTGCGGGCCACCTCGTCCCAGAGCGCCCAGCTCGCCAGGCGGTCGTCGGTGCCGGAGAGCAGGTCGTCGTAGACGCCTTCGAGCTGGGTGTTGCCGTAGGTCTGCGAGGAGTAGCCGGTGATCGCCGCGTACCGGGAGCCGTCGGTGTAGGTGCGCTTGTACGCGTAGCGGCCGCCGGTCGCCACCGAGCCGGTGACCGGCTGGCCGGCCACCAGGATGTTTCCGCGCGGCTGGGAGTACCGCTGGATGGTCGGCCGCTGGTTGGCGGGGTTGTGGTCGAGCGAGTCGGCCTCGAAGACCTGGACCCGGGTGGCCTGGGCCGCGAGCGAGACGATCAGCAGCAGCACGAAGGTACCGGCCCGGCGTCCGGTGGTGGAGATGCCGGGCAGGCCCTGCGGGCCGTCGGCTGACGTCCCGGACCTTCTGCGACGGGCCATCCCTTACTCCCCCTCCGGCAGCGGCCGGCGGGCGATGTCGCTCATCCGGACCAGCAGCGCGACGATGATCCAGTTGGTCACCACCGAGGAACCGCCCTGGGCGATGAAGGGCAGCGTCATCCCGGTCAGCGGAATCAGCCCGAGCACCCCACCGGCCACCACGAAGACCTGCAGACCGACGATGGCGGCCAGGCCGATCGCCAGCAGCCGCCCGAACGGGTCCCTGAGCGCGATCCCGGTCCGGAAGCCGCGCGAGACCAGCAGCGCGTACAGCAGGAGCAGCATGACCAGGCCGACCAGGCCGAGCTCCTCCCCGATGGTCGCCAGGATGAAGTCGGACTTGGCGGCGAAGCCGATCAGGACCGAGTGCCCGAGGCCGAGACCGGTACCCAGCAGGCCGCCCCAGGCGAAGGCGAACAGCGACTGGGCAATCTGGTTGGCGCCCTGCCCGGCCGAGATGGAGGCCAGCGGGTCCAGCCAGTCCGTCACCCGGCTGTGCACGTGCGGCGAGAGCCAGCCCACGGTGACCGCCCCGACCGCGGCCAGGACCAGCCCGATCGCGATCCAGCCGGTGCGCGCGGTCGCCACGTACAGCATCACCACGAAGAGGCCGAAGAAGAGCAGCGAGGTACCGAGGTCGGTCTCCAGCACCAGGACGCCCACGAAGGCGGCCCAGATCAGCAGCACCGGGCCGAGCACCCGCCCGCGCGGCAGCTGGAACCGCCAGACCCGGCGCCCGGTCAGCGCGAGCGTGTCCCGGTGCACCGCCAGGTACGCGGCGAAGAAGACCGCCAGCAGGATCTTGGCGAACTCGCCCGGCTGGAAGGAGAGCGGCCCGACGGTGATCCAGATCCGCGAGCCGTACACCGGCGGGAAGAAGATCGGCAGGATCAGCAGCACCAGCGCCACCAGTGCGCCGATGTAGGCGTACCGCTGGAGGACCCTGTGGTCCCGCAGCACCACCACCACGCCGATGAACAGGGCCACCCCCAGGGCGGACCAGAGCAGCTGGGTGGGGGCCGCCTCGCTCTTCAAAGTGGCCCGGTCGAGGCGGTAGATGACGACCAGTCCGACGCCGTTGAGCAGGACCGCGATCGGCAGCAGCAGCGGGTCCGCGTATCCGGCCTTCCAGCGGACCACCCCGTGCGCGGCCAGGGCGAGCACCCCCAGCGCGACCCCGTACCCGGCCGCGCCCGGCGGCACCCTGCCGTCGATGTCGACGCCGACCTCGACATAGCCGAGGACGGCGATCAGCACGGCACCGAGCACCAGGACCAGTTCGGTGTTGCGGCGGCTCCTGACCGGGCGGCGGCCCTCCGGGGCTCCGGCCCCGGCCACGGCGGAGGGTGAGGCCACGGGCCCTCCTGTCTGATCGGGGGTACAGGCGGGGGTGGACGGGCCGGCTCTCCCGTCCACCCCCGAGGGTGCTGCGTGTTCGGCTCAGGCGCCAGACCCCGCCCGTGCGGCCTCGGCGATCTCGCGCAGGTGCTCCTCCTCCTCGGCGCTCAGCGAGGTCTGGATCAGCTCGCCGCCGAACCGGGCCACCACCGGGACCACCTTGTCCGGGGTGGACGAGCGGACCAGTGCGAAGACCGCCGCGCTGCCCGGGTGCAGGCGCTCGCCGACCCTGCGCATGAAGTCGTTGTCCACACCGACGTCGGCGGTCGCCCCGACGGCGGCGCCGGTCGCACCGCCGATCGCCGCACCCAGGAAGGGCATCAGGAAGAGCAGGCCGATCACACCGCCCCAGAGCGCACCCGAGGCGGCGCCCATCCCGGCGGTGCTGACCGCCTGGTGCAACTTGACCTTGCCGTCCTCGCGCCGCTCGACGACCACGATGTCCTCCAGGTCGATCACCTTCTGCTTCTGCAGGCCGACGACCTCGTCGCGGACCTGCTGCGCGGTGGCGAGGTCGGGGTAGGCGATCGCGAACAGGTTGCTCACGGAGGGACGTCCTTCCACTCGGCCGGTTTCACGCCGTCTCCCACGGACGGACATGTCCCGGTGCACGGGTCCGGTTCTCCCGACCCTAGCCAGGATTTGCCATATTTATGGTCGTTGATAACGGTGTGTCCGATATTGCAGGACACCCGGTTCCGCCTGACGCGACCTCACCGGGCGACCGTCCGACACGTTCCGCCCTTCTCCGGCAGGGAAGTTCGAGCAGCTGGAGGGCATTGGTCTTTCGGAACTGATGATTCATAGGATGCGGCCCGTGACGACCATGAGACGACGATTGCCGGTCAGGCGGCCGCTCGGCCTGCTGGCCGCGCTGGCGATATCCGCCGGCGCCCTGCTCAGCGGGCTGCCCGCGCAGGCCGACGAGACCACACCCACCAGCCCCACCAGTTCCGAGGCGCCGAGGGTCGACCTGATCCTCGACGTCAGCGGCTCGATGCGGACCGCCGACATCCAGGGCAAGAGCCGGATCTCGGTCGCCCAGCAGTCCATCGACGAGGTGATCGACGCGCTGCCGGCCGAGACCGACTTCGGCATCCGGACGCTCGGCGCGACCTACCCCGGCAACGACCAGGCCATGGGCTGCAAGGACAGCCAGCAGCTCTTCCCGATCGGCAAGACCAACAAGGTCGAGGCGAAGACCGCGGTGGCCACCCTGCGCCCCACCGGCTGGACCCCGATCGGTCTCGCACTGCGCGAGGCCGCCAAGGACCTCGGCACCGGCCAGACCACCCGCCGGGTGGTGCTGATCACCGACGGCGAGGACACCTGCGCCCCGCCCGACCCCTGCGACGTGGCCCGCGAGCTCGCCGCCCAGGGCACCCACCTGGTGGTGGACACCCTGGGTCTGGCCCACGACGACAAGACCCGCCAGCAGCTGCTCTGCATCGCCAACGCGACCGGCGGCACCTACACCGACGTCCGCACCCAGGAGCAACTGACCGGCAAGGTCAAGCAGCTGGTCGGCCGTGCCGGGGACACCTACAAGGTGACGCCCGCCCCGACCACCGGCACCGACAAGTGCGAGACCGCGCCGCTGCTGACCCCGGGCGTCTACAGCGACCGGGAGAAGTTCTCCGAGCACCGCGTCTACCGGGTGCCGGTCAAGCCGGGCCAGGAACTGCGCGCCTCGGTCAGCGTCGCGATGGACCGGGCGGTGGCCCGCGACTACGGCGTGCTGCTGCAGGCCACCGACCAGGCCGGGCAGGAACTGGTCCGCGGCACGGACGCGGGCAGCGGCCGTACCGACGTGGCCTCGACCGGCGTGCGCTGGTCCGCCTCCGGCACCTCGGCCACCCCGACGGCCACCGCGACCGGTTCCGGCAGTGCCACGGCCGAGGGCAGGGCGGTCTGCCTGATCGTCAGCAACTCCTTCGCCCCGCAGCCGGGAGTGGCCGCCGACCCCGGGCTGCCGCTGGAGCTGACCGTGGACGTGGCCGCCGCCTCCCCCTCCCCCGACGGCCCGGCCGCCGGGCTCGGCCGAGGCTGGGTGCTGCTGCTGGTGCTCACCGGCGCCGGACTGCTGACCGGTCTGGTGTTCGGCTGGGTGGCACGCTGGCGGATCGCTGTCTGGCGGGAGAACTGACGATGCGTACGAGACTCACCACGGCAACGCTCCGCCTCACCGCGGGCGCGCTGCTCGCACTCGGTCTGCTGCCCGCGCTGGCCCCGGCCGCGTCGGCCGCGCCCTCGGCGAGCCCGTCCGCCAGGAACCAGGCCCCCGCGACCACCGCGGGCACGTCCTTCCTGACCGCGACCACACTGGTGGCCGGGCAGGAGGCCGAGGTGGCGGCGTCCACCGGCGACTACCTCTACTGGGCCTTCCCGGCCTCCGAGGGGCAGACCGACACCGTGCAGGTGACCGTCACCCTGCCGCCCAGCATGGACCGGCACGCCCCGCAGACCTGGACGGTGGAGCTCTTCGACGGGCTGCGCCGCCGCCAGTCCTGCACCGCAGGGCCGCAGAGCGCGACGGCGGCAGCCAACGCCCCCTCGCTCGCGGTCGGGTGCACGCTGCGTCAGATCCGGTCCTGGGCCGAGCCCTGGTCGGGCGACCCGCTGCCGGGGACGTACTACATCCGGCTCACCACCAGCGACGTGGACCAGCAGGACCTCGGACTGGCGGCCCAGGTCAAGCTGCACATCACCAGCAAGGGCGGCCCGAACGACGCCCAGCCCGAGGGCGGTGAGCTGAAGGCCCCGCTGGTACCGCCGGTCAACGCGGGGTCGGCCGCGCCCGGCGCGTCCGCCGCACCGACCGGCGCCGCGACGGACGGCAGTCCGGCCACCACGCGGGTCGCCGCACCGGTCGCGCCGAAGACACACTGGTACTCGGACCTGTTCTCCGGCTGGAACACCCGGTGGTTCTGGACCCTCGGCGGTGGCGCCCTGGCCGCCCTGGCCGGCGTGGCGGGCTACACCCTGACCCGCCACCCGCACGGCCGGCGACCCACCCAGCACCACGGTCCGCAGCACTGACCCGGAGTGCCCCCGGCGGGGCCCGGGCCACCTAGACCGCCCCCGGGCCCCCCCGCGGCACCACCCCCCCCCCCCGGGGGGCGGGGCGGTGGCCGCAAAACCGGCCACCCCCGGGATTTAAAAGGG
>NZ_JBHJVK010000103.1:1834-21559 GCF_042264695.1 Kitasatospora sp. NPDC056138 | reverse complement strand
CTCGCGGGTACACCTATCCGTACCCTGCCCGTCGGGACCGCGCCCCCCGCGTTGGCTTCCGCCCGCTGGCCGCCCCCCCCGCCGGGCGCCCATGAGCGCGGGGCCTTCGGCCGGTCCGGAGGCGTTGGTCCACAGGAGTGTCCGGACGGGCGTCCGGACGGGCGTCCGAACGGGCAGGGCCCCGGACCGTCGCTCGGACGGCCCGGGGCCCTGCCTGTCACGCCGTGGAACCGCCGCGGGGACCGGAACCACCGCGCGGACCGCGTCAGACGAGGGACGCGATGGCCTCGTTGAAGGTCTGCGACGGACGCATGACGGCCGCCGCCTTGGCGGGGACCGGCTGGTAGTAGCCGCCGATGTCGGCCGACGAGCCCTGGACCGCGATCAGCTCGTCGACGATGGTCTGCTCCTGCTCGGCCAGCGTCTTGGCGAGACCCGCGAACGCCTCGGCCAGCTCGGCGTCGGCGGTCTGCTTGGCCAGCTCCTGGGCCCAGTAGAACGCCAGGTAGAAGTGGCTGCCGCGGTTGTCGATGCCGCCCAGGCGGCGGCTCGGCGACTTGTTCTCGTCGAGGAAGGTGCCGGTCGCCCGGTCGAGCGTGTCGGCGAGGACCTGGGCACGCGCGTTGCCCGTGGTCTGCGCGAGGTGCTCGAAGCTGACCGCCAGCGCGAGGAACTCGCCCAGGCTGTCCCAGCGCAGGTAGTTCTCCTTGACGAGCTGCTGGACGTGCTTCGGCGCGGAGCCGCCGGCACCGGTCTCGAACAGACCGCCACCGTTCATGAGCGGGACGACCGAGAGCATCTTGGCGCTGGTGCCCAGCTCCAGGATCGGGAACAGGTCGGTCAGGTAGTCACGCAGCACGTTGCCGGTGACCGAGATGGTGTCCTCACCGCGGCGGATGCGCTCCAGGGAGAACGCGGTCGCCTCGACCGGCGAGAGGATCTCGATCTGCAGGCCCTCGGTGTCGTGCTCCGCGAGGTAGGCCTTGACCTTCCCGATCAGGACGGCGTCGTGCGCGCGGCCCTCGTCGAGCCAGAACACGGCCGGGACACCGGTCGCGCGGGCACGGCTGACGGCGAGCTTGACCCAGTCCTGGATCGGCAGGTCCTTGGTCTGGCACATCCGGAAGATGTCGCCGGCGCCCACCGGCTGCTCCAGCACCACGTTGCCCTCGGCGTCGACCACGCGCACCGTACCGGCGGTGGCGATCTCGAAGGTCTTGTCGTGGCTGCCGTACTCCTCGGCCTTCTGCGCCATCAGGCCGACGTTCGGCACCGAGCCCATCGTGGACGGGTCGAAGGCGCCGTTCGCGCGGCAGTCGTCGATGACGGCCTGGTACACGCCGGAGTAGCTGCTGTCCGGCAGGACGGCCAGGGTGTCGGCCTCCTGGCCGTCCGGGCCCCACATGTGGCCGGAGGTGCGGATCATGGCCGGCATGGAGGCGTCGACGATGACGTCGCTCGGCACGTGCAGGTTGGTGATGCCGCGGTCCGAGTCGACCATCGCGAGGGCCGGGCCCTCGGCGATCTCGGCGTCGAAGGACGCCTTGATCTCGGCACCCTCGGGCAGCGCGTCCAGGCCGTTGAGGATGGTGCCGAGGCCGTCGTTCGGGCTCAGACCGGCGGCGGCGAGCACCTCACCGTACGCGGCGAAGGTCTTCGGGAAGAAGGCGCGCACCACGTGGCCGAAGACGATCGGGTCGGAGACCTTCATCATCGTGGCCTTGAGGTGCACCGAGAACAGCACACCCTCGGCCTTGGCACGGGCGACCTGCGCGGCGAGGAACTCGCGCAGCGCGGCCACGCGCATCACGGAGGCGTCGACGACCTCACCCGCGAGGACCGGGACCGACCCGCGCAGCACGGTGGTGCTGCCGTCCGCCGCGGCCAGCTCGATCCGCAGCGAACCGGTCTCGGCGACGACCGCGGACTTCTCGGTGGAGCGGAAGTCGTCGGCACCCATGGTGGCGACGTTCGTCTTGGAGTCGGCCGTCCAGGCGCCCATCCGGTGCGGGTGCGCCTTGGCGTAGTTCTTCACCGAGGCGGGCGCACGCCGGTCGGAGTTGCCCTCGCGCAGCACCGGGTTGACGGCGCTGCCCTTGACCTTGTCGTACCGGGCGCGGACGTCCCGGTCCTCGTCGGTCTTCGGGTCGTCCGGGTAGTCCGGCAGCGCGTAGCCCTGCTGCTGCAGCTCGGCGATGGCCGCCTTGAGCTGCGGGATCGAGGCCGAGATGTTCGGCAGCTTGATGATGTTGGCCCCGGGGGTCTTCGCCAGCTCACCGAGCTCGGCGAGGGCGTCGGCGATGCGCTGGCCCTCCTCGAGACGCTCCGGGAAGCTCGCGATGATGCGCCCGGCCAGGGAGATGTCGCGCGTCTCCACAGTGACGCCCGCCGTCGAGGCGTACGCCTGGACCACAGGCAGGAACGAATACGTTGCCAGGGCCGGGGCCTCGTCAGTGTGCGTATAGATGATGGTCGAGTCAGTCACCGGTACTCCGCTTCACGTCTACAACGTCTTGATATCAAGATATCTCGTGATGGCCCCTCCCCGACACCCACCCCCGCATCGAGTCGTCAGGGCGTCGGGTCGAACGGTAGGACCACCGCGTGCCGGTGGAGCGCAGGCCACGCCGGTACCTCGGCGACGGCGGGGCGGACGGGGCCCCGTGCGGCGGCAGGCACGCCGATGTGACGCACCACACACAGAGTATGGGCGGCGCGCCGGCCGACAGCATGCGGGACGGACCCGACCGGCGGGTCACCGCGCCAGTTCGTGCCGCCGGTCCCAGACCCGCGCCGAGATCCGCGCCAGCAGCCCGGCCGCCGGATCGATGTCGTCGTGGCCGGAGGCCAGCGGGCCGGTGTAGCAGACCGCGAGCGCGTACGGCGCACAGTCCTCGGGGTGGACGACGGCGGCGCAGTGCCGCACACCGGGGAACCAGCCGTTCTTGAAGGCGATCCGGGTACCCGGAGGGAGCCCGGCCGCCAGGTCCACCCGCCAGGTGTTGCGTTCCAGCAGGGCGAGCAGATCGGGCTCCAGGGACTCCAGCAGCCGGACCAGGTCCAGCGCGGTGACCCGGTTGTGCACTCCCGCGTCGCGAGCGGGGAAGTCCTCGATACCGCGCGGACTCGAACTGCGGGTGGCGTTCGCCTGCCGCCACGCCTCGGCCACCGCGGGTCCGCCCACCCGGGCCAGGCAGAGATTGGTGGCCAGGTTCGACGAGTGCGTGATCATCCGTTCGGCGAGCCAGCGCAGCGGAGCCGAGGCCGGTACCGGTGACCGGTCCGGAGCGGAGTCCGGGGCCGACCCGGCGTCGAGGAGCTGCCAGGGTTCGGGGTCGCTGTCCCACTCTCGCGCGTTGCCGTAGCTGCCGCCGACCGCCGAGGTGAACCGGTTGACCACCGGTACGGCGGCATCCAGATCGAGCCCGCTGCGGTACACCGCCGCGAGCACGGCCATCTTCATGGTGCTCGCCGCGTCATGCAGCACCTCGGCGTTCCGCAGTACCACCGGCGCTCCGCGCCACGGCCCCACGACGACAGACAGCATGCCTCACTCCGATCCGTGACCGCCTGCGAGTCCCCCACCCCTGGCCGAGGAGCATGGCACCCGAAAGCCCCGGCTGTCTGCCGGTCGGCAACGGTGGCGGCCGCAATCACGGGAATGGCGGCGCACCCCGGTACCCGCCCGGTACCGGGCCGAGCGCCACGTGGGGAGTGGGCGAAGGCGGGGGTCGGTCCGGGCTCCGCCGCGGGTTCGGCACCTCGCCCCGTCCGGCTGTGGTGTGATTCCGCTACCGCTCGCGCACCAGGCCGCGGACATAGGCCGCCTGGCCCGCGTGCTGGAGGTTGTCGGAGATGACGCTGACCAGTCGGACGGCCAGGGTGACCGGCGGGGTCCAGCCCTCGTCCACCACCCGGCGCAGGTCCGCGTCGCGGATCGTGCCGACGTAGCGGACGGTGTGCTCGTGCACGGCGTCGTAGTAACCGGTCAGCAGCGTACGGGACTTGACCCGCACGGCGGCGACCTGCTCGGCGGAGTGGCCGTACCCGGTGTCCCCGGCGGAGAACGGGAGCGCGAAGCGGTCGCACCAGCCGTCGGCGGTCCACAGCTGCTCGGTACCGCCCGCATCGGCCACGTGGTCGTCCTGGATCCGCGTCAGGTGCCAGATCAGCCAGGCGACCGAGTTGGCCTGTTCGGCCGGACGCTCGGCCAGTTGGGCGGCGGTGAGGCCGCCGACCGCCTCGTGGACGGTCTCCTGGATCCGGTTGAAGGCATCGACCAATAGGTCCGCGCTGGTCATCCGGTCCTCCGTACTCGGTGCTGCGGCAACGCCGTTCGGCGGTGCGACTGCTCCGATTGTGCCCGCCCGGCCGTCCTGCGGCGCGGAATGACGGGGCACCGCACGTGTCGCCCCCGGGCCCTCGGCACGGCGCCGGGGCCCGGGCACCGGGCGGCGCGCTCCGTCGAATCCGGCGCAACGATTCCGCGCGGCAGGCCCGTTGAGGACAATGAGAACCGGGCGAGTGAGCGGCGAGAGGACACACCATGGACCACCAGGAACTCCGGGACCGGTTCGCGACGCTGACCACGGCCCACGTGGCGGACGCCTGCATCCGCGCACGGATCCCGCTGCGCTGCGCACCCGCGGGGCTGCATGCCGTGGTGGCCGGCGGCCGGGTTGCCGGGCGCGCCTGCCCGGCCCGGCACGTCGGCAGTGTCGACGTCTTCCTGGAGGCCGTCGAGGGGGCCTCGCCCGGCGACGTGCTGGTGGTCGACAACGGCGGACGGCTCGACGAGGCATGCGTCGGTGATCTCGTGGTCCTGGAGGCGCAGTCCGCGGGGCTGGACGGGATCGTGATCTGGGGGCTGCACCGCGACACCGCCGACATCCGGGCTCTCGGACTGCCCGTCTTCAGCCTGGGCGCGACGCCGGCCGGGCCGCAACGCCTCGACGACCGCCCCAAGGACGCACTGGAGTCCGCCACCGTGGGCGACTGGACGGTGAGTTGCGAGGACCTGGTCCTGGGCGACGACGACGGGGTGCTGCTCCTCCCGACCGGCCGCGCCGAGGAGGTCCTCACACTCGCGGAGACGATCCGCGACACCGAGCGCCGGCAGGCCGAACGGATCCGCGCCGGTGTCCCGCTGCGCAGCCAGGTGCACTTCGACGCCTACCTCGCGCAGCGTCGGCGGACGCCTTCGCTGACCTTCCGCGATCACCTGCGGTCCGTGGGCGGGGCCATCGAGGAGTGACCTGCGCTCTCCGGCCGAGCCGGGGCACGGATCCGGTCGCCCCCGGCCGCGTGTGCGGCGGTCCGCACAAGGTCCGTGCGGGGTCCGTACGGGGTCCATGCAGGGTCCATGCAGGGTCCGTGCAGGGTCCGTGCAGGGTCCGTGCGGGGCTGCGCGGACCCGTCCCGTGCGGCCTCAGCGCAGGTCGAGCCACATGGTGACGTCGTCGCGGTCGTCGCCCGGGGCGACCCGGATCGCCCCGGGCACCCGCCCGACCTCGGTGTAGCCGCAGCGGCCGTAGAACTTCTCCAGGCCGTGTCCGCCACGCAGGGCCAGCTTCAGGCCGCTCAGGCCCCACGCACGCGCGATCCGCTCCGCCTCGCCCAGCAGCTCCAGGCCGTACCCACGGCCCTGGAAGTCGGGGTGCACCATGACCGCCTTGAGCATCCGCCAGTGGTCCATCAGCGGGAAGCGCATGTCCTCGAAGAACAGGAAGCCCGCCAGCCGCCCCGTCTCCGCGTCACGGGCGACCAGCAACCGGTCGGGGCCGTCGGGCCCGACGCCCGCGAAGTTCCGCTCGGCGGCGACCCGCACCTCGTCCGCCGTCACCGGCGCGACGAAGCCGACGGCGCCGCCGGCGTTGCTGGCATCCGTCCAGAGGCGGACCATCTCCTCGCGCAGGTCGGGGTCGAGCCGGGGGTCCGCAGTCAGGATCAATGTCATGGGTGAACACGGTATCCGCCTATTACCTTGTTGACAATGACCTTCATGCCGACGGCCTGACGATCCGACAGCCCGACGACCCGACAACAAGGTTGTCGGGTCGTCGGGCTGCACGGGATCAGTTCACCGGCCCTGCACCTTTCAGGGCACCAGGGGAGGGTCGGCGGGCACCCTGCGGGAGTGCCGGGTCACCGTCGCACGCGGGCGCCGGTGCGGGTCACCACTTCGACCAGGCCAGGTTCCAGCCGCTGAGGCCGTTGGACGGGTCGAGCGCCTGGGTCTTCACCGAGTTCTTGACGGTCACGACGTCACCGATGAGCGAGTCGGCGTAGAACTTGCCCGCCGTGGAGCCGTCGTCGCCCTGCTCGCTGTCCGGCAGGCCGATGCAGCCGTGGCTGATGTTCTCCCGGCCGGCCACCGCACCGGCCTTCGGGTTGCCGTGGACGTAGGTGCCGGAGGAGGTCAGCCGGAGGGCGTGGGGCTCGTCCACCGAGTACCCGGGCCCCTTGATGTCCGACACCGTGGACGAGGCCATGTGCTCCATCCGGCTCTTGGCGGAGATCACCATGGTGCCGTTCCAGGACGGGTTGTCGTCGGAGCCGGCCGTGATCGGAACGTCCTGGTCCGACTTGCCGTCCTCCTTGACCACCATCATGTGGGAGGACGCGTCGACCGCGCTGACCTTCGAGCGGCCTATGGTGAACTGCTCGTCCCGGTCGGTGGCGCCGTAGACGCCGGGCGAGAGCTCGACGCTCTTGGTGCGGAAGTGCACCTTCACCGTGGTGCCGGGCTTCCAGTAGTTCTCCGGCCGCAGATCGAGCCGCCTGCCGTCATCGAACCAGTGCCCCTTGACCACGGTTTTGTCGGAGGCCTCGACGGTGATCGCCTTCTGCGCCTCCTCCCGGTTCTTCACCTGCGCACCGAAGTCGACCGACACGATCATGCCGACACCGTACTTCGAGCCGGTGTCGACGTTGTCCGAGACCTTGACGGTGTGTTCCGGCGTCAGGGTGGTGAAGGAGCTGCTCGCCGTGGCGACCACACCATCGGCATCGGCGGCCCGCGCGCTCACCTGGTACGCGGCACCGACCGCCAGGCCGGCCGACGGCGACCAGCTCGCCCCGTCGGCGGAGATGGTGCCGTCGACCGGCTTCCCGCTCTTGTCGGTGACCGCCACGCTGGTCAGCTTGCCGCTCGCCACCGACACCTTGAGCGCGTTCGGTGCCACCCCTTGCGAGCCGTCCTTGGGCTCGATGGCCAGCTTCGCCGCGGACGCCTTCGCCGAAGCCGCCGCGTCGGGATGGTCCGCCCCGGAGGTACCGCCGCCGCTGCACCCCGCCAGCACCAGCATCCCGCCCACCATCAGCAAACCCGTAGCCCGCTTCACTGCATCCCCCTCTGTCCATCGATTCCGTGGAGATATACGTGACGAGCAGGTGTTCGGTTGCACGCCGATCACGGGATCTTTTCGGAGCAGTTCCCAGGTGGGCCCGAGGCGCCCGGGCGGAGGGACCCGCGTCGGCAACGGCGCCGACGGGACAAAGGCTCAGCGCGGCGGTGACGCGGGCATCGCCGACGGACCGGACGGCGGACCGGACACGTCACACCGACCCTGCGCCGGGCCGGCGCCGGTGTTCCGGCCGGGCTGTCTCACGGCACCGGGTCCGATCGTGCGGGCCGCCGGGTTCAACCGGCCGGGCGGCCGGTCACCCGGCCCGAACCGGGTGGCGGGTCCGGCAGCAGACGGGTGGGCACGGGACGACGCCGGTCCCGGTCGACCTCGGTCACCGGTCCTCCCCGCCCGGCAGGTCCGGGTCCTCGGTGGCGGCCTCGCGGGCGCGTTCCTCGCGGTGCCTGGCGGCGACCCGCTCGGCGCGGGCGGAGGTACGGGCGAGACCGGCGATCAGCAGGACGACGAACCCTGCGACGACGACGGCCGCGATGATCCCGGCGGTGGTGACGGCGTCGGCGAGGTGGCGCATGGCGGATCCTTCGTGTGACGTGGGTGCTGCGCCGGGTCAACGGTGTGCGGCGCCGGAAGTCATGGCCTGGTCAGGGTGACGTACTGATTGGCCCGGACGAGTCACCCGTAGGGAGCGCACCGGGAGGTGGCTGCGCTCGGCGCACGGACGCGGGGGTGCGCCGTCCGCGGCCCCGGAAGGCCGGTCGCGCACGGGAGTCGGCGGAAACGGGGTGCGCATTTCCCTCGGGGGACGGGGCCGGGCTCGACCGTGATCCGCTGCGCCGCTGCCGCCCGCGGACGAGTCCGGTCCGGCGCGGGGCACCACGGCGGACAGCGGGACACTGCGCTGGACGGCGGGACACCGCCATGGACGGGAGCGCGGACCACCGACGGGTCGAGAGCACTCCGCCGATCACCGCGTCCGGGCGGGCGGCCGGGGCGTCCGCTCACCACCGGGGGGCGCCCGGCCACGCGGTGCCGGACGGTCGAGCTCCCGGGCTGCCCCCGAGGACTCCGGTCCCGTACGGACGACCCCCGGCCGGCCCGAGGGCCGACGAGTCCAGGCCGCAGAGCCGGATCAGTTCGGATCAGATCACCCGCTGGTCGGCCTCGATCCGGCCGACGGCGGTGCGCACCGCCTTCACGAAGGACCAGAAGAGCGGCAGGGTGCTGGCCGCCCGGGCCGCCCGGGTGTTCCTCCCCTCCGCGAACATGGCGGCGCGCAGGTCGGTGGTGATCTCCAGCTGAACGCCCATCCCGAGCAGGGTGCGGTTGCAGATGTTGTGCGGGGAGACACCGGCGATCTCCTCCTCCCCCGAGGCCGTCACCGCCCGGACACCGGCCGCGGCGAACTCCTCCATCAGGTACTTCCGCAGGGCGGCGTTGAGTCCGCCCACCAGCACCGCCCGGGCCCCGGCCGCCAGACCGGCCTGGGCGGGCGTGCAGCCGTGCAGCGACACCGCGTTGAGGCTGCCCGCGCAGAGCGAGCGGGCGATGGTGTCGTCGCAGTGCGTGGAGGTGACGTGCAGGGTGGCGTTCCCGACGCGGCGCAGTCCCTCGAACATCCAGAAGTCGTGCACCGGCCCGGCGACCGGGGTGGGCGCGAGGTCCGCCGGGTGGTAACCGGCTATCGCCAGGCAGAGTTCGGAGGTCCCCCCTTCGATGCCGCCGCCGTGCGGGGCGATGACCGTGGTCCTGATGAAGGCCGAACGGCCGGACAGGTCGGCGGCGTCGATCGGGTGCCGACGGGAGCGACGGCCGTAGTCCACACCCTCGACCAGTCCTATGTCCGCGTAGAGGGCGGTGTTGGAGGCGTAGGTGTCGCCGGCGGCCCGGGCCGGAGCGCTGCCCACGACGCCGGTGACGGTGCTCAGGGCCGGTGCGGCTGCCAGCGCGGTGATCACTGTACGGCGATTGAGGATCATGTAGAGCGAGCATGGCAGGGGCAGACCCTCCTGACAATCAGGTCCACCGGCGTGCCACGCCGAGCTCGGCCGGGTGGTCCGGCAGCACCAGGGTGGTGACCTTCTTGCCCTCCTTGAGCATCAGGTCCAGCCCGAAGCGCCGGTTCAACAGCCCGTTGCGGATCCGTAGTCCGGTCATGGAACCGGGTGCGAAAGACCTTCCGGTCCGGTCGCCACCCTTCCGGCAGCCCCGGGCGTAGTCGCGCAGCAGGCCCTCGTACCGGGCGAAGGCGGTGCGGTGGTCGCCGTCGGCACGGGCGAGTTCACCGGCCGGAACTTAGGCCGCCACCACGGCGGTTCCGGTGCCCATGCCTCCGATGGCGGCGCCGCACGCAGCGTCCCCGAACAGGGCGATCCGGCCGGTGGACCAGTGGTCCAAATCCGCCCGGCCGATCGGATCGACGTCCAACTCGGGTGCCTGCCCGAGGGATTCGAGCAGCCGCGGGACCTCCCAGCCGAGTCCGGTGAAGGCCTCGGTGAGCAGCGCCTCTGCTGCCGCGGGTCGTGCCGGTCGCAGTCGAGCCGGGGCGAGGCGAAGACGAGGAAGGCGCCCGCCCGCTCGGCGTCACGGTGGTCGGCACCGATCGTGGCGAACCGCCCGGGGACGCTGCACCCGACCGAACCCCGACGCAGGCCGGGGTGGTTGGGCAGCGACCGGGTAACGGCGTAGTGGCCGAGATGGCGGACACAGCGGTCCTCCGGGCCGAAGGCCAGTCGGCGCACCTTGGAGTGCAGTCCGTCCGCGCCGATCACCAGGCCGAACTCACGTGCCGCGCCGTTCCGGAACTCGGCCCGCACACCCGTCGGCCGGGACCGCCAGGGGCCTGCCCGCGACCCGCCGGCCCGGGCAGACGCAGCGCGCGGACACGGCGGACGCGGGCACGGCGGAAGCGGCCACGGCGGAAGCGGACACGGCGAACGCGGACATGACGGACGCGGACATGACGTGTCTCACACCATGCCGTGACGCTCCGTCAACATGCCTGCTCGGACGCTGCCCGGCGGCCCACGGCCGACCGGCGTGGCCGAATTCGTCAGTAAGCCGTCATTGCCGCCATCACGCGCTGCGTACAGGCTGTGACGGTGTCTCAGCGACGAATAGTGGTGATGGTCTACTCCGGTGCACAGGCGCTGGACATAACAGGGCCGATCGAGGTGTTCGACACCGTCAACCGGCAGCTGTCGACGACGGGCGCCGGCTACCGGATCGAGTTCGTCTCCGCCGATGCGCCGCTGGTGCGGACCTCCTCGGGCATGGTGATCGAGGCCGAACCGCTCGATGCGGGAGACGGCCCGATCGACACCCTGCTCGTCCCCGGCGGCTGGAGCCTCAACGAGGTGCTCGACGACCGGGAGCTGATCTCGTGGGTCCGCCGGGCCGCCGACCGGTCGCGCCGGGTCGCCTCGGTGTGCGGCGGGGCGTTCCTGCTCGCGGAGGCGGGTCTGCTCCAGGGGCGGCGCGCCACCACGCACTGGGCCTACTGCGGGGACCTGGCCCGCCGGTACCCGGACGTGACGGTCGACCCCGAGCCGATCTTCGTCTGGGACGGCCGGTTCGTCACCTCGGCAGGAGTGGCCACCGGCATAGACATGGCCCTCGCGCTGGTCGAGGCCGACCACGGTGCGGCGTTCGCGCTTGAGATAGCGCGGTTCCTGGTGCTGTTCTTCAAGCGGAACGGCGGCCAGTCGCAGTTCAGCTCGATTCTGGAGGCCCAACTCGCCGACCGGGCACCCATTCGCACCGCACAGGAGTGGATTCTGCAGAATCTCGAACAGCCGCTGCCCGTCCCGGAGATCGCCGAGCGCGCCAATATGAGCGTCCGCAACTTCGCCCGGGTCTTCCGGCGCGAGGTGGGAATGCCTCCCGGCCACTACATCGAACAGATGCGCATCGCCCAGGCCCGCAAACTGCTGGAGACCACCGACCTGCCGATCGGTCAGATCGCGCGCTGCTGCGGCTATCCGGCCGCCGAGACGTTTTTCCGCTCCTTCGGCCGGGCTTTCGAACTGACCCCGAGCGAATACCGCCGCCGCTTCCAGGCCACCTCGCCGTCCGGGCTGATCGTCGCGCCCGGCCAGGCGGAGAGGAGCATCGCATGACCGTCGGAGTCCGACTCGTCGACCAACTGGCCCGCGAGCTGGCCGCAGCGGGCGTCCGCCAGGTGTTCGGCGTCGGTGGCGCGAACATCGAGGACCTGTACGACGCGTTCCACGCCACCGGCGGCACGATCCGCGCCGTCGTGGCCAAACACGAGTTCTCGGCCGTCACCATGGCCGACGGACACGCCCGGGTCACCGGGCGGATCGGGGTCGTCGCCGCCACGTCCGGAGGCGGTGCGGTCAACCTCCTGCCCGGACTCGCCGAGGCCCACGCCTCCCGGGTCCCGGTGCTGGCGCTGGTGGGCCAGCCGCCCACCGGCTCCCAGGGGCGGGGCGCCTTCCAGGACACCAGCGGGCAGGCCGGCTCCTTCGACGCGCTGCAACTGTTCGCACCCGTCGCCCGGTTCTGCGCCCGGGTCGAGGACCCGGACTCGATGCCGGAGCTGCTCGCCAGGGCCCTCACCGCAGCCCGCACCGGCCTCCGGGGCCCCGCCGTGCTCCTGCTGCCCAAGGACGTCCAGCAGGCACGGGTCGAGCCCCGCCGGCCGACGCCTCCGCCCGCCCCGGCAGAACCGGCCGGGCCGCGACTGCCGTACCGGGCCGTGGACCTGCTGCGCGGCGCGCGGACCGTCCTGGTCATCGCCGGCGAGGGCGTGGCCGCGTCGGACGCCCGGACGGAGCTGGCGGAGGTGGCAGGCCGGCTCGGCGCCTGGGTGGCGGTCACCCCGGACGCCAAGGACGTGTTCCGCAACGACGACCCCCGGTTCGCCGGAGTGGCCGGCGTGATGGGCCATCAGAACGTCACCGACTGCCTCCGGCGGGCCGATGTCTGCCTGCTGGTCGGCACCAGGCTGCCGGACGTGGCACGCGGCGGACTGGACGGGGCCCTGGCCGGGACCCCGGTGGTCTGCATCGACCCCGAACCGCCGTTCGTCCCGGGGATCGCCCTGCAGGGCCCCGTCCGGGACACCCTGCGCGCGGTGGCCGAGCGGCTCGACCCGCGCCCACGGCCGGCCCCCGGGCACGCCGGACCGGTGCCCCGGCGGACACCCCGGACCGGTCGCGGCGGCACGTCCTACGCCGCCGCGGTGGCCGCGGTCGAGGCCGCACTGCCACCGCGGGCACACGTCTTCGTCGACGCGGGCAACGCCGGGGCCAGTGCGATCCACCTGCTGCCGGCCCCGCGGCACGGCCGCTTCGTGGTGGCCGTCGGCATGGGCGGCATGGGCTACACCTTCGGCGCCGGCATCGGCGCGGCGCTCGCCACCGGTCGCCGCACCTACGTGATCGCCGGCGACGGGTCGTTCTTCATGCACGGGATGGAGGTGCACACCGCGGTCGAGTACACCGCGCCCGTCACCTTCGTGATCCTCAACAACAACGCGCACGCCATGTGCGCCACCCGCGAGCAGGTGTTCCTCGGGGCGCCGCACCACAGCAGTCTGTTCCGGGCCACCGACATCGCGGCGGGCGTGGCGGGCATGTTCCCCGCCCTCGACGTGACCCGGGCCGACGACGGGACGCAGCTGCGCCGGGCGCTGCTGCGCTCCAACGACAGCGGCGCTCCGGCGTTCGTCACGCTCGACCTCGATCCCGCCGAGACACCGCCGTTCCTTCCGTTCCTGTCCCTTCCCGATGTGGCGGCCGCCGGCCCGGAGCCGGCCGAGAGTGAGGAGAGCGCCCATGAGCGCGGACCCGTACGAGTTGGCTGACGTCCCCGGCCTGACCCGGGTGGAGAACACCGACCAGCAGCAACTGCTGGCCCGCTGCGCCGAGTTGACCCGACCGTCGTACCCGCACCAGGAGGTCTACGGGCAGTACTGCACGATCCAGACCTACGTCGACTGCCCGCCGGAGAAGGCGTACGAGTACCTGAGGCAGGGCCACCACCTGGAGGAGTGGACGTTCAGCCTGCGGGACTTCGCACCCACCGACACCCCCGGACTGTGGGTCGGGGACGACCGGCTGGAGCCGGACACCAGGATCTTCTGCAAGGTGGTGGCCAACGCCGAGGCCATGACGGTGGACTTCCACTGCGCCTGGGACCAGGGCGAGGAACTCTGGATGATCTACCTGATGCGGGTCGTTCCCGCACAGTCGGTACTGGGCACACCGGGCTCCGTGATCACCTGGACCAACTGCCGGCACCCGCACTACGACCGCAACCCCCGCCCCGAGCTGGCGCCCCGGCCGGACCGGCCGTGGGTCGGCGACTACTGGGACATGTTCTACGCCGGCCACACGGTGGAGCTGGAGAACCTCAAGGCCATCCTCGAACACCGTCACCTGGGCGGACTGCCGGTCAGCAGCTCCCCCCGCAGCGTGGTGGCGCCGTGACCACGGTCAGCCTCACCGACGTCGCCGGCTATCTGCCCGGCAAGCCGGTCCCCGCCGAGTTCTACACCGAGTACGCCGACGCCGAGGACCGCCTCCGCGACAGCCCGATGTTCCGGATCCCCCCGCTGCGGCACCACGTGTCCGCCGACGAGACCAACGTGGACATGATCGAACGCGCGGTGCAGCCGCTCGTCGAGCGGCACGGACGCGAGGAGGTCCGCGCCGTGGACGTCCTGCTGACGCACAGCCAGCTCCCCGACATCCCGTTCGTGGGCGCCGGAACCGAGGTCGCGCGCCGGCTCGGGCTGAAACCGCAGTGGCTGATCGACGTGGCCAGCGCGGGCTGCGCGTCCTTCATCCAGATGATCGAGCTGGCGCGCACCATCCTCACCACCACCGACGCGAAGACCGCGCTGATCTGCAACGCGCAGAGTGCCGCGGGCCAGCTGTTCACCCAGTCCGACGTGCGCCGGCTCGCCCAGGCCGCCATCCCGGGCGACGGCGCCGGGGTCGGCTACCTGACCACCTCGGCCGACGCTCCCGTGCTGGACGTGGTGACCCGCCACATCGGAGACCACGGCGGCGACATGACCGCGGTCCTCGACGACGGCCGGAAGTACTGGGAGCCCGGTGAGTCCCAGCTGCGGATAGGTTTCACCGAGTCCGGCATCGCCCGGGTCATGGAACGCGGCAACCGCCTGGTCCCGGAGGTCGTCACGGACCTGTGCCGCCGGATCGAGGTCCGGACCGCCGAGATCGACCTGCTGGTGACCAACCAGCCCAACCGCACGTTCCTGCAGAACTGGCGCGACTCCCTGGGCCTGCCGAAGGACCGGCACCCCGACACGTTCGACAGCTGCGGAAACCTGTTCGGTGCGGCCATCCCCATCACCCTCGACCGCTCGATCCGCTCCGGGGCGGTCCGGGGCGGGGACCTGGTCGTACTCGGCGGCTTCGCGCACGCCGGTGACTTCGCCGGTGCGGCCGCGATCCGCTGGGGCGGTGGCCACAGCACCCTCTGACGCGCAGAGACCTCGGCAGCCGGCGGCCGGGACCTTCACCGGGATTCCGTCCCGCAGCCGCCGGAACCGGGCCGGGCCGACGGCTGCGGGACGGCGGCCCGGCGCGGGGCACGGCGGGGTGGCGCGGGGCACGGCGGGGTGGCGGTGCAACCGCGCGGCCGGGGCGACGCCCGCCGACCCGGCGCACTCCGGTGCGGCGGCGCGGCGAACGTTCCGGCCGGCGGACGTCCCGGTCGACTCCGTCCCGGCCGGCCACTCGCCGGCGGTCCGCCGGAGCGCGGGAACGGGCGAAACCGGGATCGTCGTGGGCCGACACGGCATCACCGCGCGACCGAATGGTCTCCCTGAGTGCCCGTACTCCTCCCGATCTCACCGTACGAGACGGTAATTCCGCCCCGGCGTGCCCGCGAGTAACGATTCGTCCAAGGGCCTATCGGTAATTCCGGTGCGGCCCTACGCTGCGTCCGTGTCGCTCTTTCGAAAGCTTCGAACCACCGGTCCGCGCCTGGCCCCCGAACTCGACGACAGCCAGCTCGGAAGGGTGCGCAAGCAACTTGGTTCCCCCCCTGCACCGGGCCTGATAGATATTCAGATCGACCAGGTCGAACGAGTAATTCAGGACGCGGCAACAGACTGGGACCGGCGGGCGCACCGCTTCGCCGTACTGGCGGGATGGACGGCGAATTCCGGTCTCGCCCGATCCTGGCGGATGCGCCGGCCGAAGAATGCCGATTCCCTGATCCTCGAGTCCTGGGTCGATCTGGTCCGCGGCCAACTCACCGGAGAGCTCGAGGACGCGGGCGCCACCGTCGACCGCTGCCACCGCGCCGCCGAACTCCAGCCGAACGACCCGACGCCCTGGGTGGTCATGCTCGGGACGCTGCGGCAGTTGAGGCGCGACCCGCAGGAGGTGTTCCAGGTCTGGCACGAGGTGATGACCCGTGACGCCTGGCACCGCGAAGCGCATCTGCAGATGCTGGGCTACCTGTCACCGGAGGAGTGCGGCTCCCACAGCCGGGTGCTCGACTTCGTCGACTCCGTCCGGTCCCGGATACCTCCGGCGGTACCGGCGGTGGGCCTGGAGCTCACGGCGATCGTCGAACACCACCACCGGACCGTCGCCCGAGGCGGCGTCGACGGACTGCTGGCCCGGAGGCAGTGGACACAGGCCCGCGCCGCGTCGTCGTTGGAGCGCGCGCTCACCGACTGGACCCAGCCGGGCCACCTGCGGCACGCCGCAGCGCTGGCCGATCTCAACCTGCTGGCCTACGCGCTGGTCCAGGCCAACCGGCTCCAGGAGGCCGCAGAGACCTTCCGCCTGATCGGAGGAACCGTCACGCCCTGGCCCTGGCGGATGGACGGTGAGCCGCTCCAGCGCTTCGGCTACTGGCAGACGCAGGCCCTGCGCTGACCTCACCGAGCTGCGCTGCGCCGCCCTGTCCCTGTACCGGCCCGCCCTGTCCCTGTACCGGCCTGCCCCGGTGCCGACCTACCTCGGCACTGACCTGCGCCGGTACTGACCTGCGCCGACCCGCACCGGCCCAGGCCGGCCTCGGTCGATCTGCACCGAACTACCCCTGCTCCAGCGCCCGTTGACAGCTGCCCGCAGAACCGGGCCGGAGCGGGCCGAACCGGAGCGGCGGGGCCGCCCGGCGGTTCCGTGCGGGGCGGCCACCGGCGGCCTGAGGCCGTACCGGCCGGGCGGACCGGAGTTCGTGGGACGTCGGCCGTCACGCGCCGTTCGGGGAACCCTTCGCCGGGCACGCTCGCGACGAATGTCCGGCCTCGACCTCGGCGGGACCGGCTCGACCGGCGCGACAGGCGCAGCGGGCGAGCCGGTCCGCATCGGCGTGCCCCGGGAGGTCAGGCTGCGTGCGACAGCTCTCGCAGGTCGGTGATGCGGGCGACCTGCCGCAGCTCGGTGTGGAGCGTGGACGGCGGAACGGCGACCACGGGGCACGTCGCACGGGCCAGGCAGTAGCGGCTCACCGAACCGTGCAGGAGTCGACGCAGGCCGCCCTGGCGTCCGGTGCTGACGACCAGCAGGTCGTCCGGCCGATCGGCGACCTGGGCCAGCACCGGCCCGGCCTCACCGCGGACCACCAGCGGCTCCACCCGGACACCGACGGGGAATCCGCCGAAGGCGTCCTGGAAAGCCCGGTCCAGTCGCTTCCGGGCAGCCGCTTCCCAGGTGCGGAGCAGCGGCGGACACGGCCGGGCACGGTAGTTGAACTCCCCGCCGACGGGCGCCCAGGCCAGTACGGGAACGAGCACCGCCCCGCGGGTACGGGCCTCGTCCACCGCGCGGTGCAGTGCGGTCAGGCTGTTCAACGAGCCACTGACTCCGACGATGACGCGCGCGCCGTCCGACATGGACCCTCGCTCTTTCTGCTCTTGTCCGCTCGCCCTGAGCTCCACGCGGACTCCTTTGATTATATTGACACACCGCTCCTGAGACTGCAAATCAAAGGCGTTTTTGCTATTTGATCTTGTATACGTTGGCCATTCAGGGCTTCTGACCTGCGTCAACGCCATACGGAACGGCCAGGCCGGCGACCGGGGCACGACAGCCGGTCGCCCGGGGCACGGGGCGCGGCGACACGGCGACACGGCGACACGGCCGACGACGATCGGCCGCCGACTCCCGAGGTGCGGTCCACCCCGGACCCAACTCCTTTGGAAGTCAAGGCTTTCGCGCCACAGCGGACCGGATCCGGCAGCCCGCGCCGACCCGGCCGGCACCTCCTCGACCGTGGCCGAACCCCGTGCAGCCTAGGGCAGTTGTGAGTCACCCTCGCGGTGCACGGCAACACCGCACACCGCGCCACGGTGGCCACGTTCGCACACGGGCGTCCAGAGCCGGATCGGCCGACTCCGCAGCGGCGCGCAGGCCGCCTGACCAGCGCGCCATCCGGATCGAAGATCCCGACAGCGGGAAATCGGACGTATCGGTTATTTTCGCCACCAAATACTCATATTGGCTTCTTGACAGTGTCCGAACGACCGGGCAAGAATCCCGTCACCCAGCGCCGCCTCCCCAAGCGGACGGCTGTCGAGCTGAAGGCCAAGGCCACCGGATCGCCCCACGGGTGCCGTGCCGCCTGCCGAACGCCGAAAACCGGAAGACCCTGCCCCGGCGTCCCGCGCCTTGTCCCGCCACACCCTGCCCCGCCATGCCTAGTTGCACCGTTCCTTGTTCCATCGAGTCCGTCCCGTGACCCGGTGGCCTTGCTAGGAAGATCCCGATGCCTGGCTCCATTCGTCCCCCCGCCTCTGTCCGACCTCTCAGTGCGGCCGCCCTCGGCGCGCTCGGTGTCCTGGCCGTCCTGGTCACCGTCGGCGGCTGCGGCAGCGCCCCCCAGCTGTCCGCCACCGCCCACGGCGACAGCACGGCCGCCCCGGCCGCCGTAACACCGTCGAGTGCCACGGCAGGGCTCGCGGCGACGGGAGGGCTCTCCGCGGCCCAGCTCCCCAACGGGGCCGTCGAGGGATGGCACCCGCTCGCTCCGCCACGCACCCAGGCCGTGACCGGCGCCGTCCAGCTCGACGAGTGTGCGTCCGTCCTCGGTGCCGCCTCCTGGCAGCAGCAGGCGTACGTCAGCGTCTACCGGACACCGGCGGAGCAGGACCTGTTCACCTTCCGTGACGGCGCCGCCGCGCAGACCGCCTACCAGGGTCTGCTGACGCAGATGGACGGCTGCCAGACCGCGTCCCGCGCCCTTCAGGCCACGGCTCTCGGCACGACGGACGCGCAGGTCACCAAGACCGCCGTGACAGATCAGGGCACCGCCTGGTCACGGCAGTGGACGGGCGTCGAGGGACTGTCCGCGGCCGGTCCGCAGACCGACCACCTCTACGCCGTCCGGCAGGGCACCACCCTGGCCGTCGTCCACTTCGACGAGTGGGCTGCCGCCCACGCCGTCCCCTACAGCACCCGATCGGACGGGGACCTGCTCACCTCGGTCGCCCGACAGCTCGGCTAGTCACACCCGCTGCCCACACCAGCAACCCTGCTGCCCCACAGCAGCACCCCGCTGCCCCACCAGCAACCCCTGGAGACATCCATGCGCCTGTACGGACCCGCCCTCCGCCGCTGCCTCGTCGGCTTCCTCGGAGTCGGCGCCGCCTCCCTGATGATCGCCACTCCCGCGCACGCGGCATCGTCCGTCGGCGGCAGCATCTCGCCCGACGAGGTCATCCAGCGCGCCAAGAGCTGGGTCAGCCAGGCCGTGCCCTACAACCAGGGCGCCACCCACTCCGACAGCAACGGCAGCTACCGCGAGGACTGCTCCGGGTTCGTCTCCATGGCCTGGCACCTCAGCTCCAGCCTGGTCACCTCCACGCTCCCGGGCGTCTCCACCAGGATCGCCAGCTCCCAGCTCCAGCCCGGCGACGCCCTCGACTACACCGCCGACCACGTGATCCTCTTCGGCAACTGGATCGACCAGTCCGCCGGGACGTTCAACTACTACTCCGAGCAGAACCGCAGCGTTCCCACCCGCGAGTACCAGGGCAACCTCAACGCCAGCTCGCTGGCCGGCTGGCCCACCAGCTACTACACGCCGCTCCGCTACAACAAGATCACGGGTTCCGCCACCAGCGCGTCCACGACGGCACCCGCACCTGCCCCCGCCACCCCCACGACCAGCACCCCCGCCGCACCCGCACCCGCACCCGCACCCGCACCCGCACCCGCACCCGCCGACAACACTCGGCAGCACCACTGGTACCGCTGGTAACGAGTCCGTCCGGAGTCCCCTGCCCGACTCTGTGACAACCACCACCTTCGAGGGTCGGGGGGCCCCCCCCCGGGGCCCCCCCCCGCGCCGGGGGGGGGGGTCACCCCGGGGCGCGGCCCCCCCCGGGGGGGCGGGGGGGGGGGCC
>NZ_JBHJVK010000103.1:0-1824 GCF_042264695.1 Kitasatospora sp. NPDC056138 | reverse complement strand
CCTGCTTTTGTTTCGCCTCCCCCCCCGCCCGCCCGTTTTTTATAAACAACCCCCCCTTGCCGGGTGGGCCCGCCCTCCGGGCCCCCCGACCCTCGGCGCGTGTGCGGTGGAACCGACGAGTGCGCGAACGACGCGTCGGCGGCGGAGAGACGTCCGGGATATGAGATCTCAGGGTGTGAGGCCGGTTACAGCGGCTCCGCCGCTCCCGGGGGCATGGGCGATCTCCGCTGGTCAATCGAGCGAACTCCCCTCGCCCGCTGCGGCTTCCGGAGCGAGCCCGAACACAGCAGTGGCCGACCGGACGGCCGGCGCGGATCGCCCGATCGGCGAACTCCGCTTTCCACAAGCCGAGTTGGCGAGTACCACTGCCGGTCGGCGAACGCGCGACGGCGATCGGCCGGACACGTGAACCTGCTCACTTCCCGCAAGGCTGCCGCCGCCGCTCAGCCCGGGGCGACCGCCGACCCGGCGGGGGTGCGCAGCTCGGTACAGCGGCCGGGGGCGCGAGGTCGCCGGGGCCCACCGGGCCGTCCGCACGAAGGACGCAGACGAGGGTCGGCAGCGCCGAGCGCGGCGTCGACCGCCCGGTCTCGTCTCCGCCGGCCTCGGCTCCCACGGAGGCGAGGAACCGGACCGGCGCCCGGCGGCTGAGCCCGACCTCCCGGCCCCGGTGCCCACCCGGTCCACGGCCAGAGCCATCTGACGGGTCGTCGCCCGTTTCCGGGTGCCCGGCTACGGACTCGGTGTCCGCACCGGTCGGCGGGGCGGGAGGGGTGGATCGCCCGGGTGTTTCACCCGGGCGATCCGGCCAATCCCGCAACGTGGAGCCGACGTTGACGGCGGCAGCCCGAGGAACCCGGTCGGCGAATCGCCAGGCGGGCATCCATCCGGCTGCGGCGGGAGGACGGGAGCACTCCGAGCCGGGCCGGCCTGCCGATGCCGGTTTCGACCGCCCGGCCTACGAGCGCCCTCGACCTGTTCGCGAGGCCGCACTCCGGAACCTCCGATCCGGTCCGATCCGAGACCGACTCGGATGATCACGACCGGCGCCCCGGGAGAGCGACGCGCGGGTCGACCGCACCGCGCGCACCGGCACGGCCGCAGTGCGCGGCTGCGGGCGGTCGGCCACCGCGTTCACCGTCACCGTGCCGACCGGACGAGGCTCCTCGAAGGCGGCCTCCACGACCCACCCCTCTCACCGGCCCGAGGTGTACGCCCCGGGGGGGAGGAGACCCACCTGTCGGCCGCAGCGGCGGACGCCGCCCGCCGGAGTCCGGCCTCGGATCTCTCCGGCCTCGGACCGCCGAGGGCCGTCGACGGCGGGGTCTACCGCAGGAGGGGCATCGACCGCCCCTGATCACCGCAGTCGACCTCGCCGCCGCCCGCCGCCCGCCGCCCGCCGCCCGCCGCCCGTCGCCCCGAGAAACAGCGACACCGCCGAACTGCGGCAGCACCTCGAACCGGAGAGCCGTCTTCGCCCTCCGGAGGGCGAGCCCTCGTGGCCGGTGCCACCGGGTCCCGCCTGGTGCCGGTGACATCCGGCGCCTCCTCGGCGACCTTGCCGGCGCGGCGCGCACCCTGCCTCGGGCGGCCGCAGCACCGTTCGGGCCCGCAGCCCGACCCCGAATCACCTCGGGCCGGGCTTTATGGCCTGGGTCACACTGCCATTCCCGCGAGCCGGGTTCCCGGCATTCCGTGACCCGGGTCACGGCCATTCCTGTGGCCTGCACCACTCCCATTCCTGTGGCCCGCACCACGCCTTTATCCGATATCCGACACCCCCCGCAACAACCCAAAAGCGGGCATATCGGGCAAATAACCCAG